>JBJEUH010000112.1:0-62579 GCA_051883735.1 Candidatus Ventricola sp.
CTTGAAGTGGTAGTAGAAGGTCATGCGGTTGATGCCGCAGTCCTCGGCAATATCGTTGATCGTGATCTTCGTCAGGGGCTTTTTGAGCAGCAGGTTTTTGAGCGACTGCTCCAGCGCGCGCTTGGTGACCTGGGACATGGGCTGGCTCCTTTCGCAGACACGCAGAGGCGGAGCGCCGCCATTCTGCGGGGGATTACGCCGGGTATTCCGGCAGATCGACGACGATCGCGTCGTGATGCACGGCGGGCAGAAAGACGTCAAGCACGTCCCGGGTCTTCAGGCGCAGGCTCGACGTGTTCACGCACGGGTGGCAGCCAAAGAGCGGGCTTTCCACGACCGGCCTGTCCACCAGCAGCTGGACATGATTCTCCGTGTCGTTCATCAGGCCCATGACGGACACCGAGCCGGGCGTGACGTCGAGGTACCGCTCCATCTCCTCTGCGCCGGCAAACGACAGGCGCGACGAGCCGATGAGCGGAGAGAGATCGCGGGTTTTGAAGGCCTTGCCGCCCGGCATCATCAGCAGGTAGAATTTCGTCTTCTGCCGGTTGCACAGGAACAGATTCTTGCAGATGAGGAGATCCAGAATCCGGTCGATCTCCATGCAGTCCTCCATGGTCATGGCAGGCTCGTGATCCGTGCGCTCGTATGCGATGCCAAGGCTGTCGAGCAGGTCGTACACCCGCAGCTCCTTGGCCTGCCTTCCCTCGCCGGAGGCGGGACGTCCGCGAAACAGCGTCATTTCCATGCCTCCATGGGGTGAAGCTCGACGTGCTCGCCCTCGCGGCAGACGGGCTGCATCGCACCGTCGCGGATGACATAGCCCTCGCCCCAGAGCGTGTAGTCGTCGTCGATGCGCATGACGTAGCTGCCGTCCACCAGCACATAGAACTCGCGGCCATGGCTGTCCCCGAAGGTGATGTCCTCGATCAGGCGTCTGCCGTCGAGCAGGTTGTCCTTCACCCTCTGGTAATGCGGCAGAATCTGCACGCTGGACAGCGCAAGCCCCGGCAGAAAGCGCTGGTAGTCGGGATCAACGGACTCGCCCGGCAGCTCCGGCTGGGCATAGACGACGTCCCTGCAGTTCATGGAGCCCGCGCTCACGCCGAGAATTACGCCCGTGTAGCCGCGCAGCAGCGCACGCAGTCCAATTTCGGCAAAGAAGGCGTTCTGCGTGGGCACATGGCCGCCGCCGAGCAGCACCACGTCGCTGAGCGCGATGATCCTGCCCGCGTCGCGCGCGTTGCGGCTGTCGAGCATCGTGCTTGAGGAGACCGTCAGGCCATGATGGCGGAAGCACCGGGTGAACGTGTCGCACATCTCGTCGTTGAGCGGAAAATTGAAGGGGTCCGAGCAGACGACGACCAGACGGCTGTCCGGCTTCCAATGCGCGCGCAGGTTGTCAAGAAAGCAGTTGCGGCCATCCAGCACGCAGGGCAGGCTCACGCCCTCCGGCACATGGTCGTCGCAGGGACTGCTGGTCATCAAAAGAATCATGTTCTCACCTGTTTTCAAAATCAATTTGAAAGACATTATATCGCGGTTTTTCTCGCCTGTAAATACGCGCAAAACCGCGAAAATACGCAGGAATCCGAACGTTCGTACAGAAAATTTTTGAGTTTCCTTTACAGCCGCAATGCCTGCATGCTAAAATACTCTACGCCATCCGTCATATTTCCAACCATATACAGGAGTGATTATCATGAGCAATGTTCGTCCCGAATCCATGGCCCGCATCACCACCCCTGAGCTGGCTAACGCGTTCATCGAGGAACAGGTAGCCGCTGTGCGTGCCCAGGTGGGCGATAAGAAGGTGCTGCTGGCGCTGTCCGGCGGCGTAGACAGCTCCGTCGTCGCGGCGCTGCTGATCCGGGCCATCGGCAAGCAGCTGGTCTGCGTGCACGTCAACCACGGCCTCATGCGCAAGGGCGAGAGTGAGCAGGTCATCGAGGTATTCGGCAAGGCCATGGACGCCAACCTGATCTACGTCGATGCGACCGACCGCTTCCTCGATCTGCTCGCGGGCGTCTCCGATCCGGAGCGCAAGCGCAAGATCATCGGCGGCGAGTTCATCAAGGTCTTCGATGAGGAAGCCAGCAAGCTCGAGGGCATTTCCTTCCTGGCCCAGGGCACCATCTATCCGGACATCCTGGAGAGCAAGGGCGTCAAGGCGCACCACAACGTCGGCGGTCTGCCGGAGGAGATGCAGATGGAGCTCGTCGAGCCGGTCAAGCTGCTCTACAAGGACGAGGTCCGCGTCGTGGGCGAGGCCCTCGGTCTGCCGCACGGCATGGTCTACCGTCAGCCGTTCCCGGGTCCGGGCCTGGGCGTGCGCTGCCTGGGCGCGATCACCCGCGACCGCCTGCACGCGCTGCGCGAGGCCGACGCGATCCTGCGCGAGGAGTTCGACAAAAACGGCCTGGCCGGCAAGGTCTGGCAGTACTTCATCGCCGTGCCGGACATGAAGAGCGTCGGCGTGAAGGACGGCAAGCGCTACGAGGGCTGGCCGGCCATCATCCGCGCGGTGAACACCACCGACGCGATGACCGCAACCATCGAGGAGATCCCCTATCCCCTGCTGCACCACATCACCGACCGCATCACGCACGAGGTCGACGGCATCAACCGCGTGCTGCTGGATTTGACCCCGAAGCCGATCGGGACGATTGAGTGGGAATAATTTTAGAAGGGCCGGAACGCCTTGAAATTCAAGGACTTTTGACCGTCTGAATCCCTCCGTGGCAACGATACGGCAACATTTTTCCATTGTTCATAAGAAGGCGCTGCCTCTCATGGCTTGCTTGAGCCATTTGAGACAGCGCCTTTTTGTTCATCTTTGTCGGCATACCGTAAAATGCACCGAGTTGGACGCGCCGTTCGCGCCCCTGCGCTTCCCCGTGCCATTCATCCGGGGCCCGTCTTCAGGGCTCGCGAAGGCCGGAAGCGCCGCGGGTCTTCACCGCGCAGATCGCGACGCACAGGTTGAGGATGCCCTCCGCCACGAGGGAAACCCCCATCAAAACCGTCAGCGTCTGCGCGCGCTGGGACGGACGCAGCATCAGCACCATCCCGGCCACGCCTGCCAGGATCGCCGCCAGCAGGATCAGCCACCACGTCTCAAGGCCGAAGCGCCGCGCGTCGATCGACGTCTGGATTTTGAGCAGGCCGTCCGTCAGAATGGTGATGCCCAGAATGATGCACAGCGAGCTGATCACATGCTCCGGATGCAGAAAAATGGCGGCGCTCAACGCCATCAGCAGGATGCCGAACGCCAGATCAAATTGAAAAGCCAGCTGGTACAGATCGCGTGACAGATATCCGATCAGCTTGACCACGCCGGTCACGCCGAGAACAATGCCAATGATGACGCCGATCGCCGTCAGCGTCAGATCCGGCACGAAAACCATCCATAGCCCGACGACACACAAAAGGAATGAAATCACAATATATATTCTCTTTATGGTCTGAATCAGCCTGGCAGAGCTCATATGCTTCTTCCTCCGTCCTGTTTTCTCCCACAGGGCAGCAGTCGCTTCGCCCCATGGAATCGATGCAATGAGTATAGCAAAGGACGGCGCGTCAGGAAAATGGGCATATCCGGGCGCTTGTTCCAAAACTATGCATTCCGCTCATCTTGCCCAAAAAACAGACAGTTGGCGGGAAATGTCTGCAAAACAGCGGGCCGTGCCCGCTCCCTCTTCCGAACAGCTTGACAAAATCACGTAATTCCGTGCTCGACGTACGGTTTTGGGGCGCAATTTTCTATCAGGCAAAAAACAGCGCCGGACGGAATCCCTCTCGATTCCATCCGGCGCTTCTTTCTTTCGAATTTGAATAAGTCTCATATCCTCGTGCTCCGCAGAAGCAGCTCCCTGACTTCTCCCTCGCGCAGCCTGCACAGGCGGATCATGTCCTGCAGAAAGTCCTCCTTCATGCTGCTGTTCAGCCAGCTTATGATCTGACCGTAGCACTCGCAGGTATACGCCTGAATGATGATCCGCTTGTCATTCTCCTGAACCTGAAGATCGCCCATGTCGCCCAACAGCTTCTCCACATATTGGGTGACGGCATGCCCACAAATCATGAACATCTGCTGCTCATAGACGGCCCAATGGGAGGAATGATAGACGTGCATGACCACCCGGCGGCGCTTCAGGGCGAAATTGATCACGCTATCAAAGCATTCCCACAGGGAATTGATGACAAAGCTCTCCTGAATGGTCTTCTCGGCATCCTCCATGAAGATCGCGTTGATGAGCGACGGCAGATCCTCAAAATGATAGTAGAAGGTATTGCGGTTGATCCCGCAGTCCTCCACGATGTCCTTGACGGTGATTTTGTCGACAGGCCGCTCCTCCAGCAGACGGAGGCAGGAATCCATAATGGCCTTGCGCGTAAATGACGCCACGTCGCGTTCCCCTCCTCCCTGCTTTCCGCTCTTTCGCATCCTCCGGGCAAATGTCCATTTTCGTGTATACTTATATAAAGTCAGTATATCATGCGGGCGAGCGCTCGTGCAATATGGAACTTTTCAAATTCAATGCCGCAAGGAGACAGCGCCGTCACGCCGCTTGTTTTCCGTTATTCTGTCCTTTTCCAACATTTCTGCGGATTTGCCTAAAAAACAGGCACTTCAAACCCATTGCACAGAAATCCATCATCCGGCGGATTTTGTCGGTTGTCGTTTTTTGTCGGTTTTTTTACAATACAACCATCCGCGAATACCACATCATCTGAACCAAACAGATCAAGGAGATATCATTATGGGTTTGACCGATCAGATCAAAAAAACCGCGCTCAAGACCGCATTCAGCTATCTGGAGAAGAATCCGGAGGAAAACGCCCCCAAGCTGATGGCCTGGGTGGACAAGCTCGCCGGCACCGGCCCGGACAGCTTCCAGGCCCAGCGGGACGCCGTGCGCGCCGTCATCAATGATCCCAGCAACAACATGTACCGGCTCGTCATGGACATCCTCAAGCAGACGGACAACGAGGTGCTCAAGGCCACCTTTGTCAACTTCTTCCTCAACGCCAACATCATCGGCTGGCCCGTGCAGGAAAAGAACCGCGAGAAGTACGGCTGCAACATTCCCTGGGCCATCCTTCTGGACCCGACCTCGGCCTGCAACCTGCACTGCACCGGCTGCTGGGCAGCGGAATACGGCAACAAGCTGAACCTGACCCTTGAGGAGATCGACTCGATCATCACCCAGGGCAAGGAGCTGGGCATTTACATGTACATCTACACCGGCGGCGAGCCGCTGGTGCGCAAGAAGGACCTGATCGCCCTGTGCGAAAAGCACAGCGACTGCCAGTTCCTCTCCTTCACCAACGGCACGCTGATCGACGAGGCCTTCGCCGACGAGATGCTGCGCGTGAAGAACTTCATCCCCGCCATCAGCCTGGAGGGCTTTGAGGAGGCCACCGACGGCCGGCGCGGCAGCGGCGTCTATCAGAAGGCCACCCGCGCCATGCAGATCCTGCACGACAAGCATCTGCCGTTCGGCATCTCCGCCTGCTACACCAGCGCCAACGTGGACTCCATCGCCTCGGATGAATACATCGACTTCATCTGCGGCCTGGGCGCGCGCTTCATCTGGTATTTCCACTACATGCCCGTCGGCAACGACGCCGCCCCGGCGCTGCTGCCCAATCCGGAGCAGCGCGAGTACATGTATCATCGCATCCGCGAAATCCGCTCCACGAAGCCCATCTTCGCGATGGACTTCCAGAACGACGGCGAGTACGTCGGCGGATGCATCGCAGGCGGCCGCCGCTATCTGCACATCAACGCCAACGGCGACGTCGATCCCTGCGTGTTCATCCACTACTCCAACGCGAACATCCGCGAGGTCAGCCTGCTGGACGCGCTGCGCTCCCCCATCTTCATGGCCTATCACGACGGCCAGCCGTTCAACGACAACATGCTGCGTCCCTGCCCGATGCTGGAGAACCCGGAGATGCTGCGCGAGATCGTACAAAAGACCGGCGCGCATTCGACCGATCCGCAGTCGCCCGAAACCGCCGATCACCTGTGCGGCAAGTGCGACGACTACGCAAAGAACTGGACGCCGACCGCCGAGCGCCTGTGGGCATGCAGCCACAGCTGCGCGGGCTGCCCGTCCGCCTGTGACAAGGAGGCATAATCCCATGACGACCTATTTCACCTCTGAAAGCGTCACCCAGGGCCATCCCGACAAGGTCTGCGACCAGATCGCCGACGCGATTCTCGACGCGGTGCTTGCCGGCGACCCGAACGCCCACGTCGCCTGCGAGGTGACGGCCATCACGGACGCCGTGCACATCTTCGGCGAGATCACCACGACCGCGAAGGTCGATTACGAGGCGGTGGCCCGCGAGACGATCCGCGCCATCGGCTACACGCAGCCCGGTCACGGCTTTGACGCGGACACCTGCCGCATCACCGTGGACCTGCACGAGCAGTCGCCCGACATCAACATGGGCGTTCAGCGCAAGAATGAGGACGAGAGCGGCGCCGGCGATCAGGGCATGATGTTCGGCTATGCCTGCCGGGAGACGGAGAGCCTCATGCCGCTGCCCATCGAGCTGGCCCACGCGCTGACCCGCCGGCTCGCGGCTGTGCGCGAGGCGGGCATCCTGCCGGCGCTCCTGCCGGACGGAAAGGCGCAGGTGACCGTCCAGTACGAGGACGGCGTGCCCGCGCGCATCGACACGGTCGTCGTCTCCACGCAGCACACGGACGGCATTTCCGAGCAGGAGCTCCGCGCGCAGGTGATCGACGAGGTGATCCTCAAGGCGCTGCCCGCCCATCTGCTGGATGAGCAGACGCGCATGCTGATCAACCCGACCGGCCGCTTCCTCATCGGCGGCCCCGCGGGCGACAGCGGCCTGACCGGCCGCAAGCTGATCGTGGACACCTACGGCGGCTATGCGCGCCACGGCGGCGGCGCCTTCTCCGGCAAGGACCCGTCGAAGGTCGATCGCAGCGCGGCGTATCTGGCCCGTTACCTGGCCAAGAACGTTGTCGCCGCGGGCCTGGCGGACCGCTGCGAGGTGCAGCTCAGCTACGCCATCGGCGTGGCGCAGCCCGTCTCGCTGCTGGTCGATGCCTTCGGCACGGAGACGATGCCCGTTCCGGAGATCCGCAGGCTGCTCCTTGACACCGTGGACATGCGGCCGGCGGCCATCATCCGCCGCTTCGGCCTGCGCGCGCCGATCTATAGCCGCGTCTCCTGCTACGGCCACTTTGGCGAAAACGCGAAGGAGACGCCGTGGGAGCAGACCGACCTCGCCGAAATGTGGCTCCGCCAGGCGCGGACGCACTGCGCATAATCCTTGATCCAAATAACGAGCTGTGCCCGCTGCAGGTTTTTACGCCATTTCTCAAAAGACCAGAAAGACGGCCGGAACGCCCGCGTGCGGACGCTTCGACCGCTCTTGTCTGTCTGCTGCCCATGGACCGGAAAGGAATTTCGCCATGTCTGTCAAAATCATTGCAGATTCTACCTGTGATTTGCCCGCTGAACTGCTCGCGCAGTACGACATCACCATTCTGCCGCTGTCCATCAACAAGGATGGGCAATTCTATAGGGACGGCGTCGAAATCACGCCGCAGGATATCTTTGCGCACGTCGATGCAGGCGGCGCGCTCTGCTCGACGGCGGCTGTCAACATCGACGAGTTTACGGCCTGCTTTGCCCAATACAGCAGCCGCTACGATTCCGTCGTCTGCGTCACGGTCAGCTCGGAGATGTCCAGCTGCTTTCAGAACGCCTGCCTGGCCGCGGCCTTATTTCCCAACGTCTATGCGGTTGACTCCCGCAACCTCTCGAGCGCGCAGGGCTTGATCGCGCTGGAAGCGGCCCGGCTCGCCGGAGAGGGATATGCCGGGCATGAAATCGCCCGGATGCTGAACGAGGAGACCGGCAAGGTGCAGTCGAGCTTCCTTCTGGACCGGCTCGACTACATGCGCAAGGGCGGGCGCTGCTCCGCCGTCGCCGCGCTGGGCGCCAACCTCATGCGCCTCAAGCCCTGCATCGCCGTGAAGGAGGGCAAGATGGGCGTCGTGAAGAAATACCGCGGCTCCTATGAGCACTGCATGGTCCAGTACACGAAGGAGCTGCTCGCGCACTGCCCCGACAGCCGGGTCGATCTCGCCATCGTCGTCCATCCCGCCGCGGACCGGGACGCGGTCGAGGCGACCATCCGCACGCTCCGGGAGGACGGCCGGTTTGAGGCCGTCTATGAGGCCCGGACGGGCTGCACGGTGGCCTGCCATTGCGGCCCGAATACCATCGGCGTCATGTTTCTCACCGTCTGAGCCGAATAGGAACTTCTCTCAGCCGCCATAACATGGTATACTTGTCCGCAGAGCCGGCGGTTCGCCCTCCCGCGCGCCGGCGGCATGCGGCTGCGGGCTTCCCCGTGATCTCTTGAATGCATGAAGGAGAACAGACATGAAAACCGGTATCATTGATGTAGGCGGCGGCTTCCGCGACATTTACGGCGCAGGCGTGCTGGACGTCTGCATGGCGCGTGGCATCCATTTTGACTACTGCATCGGCATCTCTGCGGGCAGCGCGAATCTGGCCTCGTATCTGGCGCAGCAGCCGGGGCGCAGCTATACCTTCTATATGGAGTACGTGTTCCGCAAGGAATACGCCAGCCTGGACAACTGGCTGAAAACCCGCAACTACGTTGACCTCGATTACATCTACGGCACGCTCTCCAACAGCGACGGAGAAAACCCGGTCGACTTTGAAGCCATGAAGCAGAACGCCGCGGAGTTCTACGTCGGCGCGTGCAACGCCCTGACAGGCGAGCCGATCTACTTCGACAAGTCGTATCTGTCTCAGGATCATTACGACATCTTCAAGGCCTCCTGCGCGCTCCCGGTGTTCTGCAAGCCCTATATGATCGGCGACATCCCGTGCCTGGACGGCGGCATCTCCGATCCGATCCCCGTGGACAAGGCGCTTTCTGACGGCTGCGACAGGGTCGTCCTGATCCTGACCCGGCCCGTCGATCAACCCCGTCAGGCGAAAAAGGACCGCATGATTGCCGACCTGCTCTCGCGCAGCTATCCGAAGGCCGGCGAATGCATGCGTACCCGGTATCGGACGTACAATGACGGCGTGGCCCGCGCCCTGGCGCTTCAGGCGCAGGGCAAGGTGCTCGTCGTCGCGCCGGACGACATCTGCGGGCTTTCCACCCTCACCAAGGACCGCGAAAAGCTGCAGAGGATGTACGACAAGGGCGTTCGGGACGCGGAGCGCGTCTGCGCCTTCCTCAAGGGATGAGCCGGAGCGCGGCGCGCGGGAAAGCGTGCCCGGCGCCGGGCAGCAGCCTATTGGGCCCCTGTGCGGCCACCTGCCGCGCAGGGGCTTTTGCGTCCGCCGGGGCCGCCATTTCGTCTCCCTGCGTTCCTCTTCTCCGAACGCCCCTTTTCAAGCGCGCGGTTTGGGTGTATGATGGATAAAGGAAGAAATGCCCGGGAAGCGGCTGCGGACAGACGGACGGTCAGGCTTTGCGCTTCTCCGCACGCCGGACAAGGCCGGGCACCAGAGCCGGGAGGAATCGCCATGCCCCAAACCGTCGAGCTTTATCAGATGCTGGAAGCCCGGGAGCGGCGCTGCCTGCGCCAGCAGGAGCTGCTGCGCCAATACGCCAAGCCGCTGGTCTGCCTGACCATGAACATCGCCGGGCCGGTCAAGGACAGCCCGCTCATCCGCCGCAGCTTTGACCATGGCTGCGCGCTGCTGCGCCGGCAGCTTCTCCGCCTCCGCGCAAGGCCGCTCCATGAGGAGACGGTGCGGGAGGTCACCGGCTGCGAGGCGTATTTCGTCCTCGACCTTGACCCGCTCGCCATCAAGCGGATCACGACCGGCCTGGAGGATGCGAACCCCCTGGGGCGGCTCTATGACATGGATGTGCTGCGGCCGGACGGGCGCAAGGTGGACCGCGAGGAGCTGGGCCTCAGCGGGCGCACCTGCCTGATCTGCGGCGGCCCCGCCAAGGTCTGCAGCAGCCGCCGTCTGCATCCGGTCGAGGCGCTGCAGCAAAGGACGAAGGCTATCATGGAGCAGTCGCTCCAGGCGCTGGACGCCGAGACCGCCGCGCAGCAGGCCGTCCGGGCGCTGCTCTACGAGGTCAACACGACCCCCAAGCCCGGCCTTGTGGACCGCAGGAACAGCGGCAGCCACCGGGACATGGACAGCTTCACCTTTATGAGCAGCGCCGCGGCGCTGTGGCCCTATTTCCATGCCTGCGCGCGCACCGGTCAGCGGACAGCGGCGCAGCCCGCAGAGGAGACCTTTGCCGCGCTGCGTCCCCTGGGCTGCAGGGCGGAGGGGGACATGCTGGCGGCGACCCATGGGGTCAATACCCACAAGGGCGCCATCTTCACCATGGGCATCCTCTGCGCCGCGCTGGGCCGCCTGGAGCGGGCGCTGTGGAGCAGCCCCGAGCGCATCCTGCAGGAGGCCGCCGCGATGACCCGGGGCCTCACCGCTTCGGATTTTTCGGGCCTGACCAGGGAAAACGCCGTCACCGCCGGGCAGAGGCTCTATCTGGAATACGGGATCACGGGGGTGCGGGGACAGGTGGAGGCCGGTCTGCCCGCCGTGCGGGACGTCGGCCTGCCGGTATTGGAGCGGGGCCTTGCGCTGGGCTACGACCTCAACCGCTCCGGATGCGCCGCGCTTCTGGCCATCCTCGCAAACAGCACCGATACCAACATGATCGCGCGCAGCAGCCGCGCCGCGCAGGAGGCCGTGTCGCAGGAGCTCCGGGAGCTGCTGGCGCGCACGCCCTACCCGGACGAGGCCGCCTTGCGCGCCCTGGACGACCGGTTCATGGCCGCCAACCTCTCCCCCGGCGGCAGCGCCGATCTGCTGGCCGTCTGCTATCTGCTCCATTTTCTGAAGGACGAGAATGAAACATAAAAACACGCTTGCGCCGCAGGTTTGACTCGCTCAATTCTGCGGTGCAGGCGTGCTTTGTTAATTAGTATCAAAAGACGTCGAGATCGTGCCCGTTGACGACGGGGCCGTCATAGCCCGCCTCGCGGATCTCGCGCAGGATGGCGTCGCAGCGCCAGGCCATCTCCGCCTCCAGATCCCTGGTGTTGTCCAGGATGTTCATGTGGTAGATGCGATGGGTGGTCACCAGCAGCTTCGGCCGCGCCTTGGCCGCCACGCCGGCCAGATCGACGCTCAGCGTGTGCACGGCGCGGTGATAGGTCTGCCACTTGGGCAGGCGCGCGCTGATGCCGGCCGTGTACTCGACCTCGTGCAGCAGCACATCGCAGCCCTCGGCCATCTCGGCCACGATATCCAGCGGCGCGGTGTCGCCGCTGATGACGATGACGCGGTCTGCCGTCGTAAAGCGATAGCCGTAGCTCTCCAGCGTGCCATGGCTGACCGGGAAGGCCTCCACCCGCACGCGGTCGTCCTCATAGACGACGCCGGGCTGAATCTCCGTCGCCTCCACCCGGTAGCCGACCTCGTTGGCGCGCTCAAACCCGTGCAGGCGGAAGTCGATGTCCGTCTTATAGGCGGCCAGAATGTGCTCCGTCATGGAGCGGATGCCCCTGGGGCCAAAGACCCTGAGCGGCTGCGCGCGCTCGAGCACCCAAGGCGTGAAGATCAGATCGGCATAGCCGGTCGTATGATCCGTATGCAGATGGGTGCAGAAGGCATGGCAGAGCAGATCGGGACGCAGCGCGTCGATCCCCGCGAAATACGCCTTGGAGGCCTGGCGCACCACGCCGGGCCCGAAATCGACCAGATAGGCCCTGTCGCCGACGACGACGGCGCTGGCCGGGCCGCTGGCATTGGGGCAGGCATTGGGCGTACCCGTCCCCAGCAGGACGAGCTTCGTTTCGTATGCTTTCATGGCGGCCCCTTCTCAGCCCTCCTCCGGCTTGACATGCTTGATGGAAATGCCGGTGAAGCCGTAGAAGATGCTGAACACAGGCGTCAGATACAGCAGGAACAGATACGGGAAGAAGGCCGACCAAGCGACGCCCAGCGTGCCGGACATGTAGACGCAGTAGCCGTGCCAGGGGATCATCGGGCCGGCGAGCGTGCCGGAATCCTCCAGCGTGCGGGAGAGGATCTCCGGCGCGACGCCGCGCTCCCTGAACAGCGGGGCCATCAGGCGGCCGGTCAGCACATGCGCCATCGGCTGGGAGCAGCTGATGAGGCTGGTGACGTAGCCGACGATCATCGTCGCCGTGATCAGCGCGCCGTCGCTGCTGATGCGCCTGGTGATGGCGCGCAGGATGATGTTCAGCACGCCGAGCTTGTCGAGCATGCCGCCCATGCCGACGGCGAAGCTGATGATGGCGACATACTGCATCATGCTGCTCATGCCGCCGCGGTTGAGGATGGATTTGAGCAGGCCGATGTCGATGCCGGTGGTGTAGCCGTTGTAGGCGACGCGGATGACATTGGCCAGGCTGACGTGCTGCACGAGGATCGAGACCGCGCCCGCGCAGACGGCGGAGAGGCCGAGCGCGACGACCGCGTTCACGCGCAGCAGCAGCAGCACGATGATCACGACGGCCGGAATCAGCGCGAGCAGGCCAATCGAGAATTCGCCCTCGAGCGCCGCGATGTAGGCGCTCAGGTCGCTCATCTCATAGGCGCCGGAGGTCTGCTGGATGCCCAGCAGCGTGAAGAGCACCAGGCTGACGACAAACGCCGGAATCGTCGTGTAGAGCATCGAGCGGACGTGATCGCCCAGTTTGGAGCCCGCGACGGCGGGGGCAAGGTTGGTCGTATCCGACAGCGGGCTGAGCTTGTCGCCGAACATCGCGCCGCAGATGACCGCGCCGGCCACCATGCCCGGGTTGATGCCCATGGCGTTGCCGATGGCCATCATTGCGACGCCCGCGCTGCCGACGGAGCCGTAGCTCGTGCCGGTCACCAGGCTCAGCGCCGCGCAGAAGACGAGCGTCAGCGGCAGCAGCCAGGTCGGGTTGATCAGCTTGAGACCGCCGACGATGATCGTGGCGATGGTGCCGCTCTGCAGCCAGGTGCCGATCATGACGCCGATGGCCATCAGCAGGCAGAGCGTCGGCACGACGACGCGGATGGCGTCATAGGCGCCGGCGATCACCGCGCTGTAATCGATCTTGAGCACCTTGCAGAAGCCGTAGACCCACAACCAGCTGGCGAACAGGCCGATCATCGGGCCGCCGGTCTTGAGGCGGATGCACACCGCGACCGACGCGATGATCAGCAGGAGCAGCACGATGGACTGCAGACCGCTCAGCGTTTTGTTTTCTTCATTCTTTTGCATGGTCGTTCCTCCCAGAGCATTCAGGTTGTCCCCCGGCGATGCGCCCTCGCAGGGAAAAGCTGCGTCTATTATACGACGGGGTTCTTCAAAAATCAACAAAAAATCAACGGGTTTCTCCGCAAAATGGGATATAATCAGAAAAACCCGGTGGAAACACGGGTTTTTTTCGAAAATAGCAGCGTCCCGACGAGAAAACGAATTTGACGCATTGTCAATCGTGCTTTGCAGAAGGGCCAAAGGCAGGAGGCAGCGGCGGCGCGCGCGGCCCGTCAGAGCCGGCGCCCGCAGAGGGAGCGGTTTGCGCCGTCTCCCGGCCCTCAGGCATGCGTTTTTTGCGTCCATTTGACCAGATTTCCCCCTTCTCCGATATCCGATTTGCCCAAAACAAGACTTTTATAAAATATAAAACCAGAAGTTGTTAAAAGACGACCATCGGGTCATATTTTTTATGTCTCATTTATCCATATTTTATCGCACTAATTTGTCTTTATAATATAATGCATATAAAATTTGGGCACAGGTTATTGACATTTATGTAAAACAGGTTTAAGATAACAGGCAGAAAGGAGCGGCGGCAGTCCTGCCGGTCACTCCAATAAAAATTTGTCGGGAGGAAAGAAACATGAAAAAGATCGTAGCCCTCGTCCTGGTCATGATGCTGGCGTTGACCGCCTGCAGCGTCATTGCCGAGTCCCAGCTGGTCGGCGTCGCGATGCCCACCAAGGATCTGCAGCGCTGGAATCAGGACGGCGAGAACATGAAGAAGGAACTGGAAGCCGCCGGCTACGCCGTCGACCTGCAGTACGCCGCCAACGACATCGCCACCCAGGTTTCCCAGATTGAGAACATGATCGCCGGCGGCTGCGAAGCGCTGGTCATCGCCTCCATCGACGGCGAAGCGCTGGGCACCGTGCTGGATCAGGCCAAGGCCTCCGGCATCCCGGTCATCTCCTATGACCGTCTGATCATGAACTCCGACGCCGTCTCCTACTACGCCACCTTCGACAACTGGAACGTCGGCGTGAAGCAGGGCGAATTCATCGTCAAGGCGCTCGATCTGGAGAACGCGGGCGACAAGACCTTCAACATCGAGTACATCACCGGCGACCCGGGCGACAACAACATCAACTTCTTCTTCGACGGCGCCATCTCCGTCCTCAAGCCCTACATCGACGCCGGCACGCTGAAGACCCCGTCCGGCCAGACCGAGAAGGCCACCGTCGCGACCGCCAACTGGGCGACCGACGCCGCGCAGGCCCGCTTTGAGAACATCCTGAGCACCTACTACGCCGACGGCACGCAGCTTGACGCCGTGCTGGCCTCCAACGACTCCACCGCGCTGGGCGTTGCCAACGCGCTGGCTTCCTCCTACACCGGCAGCTATCCCGTTCTGACCGGCCAGGACTGCGACATCGCCTCCGTGAAGAACATGGTCGCCGGCACCCAGTCCATGTCCGTCTTCAAGGACACCCGTACCCTCGCTTCCAAGGTCGTCGAGATGGTTGACGCGCTGATGAAGGGCACCGAGCCGCCCATCAACGACACCACCACCTACGACAACGGCACCGGCATCATCCCCAGCTTCCTGTGCGAGCCGGTCGCCTGCACGCCGGATATGATCCAGGAGCTGCTGATCGACTCCGGCTACTACACCGAGGATCAGATCAAGTAAGACGCTTTACATCTTGCTGACACATTGGGCAAGGCAGGGCAGCCTGCCTTGCCCAATCCTTTTGAGGACAATTCAAAAAGCCGCCGGAGCGGCTGCGGAGTGGCCGTATTCCGAAGCGCTCCGGCGGCTTTTCTCAAGCGGGCAGAATGAGGTGATTCCTTGTCGGACTATATTCTCGAAATGAAAAACATTACCAAGCTGTTTCCCGGCGTCCGCGCTCTGGACAACGTGAACCTGCAGGTCGAGCGCGGCTCGATCCACGCGCTGGTGGGCGAAAACGGCGCGGGCAAGTCCACGCTGATGAACGTGCTCAGCGGCATCTATCCCTACGGCACCTATGAGGGCGACATCGTCTACGAGGGCGAGCTGTGCAAGTTCTCCAAGATTTCGGATTCGGAAGAAAAGGGCATCGTCATCATCCATCAGGAGTTGGCCCTCGTCCCTTACATGACCATCGGCGAGAACATGTTCCTGGGCAATGAGCGCGGCAAGGCCTACGCCATCGACTGGGATCAGACCTATGCCGAGGCGGATAAATACCTGAAGATCGTGGGCCTCAAGGAGTCCTCCCAGGCGCTGATCAAGGACATCGGCGTGGGCAAGCAGCAGCTGGTGGAAATCGCCAAGGCCCTGGCCAAGAAGGCCCGGCTGCTGATTCTGGACGAGCCCACCTCCTCCCTGAACGAGGAGGACTCGCGGGCGCTGCTCGACCTGCTGCTGCGCTTCAAGCAGGAGGGCATGACCTGCATCATCATCTCCCACAAGCTCAACGAGGTCTCCTACGTGGCGGACCGCATCACAGTCATCCGCGACGGCACCACCATCGAAACCATCGAAAACGCCTCCCACAACATCGACGAGGACCGGATCATCCGCGGCATGGTCGGCCGCGACATCGAGGACCGCTTCGCCAAGCGCAGCGGCGTCAAAATCGGCGAGGTGGCCATGGAGGTCAAGAACTGGACCGTCCATCATCCGATCTATCAGGACAAGAAGGTCGTGGACAACGTCAGCCTGAACGTGCGCAAGGGCGAGGTCATCGGCATCTCCGGCCTGATGGGCGCGGGACGCACCGAGCTGGCCATGAGCCTCTTCGGCAGAAGCTACGGCTCAAACATCACCGGCACCCTGATCATTGGCGGCAAGGAGGTGCACCTCAAAAACAGCCGCGCCGCCATCAAGGCAGGCCTGGCCTATGTCACCGAGGACCGCAAGGGCAACGGCCTGATCCTCTCCAATCCCATTCAGGTCAACACCACCCTGGCCAACCTGGACGGCGTGTCCACCCGGGGCGTCATCGATCAGGACAAGGAGCACGCCGTGGCCGACTCCTACCGGGAGAAGCTGCGCACCAAGTGCACCAGCGTGAGCCAGAACGTGGGCAACCTCTCCGGCGGCAACCAGCAGAAGGTGCTGCTGGCGAAGTGGATGTTCACGGACCCGGACATTCTGATCCTGGACGAGCCCACCCGCGGCATCGACGTCGGCGCGAAATTCGAAATCTACTGCATCATCAACGACCTGGTGGCCCAGGGCAAGAGCGTGATCATGATCTCCTCGGAGCTGCCCGAGATCCTCGGCATGAGCGACCGCATCTATGTGATGAACGAGGGCCGCGTCGTCGGCGAATTCCGGCAGGAGGACGCCTCCCAGGAGGCCATCATGGCCTGCATCTTGAAATCCAGCAAGGATGAAAGGAAAAGTGCATCATGACGAAATCGAAAGTTAAGGCCTGGCTCCAGAAGAACACCATGATCCTGATTCTGGTGCTGGTGGTTCTGTTCTTTGCCTGGCAGACCTCCGGCAAGATCCTTCTGCCCCAGAACATCACCAACCTGATCGCCCAGAACGCCTACGTGTTCATCCTGGCCACCGGCATGCTGCTGTGCATCCTCACCGGCGGCAACATCGACCTGTCCGTCGGCTCTGTGGTGTGCTTCACCGGCGCTGTGGGCGCCCTGCTCATGGCCAAGGGCATGAACCTGTTCCTCGCCGTGCTGATCATGCTGGGCATCGGCCTGATCGTCGGCGGCCTCCAGGCGTACTGCATCGCCTACATCCACGTGCCGCCCTTCATCACCACCCTGGCCGGCCAGCTGATCTTCCGCGGCCTGTCCAACGTGATCCTGCAGGGCAGAACCCAGACCGTCAACAACGACACCTTCAAGGTGCTCTTCGGCGGCGGCGCCAACTGCTACATCCCCGACCTGTTCGGCGGCGACGGCATCAACCTGCTGTGTCTGGTGGTCGGCGTCGTGGTGTGCGTGCTCATGGTGATCTGGGCGCTGCGCACCCGCGCAAGCCGCAGGAGCAAGGGCTACGCGCTGGAGCCCATGTTCAACATGGTGCTGCGCTGCGCCGTCATCGTCGCCGTGGTGCTGTTCTTCTTCGTCAGCCTGAGCCGCTACAAGGGCATCCCCACCGCGCTGATCTGGGTGGCTCTGGTGGTTTCCATCTACGCGTACATCACCTCCAAGACCACCATGGGCCGCTACCTCTACGCCGTGGGCGGCAACGAGAAGGCCACCAAGCTCTCCGGCATCGATACCCGCAAGATCTACTTCTTCGCCTATACCAACATGGGCTTCCTGGCGGGCCTCGCCGGCATCCTGACCATCGCGCGCATGTCCTCCGCCCAGCCCACCTACGGCACCAACTATGAGATGGACGCCATCTCCTCCTGCTTCATCGGCGGCGCGTCCGCCTATGGCGGCGTGGGCACCGTGGCCGGCGTCATCGTCGGCGCCGTGCTGATGGGCGTCATCAACCTGGGCATGAGCATCATGGGCATCGACCAGAACTACCAGAAGGTGGTCAAGGGCGCGGTGCTGCTGGTCGCCGTCATCTTCGACGTGGTCTCCAAGAAGCAGGAGTCCAAGTAATCCGATTCTCATTTCCTGACGGATGGAGGGATATGTATGTATTATATCGGCATTGATCTGGGCACCTCCTCGGTCAAGCTCCTGCTCATGGACGAGCTCGGCGCGATCCATCAGCAGGTGACCCGGGAGTACCCGCTGGAGTTTCCCCAGCCCGGCTGGAGCCAGCAGGCGCCCGAGGACTGGAAGGACGCGGTGCTTTCCGGCCTGCAGGAGCTGACGGCAAATTGCGACAAGCGCCAGATCGCCGGCATCGGCACCGGCGGCCAGATGCACGGCCTGGTGGTGCTGGACAGGGACGACAACGTCATCCGCCCGGCGATCCTCTGGAACGACGGCCGCACCGCCGCGCAGGTGGACTACCTGAACGGTGTGATCGGCAAGCAGACGCTGTCCGAGCGGACGGCCAACATCGCCTTCGCCGGCTTCACCGCGCCGAAGATCCTCTGGATGAAGGAAAACGAGCCGGAGAACTTCGCCAGAATCGCGAAGATCATGCTCCCCAAGGACTATGTGAACTACGTCCTCACCGGCGTGCACTGCTGCGACTATTCCGACGCCTCGGGCATGCTGCTGCTGGATGTGGCGCACAAGCGCTGGTCCCCCGAGATGCTCGAGCTGTGCGGCGTCTCCGAGGCGCAGATGCCCGCGCTGTATGAGAGCTATGAGACGGTCGGCACCCTGAAGCCGGAGATCGCGCAGCTGCTGGGCTTCCCGCAGGGCGTGAAGGTCTGCGCCGGCGCGGGCGACAATGCCGCCGCCGCCGTGGGCACCGGCGTGGTGGGCGACGGCGGATGCAACATCTCGCTGGGCACCTCCGGCACGGTGTTCATCTCCTCCAAGCAGTTCGGCGTGGACCCGAATAACGCGCTGCACGCCTTTGCGCACGCGGACGGCGGGTATCACCTGATGGGCTGCATGCTCTCCGCCGCCTCCTGCAACAAGTGGTTCATGGACGACATCCTGCGCACGAAGGACTACGCCGGCGAGCAGGCGCCCATCACGGACGACAGGCTGGGCGCGAACCATGTGTACTTCCTGCCCTATCTCATGGGCGAGCGCAGCCCCATCAACGACACCAACGCCAGGGGCGCGTTTATCGGCATGAGCATGGACACCAGCCGCGCGGACATGACGCAGGCGGTGCTGGAGGGCGTGGCCTTTGCCATCCGCGACAGCGTGGAGGTGGCCAAATCCCTGGGCATCCCGCTCACGAGCAGCATGCTCTGCGGCGGCGGCGCAAAGAGCCCGCTGTGGCGCAAAATCCTGGCCAATGTGCTGAACATGCCGCTGACGATCCCCGCCTCGGAGCAGGGTCCCGGCATGGGCGGCGCGATGCTGGCGATGGTGGCCTGCGGCGCCTACGGCAGCGTGGCGGAGGTTTGCCAAAAGCTGGTCACCGTCTCCCAGACCGTCGCGCCCGACCCGGAGATCGCCGCGCGGTATGAAGCGAGATACCAGCAGTTCCGCCTGATCTATCCGGCGCTCAAGAGCCTGTATCCGCAGCTCCTGTGATCGGGAGGACGGCTTCATGAACAAGGAAACGCAGATCACGCTGCGCCTGCTGGTGTGCGGCTACCTGGTCTATCTGGCGTACAGCATCTGCAAGACGCAGCTGAGCGGCGGCAGCAGCGTGCCGGACGTCTTTGCCTACGGCGCTGCGGCGGTGATGGCGCTGTCGGGCATCGGTTTCGCCGTGCACCATCTGCGCCGGTACTTCCGCGACCGGAAGAGCGCTTCGCAGGACACGCTGATCGAGGACGACGACGTGCTGAAATGACCCAATGAAATGGAGAACACCATGAAGATTTACTCTGTTTTTGATCCCGAATTCAAGCCCTACGGCCAGGTCGTCACCGGCCTTGACGAGACGGTGCAGGAGATCCTCGACGGACTCAGGACCACGCCGCTGCCGGAGGGCGTGGGCTATGTGCCCACGGACCCCGCGCTGCAGGAGCTGCCTGCCGCGGTGGAGGTATCCGAGCACTGCTTTGGCGGCATGCCCGTCCAGCTCGGCTGGTGCAACGGCCACAACACCCGTCTCAACTGCCTGGAGTATCACCGGGACAGCGAATTCAACCTGGGCACGGAGGACTTTATTCTTCTGCTCGCCCGGCAGGAGGAAATTGACGGCGGCCTGTTGAATACGAACAAGGTCAAGGCCTTCAAGGTTCCCGCCGGGGTGCTGGTGGAGGTCTACGCCACCACGCTGCACTATGCCCCCTGCCACTGCGATGCAGCCAAGGGCTTCCGCGTGCTGGTCGCCCTGCCGTGGCTGACCAACACCGAGCGCCCGGATATGGAAAACCGGACCCCGGAGGACGCCATCATGACCGCGCGCAACAAGTGGCTGCTGGCGCACCCCGAATCCGACGAGGCGAAAAACGGCGCGAAGGTCGGCCTGACCGGAGAGAATATCGACATCGCCCGATCCCTGTAACCCGATACCTCAAAGATGAAAGGAGACTATGTACCATGAACATCCCTGAGATCAAGCTGGGCATCATCGCGGTTTCCCGCGACTGCTTCCCCATCGCGCTCTCCACGCAGCGCCGCAAGAACATCGTGGCCGCCTACGGCGAGGGCATCTATGAGTGCCCCATCACCGTGGAAAACGAGCTGGATGCGCTCAAGGCGCTTGACGATGTGCGCGAACACGGCGTCAATGCGCTGGTGGTCTTCCTGGGCAACTTCGGTCCCGAGACGCCCGAGACGCTGCTGTGCCAGAAGTTCGACGGACCGACGATGTACATCGCGGCCGCCGAGGGCGACGGCGACCTGATCAACGGCCGCGGCGACGCCTACTGCGGCGTGCTGAACTGCTCCTACAACCTGGGCATGCGCCATCTGAAGGCCTACATCCCGGAGTATCCGGTGGGCACCGCTGAGGAGTGCGCCGCCATGATCCGCGAGTTCGTGCCGATCGCCCGCGCGATCAACGGCGTGAAGAACCTCAAGATCATCACCTTCGGCCCGCGCCCGCAGGACTTCTTCGCCTGCAACGCGCCGATCAAGGGCCTCTACGAGCTGGGCGTGGAGATCGAGGAGAACTCCGAGCTGGATCTGCTGGTGGCCTACAAGCAGCATGCCGGCGACGCGCGCATCCCCGAGGTCGTGGCCGACATGCAGAAGGAGATGGACGGCAAGATCTACACCGACCTGCTCGAGCGCATGGCGCAGTTTGAGCTGACGCTGCTGGACTGGGCCGAGAGCCACAAGGGCGCGCGCAAGTACGTGGCCTTCGCGGACAAGTGCTGGCCGGCCTTCCCGGAGCAGTTCGGCTTTGAACCGTGCTACGTCAACTCCCGCCTGGCCTCCCGCGGCATCCCGGTCGCCTGCGAGGTGGACATCTACGGCGCGCTGAGCGAGTACATCGGCGCGTGCATCACCGGCGACGCGGTGACGCTGCTGGACATCAACAACTCCGTGCCCAAGTACATCTACGACGAGGACATCGCCGGCAAGTTCGACTATAAGATCACCGACACCTTCATGGGCTTCCACTGCGGCAACACGCCCAGCTGCAAGATGTGCGGCGGCTGCGCGGTCAAGTATCAGCTGATCCAGAACCGTCTGCTGGAGAACGGCGGCGAGCCGGACTTCACCCGCGGCACCCTCGAGGGCGACATCGCCGCGTCGGACATCACCTTCTATCGCCTGCAGTGCGACAGCGAGGGCAACCTGCGCTCCTACATCGCCGAGGGCGAGGTGCTGCCGGTGGCGACCCGCTCCTTCGGCGGCATCGGCGTGTTCGCCATCCCGGAGATGGGCCGCTTCTACCGCCATGTGCTGATCCAGAAGCGCTATCCGCACCACGGCGCGGTGGCCTTCGCGCACTGCGGCAAGGCGCTCTTCGAGGTGCTCAAGTACTTCGGCGTCGCCGACATCGCCTACAATCAGCCCAAGGCCCTGCCGTATCCGACGGAGAATCCCTTTGCCTGATGCCATGCAGCAGCTGATCGAGCTTTATGAAGCCTATCTGCAGCAGGTCAAGGCGGCGGAAAAGCGCCTGAAGCCTGCCGACGGGCTGTTCGGCATGGGCGAAAGGCTGTCCAACGCGCCCTGCCACGATGCGTTCTTTGAGGCGCTGAAGGCCTTTCTAGATCAGCTGGACGCGAGCGAGGACCCCGGGCAGGTCTGTCAGCTGCTTGACTACATCTATCATGCGCCGTTTACTCATCCCGATGTGCACCAGTCCGTCTACTGGATGTTCCTCGCGGTGCAGGGGCTGACCCAGCCGGTCATCGGCTCTCTGCGCCCCGAGGACGCGCAGGCGCTGTACCTCTGGTATCAGAAGGCCTATCCCCGGCGGGAACGGCTGCCTGCCCAGGATCAGGTTCTGGCGGCCCTCAAGCGTCAGGGCGCTCGGGCAAAGCGTTGAATGCCGGACGGCATGCATCCTTTTCAGCCAATATCAGACCTCATGAAAGAGACACTGCGGTTTTTCGCCGCAGTGTCTCTTTATATTGTGCCTGGATGCGGATTTGCGCTTATAGCGCACTTTTCCGGGCATCGTATCAGACTTCGCCATTGCTGAGGAATTCCTGAATGAAGTACAGCGCCGCGCCCAGGGGGACGGTATGGCGGCGCAGAACGCTCATCTGCAGATAGTCGGCGTTGGGTTCAAAGGTGTTGTTGGCGGCGGCATACGCCTGAAGCTGGGGCAGGTACGGCTCCAGGTATTCGGAAAGATAGCCGCCCAGCACCACGTCGCAGTCCAGCGCCATGCGGATATTGTTGACGCCGATGGCCAGATGCCGCAGCATGTCGTACCACAGCATCTCATACTCCGGAACATGCCTGCGCAGGCCCGCGAAGAACGCTTCCAGAGAGACGCCGAGGGTCCTTTGGAACCGCTGGGCGGAGCAGTACGCCTCCAGGCAGCCCCGCCGTCCGCAGGCGCAGGGCAGACCCGCCGGCTCCACGCACATGTGGCCAAATTCGCCGCTGCGCAGATGCTCGCCCAGGTAGGGCTTGCCCCCGATCAGCACCGCGCCGCCCACGCCGTCCTCCAGCGACAGATAGGCCATATTGGCCTGTCCGCCGCGAACGAACATCTCCGCCTTTCCGCTGCAGGTCGCGTCATTCTCCCAGAGTACCGGATAGGGAATCTGCCGGACCAGGAAGTCAAGATTCAGATTCCGCAGGCCCAGGGTCGGCGCCAGGAGCAGCGGCTTCCGATCCGACGTGGTGACGCCGGGGATGGCAATGCCTACGCCCAGCAGCTTTTTCCGGTCCGTTCCGCTCTCATCAAGCAACTGCTCCAGGCTCTCGGCCAGGAAGACCGCAAGCTCATCCGACTGCAGATGCAGCCCGTGGGGCATATTCCGGTAGTGCAGCTCCTTCAGGTACAGGTCGGTGATGACCATGCGGATCCGGTCTTCCATCAGGGAGATGCCCACGGCCACGCGGGCGTCCGGCACCACCTGCACGCGCTGGGGCCGCCGTCCGCCGGTGGACTGAAGCTCGCCGGCATAGCGGATGAGCCCCCTGCCCATCAGCTCCGTGAGGCATTGGTAAATGGTGGGCAGGCTGAGGTTCAGCTTTTCCGCCAGCTCTGCCTTGGTGCAGCCTTCTCTGGATTCATACAGGCATTGATACACGCTCCTGACGGTCAGCCTCCGCCGATTCCGCGCTGCATGTTCCGGACCCATGTGCCCACCGCCTTTCCCGCTTTCCTCTATTTTATAATGCTTTCCCGCGCTGTCAATGTTCTTTTCCCCTGAACGCGGAACTTTAATCAGGCAAAAGCCAGATGAACGCACACAAAGCAGCCCTGCTGCCGCGCCATGAATTTCCACGGCACAGCAGCAGGGCGCGTGTGTATGTGCGGGCTATCAGCCCCTCCGGCGATGAGAAAGAAGGGGGAATCCGCTCACTTGCCGGCAAGGAACGCCTCGAGCTGGGCGTTGGCCTCGTCGACGATCTTCTGCATGCCGGCGTCGTCCATCTTCTGAAGCATCTCGGCGAGCGTGGCGTCCACATCGGCGGCGGCACCGGTGCACAGCGTCAGGGAATACGCTTCCTTGATGTTGGCCACGGCGGCGATCTCCTTGTTCACCTTGGAGGCGTCGAAGGTGAAGCCATAGATCGGCAGCTTCTTCGCGCTGCCGTAGAACTCGGCAAAGCGCTGCTGGAAGTCCACGCCCTGGCCCTTGGTCGGCGGCAGCAGGGTCACGTTGCCCACGCCGTTCGTCCAGACGGTGTAGGAATTGGCGCGCGCGTCGGTGAACTCGGCCTCGCCCTGGTCGTTCAGGTTGTAGTGAATGCCCTCCACGCCGTAGTTGAGCAGGGTCATGACATAGGGATCGGTGTTGAGCAGGTTCAGGAACTTCATGCAGGCCTCCGGCTCATCGGAGTTGGCGGAGATGGCCATCATCGCGCCCTGCACGGAGGTGTTGTCGATGTAGGGATCGCTGTGGGTCATGACGTAGGCCACCTGGATGCCGCGGGCCGCGGAGGTGGTGTACTCATAGCCGTACAGAGAAACCTCAGAGGAGATCAGGTAGTTGGCGGTGTTCTGCGCGTTGCGCCAGGCGTCGGTCGCGGTCTCGCCGATGGCGATGGCGGGATCGATGTAGCCCGCGTCGTAGTACTTCTTCATCTGGGTCGCGAAGGCCTTGAACTCGTCCGTCGCATACTTGTTCACCAGCACGTTGCCATGCGGGCCGGGCTGGGACACGTCGTCCGCGTTCATGATGTAGCTGAGCAGCAGGCCCGCGTCGCCGGTGACGATCGGGGTGTTGTCCACCATGCGCTCGACGACAGCGCCCTCAAACACGAACGGATAGAACACGGAGCCGTCGGCCTCCTCGCCGGCCTTGACCTTGGCGAAGATCTCGTCCCAGCCGTAGAAGCCGGCGCTGCTCACGTCCTCGAGCGTGTAGCCATACTTCTCCAGCAGGGTGACGTTCACGTCCCAGCAGTTCATGGTGGCGAAATCCTTGAAGCCCGGCACGGCATAGACGCCCTTCTCCCCGTCGGGGCCCTCGGTCATCGCGCCCTCAAAGAGCAGCGCGGGCAGGGTCGCGGTCAGCTCCGCGCCGCTTTCCGCGAGCAGGTCGTCCGCCGGATCGTCCAGGCGGACATACGCGCCGGCCTTGGCGTACTTGGCGTACTCGTTCTTCGTCCAGGAGCAGGTGAACATGATGTCGTACTCGTCGGAGCCGGAGGTCACGGCGTTGAGCGCGAGATCGTCAAAGTTCGCCCAGGTGCCCCAGACGGGCTTGATGGTCACGCCGATCTTCTCGGCCAGGTAGGGGTTGAGCTTTTCCAGCACGGCGGAATCGTCGGTCACGTTGTTGCCTTCCAGCAGGATGGTGATCTCCACCGGATCCTGCGCCAGAGCGGCGGCCGCGAACAGAAGCATCATCGCGACAAGGGCCAGAGCCAGCAGTTTCTTCATATGGGGTATCCTCCATTCTATGTTCTGTAAGCGGCCGTCTTCGCCGGCGACCGTTCTTACCGTGGGGACATGCGTCATCCCTTGACCGAGCCGATGGTCAGCCCGGCGACGACGTAGCGCTGGAAGAAGGGATAGGCGCAGGCGATGGGCACGACGATGAACACGACGACGGCCATGCGCATCGTCTGGTTGGGCAGATTGCGCAGCGCCTCCGCGCTGGCCGCGCCCATGACCGAGGAGTTGCGCGAGATGAACTCGGCGTTGCGCTGCATCTCCATCAGCAGATACTGCAGCGGATAGAGCTTTCTGTCCGTGACGTAGAGCAGACAGAGGAACCACTCGTTCCAGTAGGCCAGCGCGGTCAGCAGCGCGACCGTCGCGATGCCGGGCTTGACGATGGGCAGCACCACGCGCGCCAGCGTGGAATACTCGCCGGAGCCGTCGATGGTCGCCGCCTCGATCAGGTCAAAGGGCACGGAGCTCTGGAAGAACGTGCGCATGATGATGATATTGAACGGGCTGACCAGCAGCGGCACGATCAGCGCGGCGTAGTTGTTGCTGAGGCCCAGCAGGTTTTTGCACACGATGTAGGTGGGGATCAGGCCGCCGCCGAAGATCATCGTGAAGAAGCTGAAAAAGGTGAAGAACCCCCGCAGCCTGTAGTCCTTGCGGAAGAGCGGATACGCGTAGAGCACGCACATCGCCACGCTGAGCACCGTGCCCACGATGGTGATGAGGAAGCTGTTGAAGTAGCTGAGCCAGAGCTGATCGCCGAGTTTGAAGACCTGCCTGTACGCCTCCAGCGACCACTCAGCAGGGAGAAAGGAATAGCCGACGGTCTTGATGCTGGCCTCCGAGCTGAAGGAAATGATGACGACAAAGACGAAGGGCAGGATGCAGCACAGGGAGAACAGCCCGAGGATCACATGGAACAGCAGCTCCGTTCCCCGGCTGACCTGGTTGAGGCGGAAGGCCTGCGCTTTTTTCGTGCGATGGATCGTCATGGCGGCTTCCCTCCTTAAAACAGGCTGCAGTCCGCGTCAAGCCTGCGGACTACGGCGTTCGCGGCCATGATGCAGATGAAGCCGACCAGATTCTGCAAAAAGCCCGCCGCCGTGGACATGCCGACGTCTCCGGTGAACTTGTAGGACCGGTACACATAGGTGTCCACGACCTGCGTGACCGGGAACAGCGGTGCAGAGTTCATCGGCACCGACCAGAACAGGCCGAAGTCCGCATTGAAGATCTTGCCCACATTCATGATCAGCAGCACGATGATGATGGGCCGCAGGTGTGGCAGCGTCACATGGAGCATCTGCTGCCACTTGGTCGCGCCGTCCACGGCGGCGGCCTCGTACTGGGAACGGTCGATGCCGGTGATGGCCGACAGGTACAGCACGGTGGAGTAGCCTGTGTTCTTCCACATGCTGCACAGCGTCAGGATGAAGGGCCAGTACTTCGGCTCGTTGTACCAGTCGATGGGCGTGAGCCCCGCGGCCTTCTGCGCGCGCACGATCATGCCGTTGGTCGGATCGAGGAACGCGAACAGGAAGTACGCCGCCACGACCCAGCTGAGGAAGTACGGGAAGAACATCAGGGTCTGATACGTCTTGGCCAGGAACCTGCGCGTCAGCTCGCTCATCATGATGGCCAGCGCAACGGAGATCACCAGGCCCAGCAGAATCCAGAGCGCATTGTAGCCCAGCGTGTTGCGGATCATGGTCAGCGCGTCGCGGGTAAAGAGGAACTGGAAGTTGTCCAGCCCGACAAACTCGCTGTGCAGCAGGTTCGTGGGGAACGGCATCTTGCGCGTGGGCAGGCGGTAGTCAAGAAACGCCATCACAATGCCGAACATCGGCAGATACCGGATCAGCAGCAGCCAGATCGCCGCAGGCATGACCATCGTGGTCAGCCAGAAGGTCTTCCTGGCGCCGGAGGGAATCCCGCGCTGGGCAAGCGAACGGCGCGCGGGAGGGTTTGGGGTGCGCATGCTGTCCCGCCTCCTTGATCGCCTGTCTGCAACAGGCGGCTTGATGCTTTTATTATATGGGCTGAAAACCGAAATAGCATCGTCTCCAGTTGTGATTTGTTGTACATGGTTGCCAAGTTTCTGTGCCAATCGTCGTGCGTCTTGCCTTGAAGGGGCCGGCTGTGATAAGATGATGATGTCAGGCAGGGACCGTGCGCGGCGGCGGTCTGCCCGCTTCAAGCCGCTCTGCATTTCCCGTCAAGGAAAAAAACGCCGTCCGGGGCCATGGCCGCTCCGGCACGATTCTGATACGCTGATCTCTTCAAAAACCTGCAATGGAGGCTGAAAGCATGCGGTATGGCTACTTTGACGACGACGCACGGGAATACGTCATCGACCGGCCCGACGCGCCCTTCTCCATGACCAACTACCTGGGCACGCAGCGCATGGGCGCGGTGATCTCCCACAACGCCGGCGGCTACTGCTGGCTGGATTCGCCGCAGTATCACCGGATCACGCGGTTCCGCCCCAACGGCGTGCCCATGGATTATCCCGGGCACTACGTCTACCTGCGCGACGAGGACAGCGGGAAATCCTGGTCGCTGAGCTGGCAGCCCACGGGCCTTCCGCTGAATGAGGCCCGGTATGCATGCCGCCACGGGCTGGGGTACTCCACCTTTTCCTGTGATGTCGAGGGCATCTCGGCCCGGCAGACGCTGTTCATCCCGCGCGAGGAGGATGGGCGCGACCCGGTGGAGATCTTCGACGTGCGCATCCGCAAC
Organism: Candidatus Ventricola sp.; assembly: GCA_051883735.1. Lineage (GTDB taxonomy): Bacteria > Bacillota > Clostridia > Christensenellales > Aristaeellaceae > Ventricola. The sequence goes on from JBJEUH010000112.1 coordinate 27,995, forward strand.
GCGTCGGACAGGCCGCGTCATCTGAGCGTCTTTGGCTATGTGGAGTTCTCCTTCCACCACATCGACATGGACAACCAGAACTTCCAGATGAGCCTGTACGCCGCCGGCTCCCATGCCGAGGACGGCGCCGTGCTCATGGAGGCGCACTACGAGGAGAACAGCTGGCAGTTCTTCGCGGGCAATTTCGAGCCGGATGGCTTTGAGGGCGTTCGCGATGCGTTCATCGGCCCCTACCGCACGGAGCGCAACCCGCTCGGCGTGGAGCGCGGCGCGCTGACCGGCTCGCTGGAGCTGGGCGGCAATCCCTGCGGCGCGCTGCAGAAGCGTCTGACGCTTGCGCCCGGCGAGGAGGCGCGCGTGCTCTTTTACCTGGGCACGGGCCGGGGGCAGGCCGTGCGGGACGCCCGCATGCGCTACGACGAGGCGGGAACGGACGCGGCCTTCGCGGCGCTCAAAGCCTGGTGGAACGACCGGCTCTCCGCTCTGCAGGTGCGCACGCCGCACGAGAACATGAACCGCAGCCTCAACATCTGGAACCTGTACCAGAGCGAGGTGAACGTGCTCTTTTCCCGCTTCTCCTCCTTCATCGAGGTCGGCGGGCGCACGGGCCTGGGGTACCGGGATACGGCACAGGACGCGATGTGCATCCCGCACGCCGAGCCGGGCATGTGCCAAAGGCGCATCGAGCAGCTGCTGCGCGGCCAGGTCAGCGCGGGCTACGGCCTGCACCTGTTCGATCCCGCGTGGTTTGAGCCGCAGGCGCAGCAGTCCTTCCAGTCGCCCACGGTGGTGCCCACGCCGGAGAAGGGCAGCATGATCCACGGCATCAAGGACGCCTGCGCGGACGACGCGCTCTGGCTGATCCCCGCGATCGTCGAAAACGTGCGCGAGAGCGGCGATACCTCCTTCTTTGACCGCGTCATCCCCTACGCGGACGAGGGCGAGGATACCGTCTGGGGCCACATGAGGCGCGCGCTCGACTTCTCCTACAGCCATGTCGGCGCGCACGGGGTCACCTGCGGCCTGCGCGCGGACTGGAACGACTGCCTGAACCTCGGCGGCGGCGAGAGCGCGATGGTCGCCTTCCTGCTCATCTGGGCGACGGAGCACTTCCTCGATGCGGCGCGGTACCTCGGCAAAACACAGGATGCGACGCACTATCAGGCGCTGATGGAGGGCATGAAGCAGGTCTGCCAGGCGCAGCTGTGGGACGGGAAATGGTTCCTGCGCGGCTTCACGGCGGACGGGCGGCCCATCGGCAGCCAACTCGCTGGCGAGGGCAAGGTGCATCTGGAGAGCAACGCATGGGCCGTCGTCAGCGGCGCAGCGACGCAGGCGCAAGGGATCTCCTGCATGGATGCGGTGGACGAGTGGCTCTACACCCCCTACGGGCTGATGCTGAACGCGCCCTCCTTCACGGAGCCGGACGACGCCATCGGCTTTGTCACCCGCGTGTACCCCGGCGTCAAGGAGAACGGCGCGGTGTTCAGCCATCCGAACCCGTGGGCCTGGGCGGCGGAGTGCCGCCTCGGGCGCGGCAGCCGCGCGATGAAGCTCTACGACGCGCTGCTGCCCGAGAACCAGAACGACATCATGGAGATCCGCCAGGCGGAGCCGTACAGCTACTGCCAGTTCATCATGGGCCGGGATCACACGGCGCACGGGCGGGCGCGCCATCCGTTCATGACCGGCTCGGCGGGATGGGCGTATTACGCGGCGACGCGCTATATGCTGGGCATCCGCCCCGGCTTTGACGGCCTGACGGTCGATCCGTGCATCCCCGCGGACTGGGACAGCTTCGAGGCCGTGCGCAAGTGGCGCGGCGCGACCTATGCAATCCGGGTCGAAAACCCGGCGCATGTGGAAAAGGGCGTCCGCCTGATCGAGGTGGACGGCCGCGGGCAAGGCAGCATTCCCGTGTTCACCGGCGGAACGCACAGCGTCCGCGTGGTCATGGGCTGAGACACAGGCGGAAGGCCAGATGAGCCTTCCCGAATGACGAAACCTGCGGCGTGCCGTCGCGCGGAGGAAGACCATGAAAGCGCTCAAGTCCATCCGGGTACAGCTGGTGGCGATCATGCTGCTGTGCTATCTGGCCCCGACGCTGATTCTGGGGGAATACATGGGCAATGTGTTCTTTGCGGATCTGCGCGCCAAGACGGAGACCGCCCTGAGCTCCAGCGTGGAGCACGCCTACACGCTCAGCCTGCAGAACGTGGAGCGCGCCGTCAGCCTGGCCAAGGAGGCCACCTATGACGGCGAGCTCAGCGACATCCACGCCGGCTATGAATCCGGCGCGCTGACGAGCGCGGAGTTCCTGCGCCAGTCGAGAAGCTACATCGAGCGCAAGTACAGCCGGGAAAACCTGTTCACCTTCGCGCTGTACTATCCGGTCAGTGATCCGTCGATGCTGGTCTACAACCGCTCCGGCTACGAGGAGACCGTCCGCTGTCTGCGCGAGGCGGGCGACGCCGTGAGCGCGGCCTGCGAGGCGCTGGACACCCGCTGCCTGTTCATGGAGGAGCAGGGGCAGGTGTATCTGGTGCGCAACCTAATGAACCTGCGCATGGAGCGCTTTGGCATTCTGGTGCTCGGGGTCAATACCGGCAGGCTGCTTGCCGACGTGCAGGCGCTGTCCTCCGCATGGGACGGAGAGGTGCAGATCATGCTGGGGCAGTCCGGCGCGCGCGATGCGGACTGGGACGCGCAGACCGAGGGCCTGAGCGAGCTTTCCCGGGAGGACAAGCTCGTCTACGCCCGCCGGGAGCGCAACAGCGACTACGACTTTGCCCTGCGCCTGAGCGTCGGGCAGGACCGCATCTACGGCGAGATCCGGGCGTTCAGGCGGCTCATGACCGGTCTGTTCGTGCTGCTGGTCCCGATACTGGGGCTGATGCTCCTGTACGTCCGCAAGCGGATCATCCGGCCGATCAGCCTGCTCAGCCAGGCGTCGGCCCGGATCGAGGCCGGGGAGCTGGGCGTGACGGTGCCCATGCACGGCGGCGACGAGCTTGGGCAACTGGGCCGGGCGTTCTCTCAGATGAGCCTGCGCATCGAGGAGCTGATCGACAAGACCTACAAGGAAGAGATCGCCCTGCGGGATGCAAAGATTCAGAGCATGCAGAGCCGGATCAACCCGCATTTTCTGAACAACGCGCTGGAAAACCTCAACTGGGAGGCCCGGCTGGAGGGATCGCAGACCATGTCCGGCATGGTGGAGTCCCTGAGCATCCTGCTCAACGCCTGCATGGGCAGGGCCAACCGCCGCATGGTCTCCCTTTCGGAGGAGCTGGAGGTCGCGCAGGCGTACTGCTACTTTGTCAGCCTGCGCTACGGCGACAGGCTTCAGGTGCACAGCGACTTTGACGAGGCCGCCATGAACGCCGTCGTCCCGCTGCTGACCCTGCAGCCGCTGCTGGAAAACGCCGTGCAGCACGGCATCGAGCCTGCCGGCGGCGGCGAAATCCACCTGAGCGGCATGCGCGCGGGCGATCTGCTCCTGCTCCGGGTCGTCAACAGCGGCAAGCCGCTTGACGGAGAAGACCTCAAGCGGATTCACCTGGCGATGGCGGGCGACAATCAGGACGGACACCACCTGGGGCTGGCGAACATCTGCACCCGGCTGCGCCTGATCTACGGCGGAAGGGCGAAGCTCTTCGTCAGCTCGGACGAGCAGGGGCGCACGGTCGTTCAGCTTGAAATCCCCCTGAAGGAGGAAGATGCATGAAGCGGTTCATCTCTCTGATCATCCTGCTGGCGCTGCTCGCGCTGCCGGCAGGCGTGGCTGCGGAGGACGTCACGCTGCGCACAGTCAGCTGCTTTGCCGGAACCGACGCCTCGGCGGAGGCCTATGTGGAGCTGCTCAAGGCGTTTGAGGAGCAGACCGGCTGCGTGATCGAGGATACCTCCGCCGCCAGCGACGAGAGCTGGAAGACCAGCGTGCTGTACGACTTTGCCGCGGGCAACGAGCCGGACGTGCTGTTTTTCTTCGCCGCCAATGCGGATTCGGCGCCGATCCTGAGCCGGGTGGTGCCCATCGCGGAGATCAACGCCGCCTATCCGGCGCTGAGCCTGCCGGAGGTGCCCGCCCTGCGGGAGAGCGACGGCCGCATCTATGCCATTCCCGTCCGCTCGTACTGGGAGGGCCTGTTCGTCAATGCGGATCTGTTTGCGCGCTATGATCTGGAGCTGCCCACGACGTGGGCCAGGCTGGAGACGGCGATCGCCCGCTTCCGCGAGGAGGGCGTGGTGCCCATCTCCGCGTCGCTGTCGGACATCCCGCACTATCTGGCGGAGATGGCCGTGCTGGTGTGCGGCAGCCCGGAGGATCACGCCGCCCGGCCGGGGACGCTCGAGGAGGTGCCACAATCCTGGTTTGACGGCATGGCGCTCATCCATCGCCTGTATACGCTCGGCGCGTTCGCGGACAATGTGACGGCGACCAACGAGTCCATGGCCAGCCAGCTCTTCCGGGACAAGAAGGCCGCGATGCAGATTGACGGCAGCTGGTTTGCCAACAGCATTCCCGCAGAGAGCATGGACACGACCCTCGTGATGCCCATGCCGGCGTATTCGCCGGACGCCGATCCAAACGCCTTCATCGGCGGCGTGTCGATGGGCTTTTACCTCACGCGGCGGGCATGGGAAAACCCGGACCGGCGCGACATGGCCGTCCGTCTGCTCGCCTGGTTCGCCAGGGAGGAAAACCTGGCGCTCCTGGGCAACAGCCATCTGACGGGCGCCCTGCAGGAATCCGCCGGCGCGATGCTGGCCCACAAGGACGCCATGCTCCGCCCCTTTCAGGACGACATGAGCAAGGAGGCGCGCGAGGTCTGGCTGCTGGACTGCGTATCCGCCGTGGCGGAGGGATCGATGACGGCGGAGGCATGCTGGGCGCGGATCATGCAGCTGCACCCGTTTGAGGACTGACGGGGCGCCTGCGCGACAAAGGAGGAAAACGGGATGTACCGCGTGGTGATTGTGGATGACGAGCGGCTGATCCTTGAGGGACTGCGCAAGGTGGTGCCGTGGGCGGACATGGGCTGCGCCGTGGCGGGCACGGCCAGCGACGGACGGGAGGGGCTTGCGCTCATCCGCCGCGAAAAGCCGGACATCGTGCTCACGGACATCCGCATGCCCAACATGGACGGCCTGACGATGCTGGCCGCCCTGCACAGCGAATTTCCGCGGATGCAGATGACGGTGCTGACCGCCTACCGGGACTTTGACTACGCGCAGCAGGCGATCAACCTGGGCGTGTGCCGGTATCTGCTCAAGCCCAGCAAAATGGAGGAGATCACGCAGGCCATACAAAGCATGACGGCGAGGCTGCGCGAGCTGCCGCCGGAGAAAACCGGCGAGGACGACCCGGAGACCGAGGGCGGCGAGGCGGGGAGCTTCATCGTCCGCGCCGCGCTGGAGTTCATGCAGCGGCATTGCACGGAGCACATCAGCCTGACGGATGTGGCCGACAGCGTCTATGTCAGCCAATGGCACCTGTCCAAGCTGATCAACCGGCACACGGGACAGAGCTTCTTCGACCTGCTGGGGAGCATGCGCATCGAACGGGCGAAGGAGCTGCTGGCCGATCCCACCATGCGGGTACACGCCGTCGCCGAAAAGGTGGGCTACAGCGACGTCGCGCACTTCTCCAAGAGCTTCAAGAAGATCGTCGGCAAGACGCCCGGAGAATACCGCGCGTCGCTGCAAAGCCGCGCCTGCCCGCAGAGGCATGACGCCCGATGAAGCCCGCGCCAGAGATGCGGGGGCGCGTCTTTTAGCGCAGAGGAAATTGCGCAAAAGCCGCGCAGCGGGCACGGCTGCTTTGGGTTGGTTTGCAGGGCGTCCTGTGCTATACTGTTGATCGGACGGACAGATGAACGCATGGGAGGAAGACGTATGGGAGAGTTATCCAGGCTGCCCAACATCGGGCAGACGGTCGAGCAGCAGCTGATGGAGGTCGGCATCGATTCAGCCGATGCGCTCAGGCGCGTCGGCGCCAAGTCGGCCTGGCTGAGGATTCAGGAGATCGACGAATCGGCCTGCATCCATCGCCTGATGGCGCTGGAGGGCGCGGTTCGGGGCGTCAAAAAGACGATGCTCCCGGACGAGGTCAAGGCGGATTTGAAGGAATTCTATCGGCAGCACAGGAAGTGAACGGCCCTTCCTCCCGGCGGGGGGAGAGCCTGCCATGGACGGCAGACGCGCATACCCCAAGAGCACCCCTTTCCGGGATGCTCTTTTTGTTTGCGTCCGGGCACAGCCCGCTTTTTGCCAAAAATCTGCATAATCCGCGCCCCGGGCGAATAGGATGACCATAGAGAAACCTGTTCGTGAACCGGCAGGCGCGCATCCGGATTTTCACGCCGCAGTGTCATGCTGAAAACCGGCTTTTTCTTGAAAATAGATCAAAAACATGTATAATAATCTTATTTGGATAGATTTTCGCGCGTGAAATGCCAGAAACGGGAAACCTGCCGCACAGAAACCGAATGCCCATGGAAAAAAATTCAAAGGAAAAGAGGATGAAGAATGACCATTCAGGAGTGCTACCAGAGGCTGGGCGGCGACTACGCCCGGACGGAAAAACGGATGTCCAGCGGAAGCCTGGTCAGGCGATTCATTGTGAGGTTCCCGGAGGACGGCAGCTTTTCAGAATTGTGCGCGGCCATGGAGGAAGGGGCTCGCGGCAGGGCGTTCCGCGCGGCGCATACGCTCAAGGGCGTCAGCGGGAGCCTGGGGCTTGACAGGCTGTTTTCCTCCGCCTCGCTGCTGACGGAGCTGCTCCGGCCCGAAGCGGAGGCCATCCCCGAGGCTGCGCATGCCCTCTTTGAGGACGTGACGCGGGACTACCAGATGACCGTGAGCGCCATTCGCGCCTATATGGAATCCGCCGATCCGTGACAGAACCGGCGCTGAAAGGAGAATGCGCAAATGAAAACGAAGAGGCTGCCTCTGCTGCTCGCCGTCCTCATGGCGGCGCTCCTGCTCACCGGCTGCGAGGACCTCGCCGGGAGCGCCGGACGGGAAAACGGCAGAATTGCCATCAGCATGTACATGTGGGACCGCTCCATGTTCAAGGAGCTGACGCCCTGGCTGGAGCAGCGGTTCCCGGAGATCGACTTTACGTTCGTGCAGAGCTACAACACCATGGAATACTACAAGGATCTGCTCCTTCGCGGGGAGAGCATCCCGGACATCATCACCTGCCGCCGCTTCTCGCTCAACGACGCGGCCCCTCTGGCGGAGCATCTGATGGATCTGAGCACATCCGAGGTAGCCGGCACCTTTTACAGCAGCTACCTGGAGAGCAACCGCGAGGAATGCGGCGCGATCCGCTGGCTGCCCATGTGCGCCGAGGTGGACTGCATCATGGCCAACAAGGATCTGTTTGACCGCTATGGCATTCCCCTGCCCACCGATTACGCCGGGTTCCTGGCCACTATCGACGCCTTTGAGGCGCTGGGCATCAAGGGCTTCCAGACCGACTGGATCTACGACTATACCTGCCTGGAAACCATGCAGGGCTGCGCCATCCCGGAGCTGATGAGCCTGGAGGGCACCACATGGCGCATGGCCTATGAGAGCGAGACGGAGGCGCAGCAGGTCGGCCTGGACGATCAGGTGTGGCCGAAGGTGTTCAAAAAGTACGAGCAGTTCCTGAAGGACGTGCGCTTCCAGCCCGGCGACGAGGGGCTGGACTTCACCCCCGTGACCCAGCCCTATCTCCACGGACAGACTGCGATGATCCGCGCCACCGCGGCGATGGCGGAGAGCATCATGGCGGAATACGGCGTGACCAGCGTCATTCTCCCCTACTTCGGCGAGGCCGAGCAGGACAACTGGGTGCTCACCTATCCCATGTGCCAGCTGGCCGTATCCAAAAGCGTGGAGGCGGACGAGGCCAAGAAGGCGGCCGTCATGGAGGTGCTGCTGGCCATCTTCAGCGAGGAGGGCCAGCGGGCCGTGGCTGCCGGCGCCTCCGTGCTGTCCTACAACAAGGAGGTGAGCATCGCGCCCGCCCCTTCCCTGCAGTATGTGAAGGGCTGCATCGAGAGCAATCACCTGTATATGCGGCTGGCCTCCACGGAGATGTTCGCCGTCTCCCAGAACGTGGCGCACGGGATGATGACGGGCGAGTATGACGCTCAGGGCGCCTATGCGGATTTCGACAGCCAGATCACGCACTATGTCGATCCGGAGGCCGAGGAGGTCCTGTTTACCCAGGAAAAGGCCTATTCCAACGACCTGGGCGTCCACGGAAGCGCCGCCGGGTCCTCCCTGATGAACACGCTGCGGATGGCCAACGACGACCAGATCGCCATCAGCTATGCCAGCGTGGCCAGCTCGCCCATCTTTGCCGGCGACTACACCATGCAGCAGATCAAGTGGATCATGACCTACAAGAACGACGTCTATCGCGGCCGGTACACCGGCGCGGATATCCGCCGGATCATGGACTGGCTGGTGAATGTGAAGGAGGACGGCTCCAACCCCGTCCGTCACCGCAACCTGCTGCCGATCACCAGCGGCATGGAGTACACCGTCACCGAGACGGAGCGCGGCAGGTTTGTCCTGGGCGAGATCACCGTGGAGGGAAAGCCGATTGACGACGAGGCCGTCTATTCGGTGATGCTGGTGGGCGCGGATACCTTTCTGGAGCACCCCACCTTCTGCAACTGCCCCATGCCGGCGGACCTCAAGGCCAAGCGCGAGGATCAGTATGTGGACCGGTACACGAACTATGACTGCATTCGGGACGCCCTGGCAAAGACCAGGCAGCTGGTGGAGCCGACGCAGTATGTGACCATCTTCCAGGAGAAGCAGAAGAAATGAGCAACCGGAATCAAGCCGGCGGGAGGACGACAAAAAAGCGCCTGATCTCTTTTCTCCTCGCGATCGCGCTGGCCGCAGGACTGATCTGGGCGGGCCTGACCTACTATTTTGACTTCGTCTCCCGAACGATCTACGAGGAGAGCGTCGATCACCTCGTCGAGATCTTTCACCAGGCGAACCAGACGCTGCACAACCTGGTCTCCGTCAACTGGAGCCGGATGCGCATGTGGGCGCCCTATCTGGAGGCGGCAGGGAGCGAGGCGGACATCGTCGCCTATGTGAACCAGGCCCGGGAGGAGAGCCATTTCACCGATTTCTACTTCATCTCCCGCAACGGCGATTATCTCACGCTGGAGGGAAAGCGGGGCTATCTGGATCTGCGCGAGCAGCTTTCGGATCTGATCCTTGAAAAGCGGCCGGTGGTCGCCAACTCCGTCGTGCCGGACAAGCCGGAAATCATGGTGTTTGCCACGCCCGCCGCGCCAAGCAGCTACCGGGGCTTTGACTACGAGGCCATCGCCATCACCTTCAACAATTCCGACATGGTGGAGGCGCTCAAGATCTCCGCCTTTGACGGCCAGGCCGGCACCTTTGCGGCGCTGCCCGATGGGCGGGTCGTCGTGGACAACGGCGGCGAGGGCCGCAAGAATGTCCGCAACGTCTTCGCCCTGCTGGAGAGGTCCGAGCATCTGACCGCCGGGGAGATCGCCGCCGTGCGGCAGGACTTCCTCGCAGGCCGGTCCGGCGAGATCCTGTTCGATCTCAAGGGCAGAAACCACTATCTGGTGTATGAGCCCGCGGATTTTCAGAACTGGATGGTGCTGGGAATCGTCCCCGCCGATGTGGTCAACGCCAGCATGAACAAGCTCCAGTCCACGACCATGATCGTGGTGTCGGGCATTGCCATTGTGCTGGCCATCACGCTTCTGCTGCTCGTGATTCAGCAGAACCAGCAGAAGCTCAAGCGCAAGGACCACGAGCTGCTGGTCCGCGACGAGCTGTTCTCCAAGCTGTCGGTCAATGTGGACGACGTGTTCCTGATGCTGGACGCCCAGAGCCTGCGGGTGGATTATGTCAGCCCCAACATCGAAAAGCTCCTGGGCATCCCGGAGGCCCAGGTGTACGAAAACGTCTATGTGATCGAGCGGCTCGTCAAAAAGGATGAGGCGGTTCATATCCTGAACTGGCTTCTGGGCATCCTCCCCGGCGAGCAGATGGAATGGGACAGGGAGTACGTCCATCAGAAGAGCGGCGAGACGCTCTGGTTCCATGTGTTCGCGTTCTGCAGCGACATTCAGGGCGAGAGGAAGTTCATCCTGGACATGTCCGATCACACCGGCGACAGAAAGATCCATCAGGAGCTCGAGGAGGCTGTGCACGCCGCCGAGAACGCGAGCCGCGCGAAGACCACCTTCCTGAACAACATCTCTCACGACATCCGCACGCCGATGAACGCCATCATCGGCTTCACCAACATCGCGCTGAAGCAGGAGCCCAAGCCGGAGGTGCGAAGCTGCCTGAACAAGATCCGCAACAGCTCCGAGCATCTGCTGACCCTGATCAACGACGTGCTGGACATCAGCCGCATCGAAAGCGGAAAGATCGAATTCGCGCCCCTTCCCGTGGACATCACGGCGGTAGCCGACACGGTGCTGAGCATCATGCACGGCTTCCTGGCCGACCGGAACCTGACGTTCCATACGAGCCTGCCGGCGCCGCAAACGCCCTATGTGCTCGCCGACGCCATTCGCATCCGGGAGGTGCTGGTGAACATCCTGAGCAACGCGGTCAAGTTCACGGAGGACGGCGGCAGCATCACCTTTGAGGCCAGCTATCATCCCGGCAGGGACGACCGGCACATCGCGGTGCGCTATCGCGTCACGGACACGGGCGTGGGGATGAGCGAGGAATTCGTCAAGCACATCTTCGACGAGTTTTCCCAGGAGGAAAACGGCGCGCGCACGCACTACAAGGGCACCGGCCTGGGCATGGCGATCACCAAGCGGTATGTCGATCTGATGGGCGGCGCCATCTCGGTGGAGAGCCGGAAGGGCCAGGGCTCCGCCTTCACCGTGGAGCTGCCCATGGAGCTGACCGAGGCCATTCAGGTGCAGACGCAGGACCACCCCGCCGCCGACGCGCAGCTGACGGGCGTGAAGATCCTGCTGGCGGAGGACAACGACCTGAATGCGGAAATCGCCATGGTGCAGCTGGAGGAGCTGGGCATTCAGGTGACCCGGGCTGCCGACGGCAGCGAGGCCGTCCAGATCTTCGCGGAGAACCCACCGGACGCCTTCGACATGATCATCATGGACATCATGATGCCGGAGATGAACGGCTATGAGGCCACGGCGGCCATCCGCGGCATGCAGGACCGCCCGGACGCGCGCAGGATTCCCATCATCGCCATGACCGCCAACGCCTTTGCGGAGGACGTTCAGGCCTCCTTTGAAGCGGGCATGAACGGACACCTGTCCAAGCCCATCGTGATGGAGGAGATTGTCAAGGCCATTGCAAGAAATCTGAACCGATGATTTTGCTGTGCAAAGCCGCTTGACAGACGGTGTGCAGGCCGATAAAATAATAGTGTCTTCGAGCCCTCCTTCCTAAGGCGTCTGCTATGGAATCAGGGCCGCGCCGGGCCACCGGTCAAGGGCTGTAAGGGAAACAGTGCAGCCTTCCTGTTTGAAAAGGAGACGGAATGCACACCGGCAGAGCGTCTGTTCAGGCGCCGCTTTGTTTGTCGTAGTCCGCATCCTTTGAAAAGGCTGCGGACTTTTTGTATTTCCAAGCGATTTTCGTCCGCATGTCCTGTGACGTCCATCCATTTTGAAAGCCTCGGGCCTGCAGCAGCAGGATTGACTCAGCGTTGTCTGTGATGCCGCCGGCAGCATGCCGGTTGATGTTCCTCCCTCCTTTGCGGCAATAGAAAACGGCCGAGGCGCCATCTCAGCCGTTTCCTATAGATATGGGAGGAAGCCGCTGTCAGCCTCCTTTGCACACCATATCAGGAATATGATAGCGGCTTTCTCCCAGAAAATCAATATGAAAAGGAGAAAACCCCGATGAAGACCAAGAAACTTGCTGCCCTCGTCCTGGCGCTCATGCTGAGCGCAGCCCTGTCCGTGTGCGCTTATGCCGAAACGACCGAGCTGATCGTCTTCGCCGCCGCGTCCATGACCGAAACCCTGACCGAAATCGCCGAGCTGTACAAGGGCGTCGCGCCGGACGTGGAGATCGTCTACAACTTCGATTCCTCCGGCACGCTCAAGACCCAGATTGAGGAAGGCGCGGACTGCGACCTCTTCATCTCCGCCGCGCCCAAGCAGATGAACGCGCTGGATATCGCCTCCGAGGCCAACACGGACGGCCTGGACTTCGTCCTGCAGGGCACCCGCATCGACCTGCTGGAGAACAAGGTTGCCCTCGCCGTGCCGGAGGGCAATCCGAAGAACGTGACCTCCTACGATCAGCTGATCGAGGGCCTCAAGGACGGCAGCCTCATGCTAGCCATGGGCAATTCCGACGTGCCGGTCGGCCAGTACACCCAGAAGATCCTCGCGTACTATGGCGTTGAGGAGGCCGATCTCGCCGCTGCCGGCGTGATCACCTACGGCTCCAACGTCAAGGAAGTCACCACGCAGGTCTCCGAGGCGACGGTGGACTGCGGCATCATCTACGGCACCGACGCGTACTCCGCAGGCCTGACCGTCGTGGATACCGCCACCGCCGAGATGTGCGGCCAGGTCATCTATCCGGCCGCCGTGCTCAACATCACGAAGAACGAGGAGGCCGCCAAGGCGTTCCTTGACTACCTGACCGGCGAAGAGGCCAGCGCTGTCTTTGAGGGCGTCGGCTTCAGCCCGCTTTCCAAGTAAGCAACATCCTTTCCTTCGGGCAGGCGGCGGTTTGCCGCCTGCCCCTTGCTTGTGAAGCGGGCACGGCCCGCTTCTGGCTGAATCAGGAACTGCACGAAGAAACATACAACGAGCACCGAATGGCTTCATCGTTTGAAAGTCGTTCGGAAGCGGGAGCGGGCACGGCCCGCTGAAAGCGAATCGGGATTCGCACAAAGAAACGTACAACGAGCACCGAATGGCTTCATCGTTTGAAAGTCGTTCGGAAGCGGGAGCGGGCACGGCCCGCTGAAAGCCGGGTGAACACATGGACTGGTTTCCTCTGATCAATTCGCTGCGCATCGCCGGGATCAGCACGGTCATCATCTTCTTTCTGGGCATCTTTGCCGCCTACTACATCGCCAAAGCGCCGCGCCTTTTGAAGGGCATCCTCGACGTGGTGCTGACCCTGCCGCTGGTGCTGCCGCCGACGGTCGTGGGCTATCTGCTCCTGCGCGTGCTCGGCCCCAAGCGCGTGATCGGCGCGTGGGTGCTGGAAACCTTCGGCGTGAAGCTGACGATGACCTGGTGGTCGGCCATCTTCGCCACGACGGTCGTCATCTTTCCGCTCATGTACCGCACGGCGCGCGGCGCGTTCGAATCCTTTGACGAGACGCTGGCCTATGCCGGGCAGACGCTGGGCCTCTCGGGCACCTATATCTTCTGGCGCATCCGCATGCCGTACTGCCGTCAGGGCATTCTGGCCGGAACGGTGCTGGCGTTCGCGCGGGCGCTGGGCGAATACGGCGCGACCAGCATGATCGCCGGGTACACGCCGGGGCGCACGGCGACGATCTCCACGACCGTCTATCAGCTCTGGCGAACCAACAACGACGCGCTCGCCTTCCAGTGGGTCATGATCAACATGGCCATCTCCGCCGTGGTGCTGCTGGCGGTCAACATGCTGGAAAAGAAGCAGCGCGCAGGAAGGAGGGCTGGGTAAATGGCCCTCTTTGTGGACATCGAAAAAACGCTTGGGAGCTTTCACCTCAGGGTGAAGTTTGAGGCTGAAAATAACGTGCTCGCCCTGCTGGGCGCCTCCGGCTGCGGCAAGAGCATGACGCTCAAGTGCATCGCGGGCATCGAGACGCCGGACAGAGGCCGCATCGTGCTCGACGGCGTGACCCTCTTTGACAGCGAGGCGCGCGTGAACCTCGCGCCGCAAAAGCGCAGGGTCGGCTACCTCTTTCAGCAGTACGCGCTGTTTCCGAACATGACGGTCGCGCAGAACATCGCCTGCGGCGTGCGGGAGAAGAAGGAGGTCCGCGCGCGGGTGGCTGAGATGATCGAGGCGATGCACCTTCAGGGCATGGAGCACAAGAAGCCGCATCAGCTCTCCGGCGGTCAGCAGCAGCGCGCGGCGCTCGCGCGCATTCTGGTCAACGCGCCGGAGGTGCTGCTGCTGGACGAGCCGTTCTCGGCGCTGGACAGCCATCTGCGCTTTCAGCTGGAGAGCGAGGTGCGCAGCGCCATCCGCCGCTTCGGCAAGACCGTGCTGCTCGTCTCGCACAACCGCGACGAGGTCTTCCGGCTCTCGGACGCCATCGCCATCATGAACAGCGGCGCCATCGAGACGATCGGCGACAGGAAGTCCGTCTTTGCCGACCCGGGGACGGTGAACGGTGCGATCCTCACCGGCTGCAAGAACGTCGCGCGGCTTGAGAAGCGCGGCGAGCGTCTGGCGCACATCCCCGACTGGGGCGTGACGCTGGAGACGGACAGGGACATCGGCGATTCGACGCACCTCGGCGTGCGCATGCACGACGTCCTGGCGGGCGATCAGGCCGGCAACGCGCTGCGCTGCGAGGTCGTCGAGGAGATTGAGAACCCGTTTTCCTATACCGTCATGCTCCGGCCGCAGGGCGCGCCGCAGGCCAAGCCCATCGGCTGGGAGCTGGATAAGAACGCATGGAGCAGGCGCAGAGCGGACACTGTGACGGTCTGCCTGCCGCCTGAGCATCTCCTGCTGCTCAGGGAGTGAAAGCAATGAAAGAGACGATGGAATTTGCCGACGCGCGCGACCTGCTGCTGCGGCGCGTTGCGCCGGTCGACGCGGAGCGCGTCGCGCTGGATGACTGCGCGGGGCGCGTGCTGGCGGACGATCTGATCGCGGCGGAAAACGTCCCGCCGTTCGACCGGTCGCCCTACGACGGCTACGCCTTCCGGGCGCAGGACACGCAGGGCGCATCCAGGGAGCAGCCGGTGACGCTCGCCATTCTCGAGGAGATCCCCGCGGGCGCAACGCCGTCGAGGGAGATCGTGCCGGGGACGGCGGCGAAGATTCTCACCGGCGCGCCGATCCCGCCGGGCGCGGACTGCGTGTGCATGTACGAGAAGACGGCGTTCACGAAGGAGACCGTCACGCTCTTTGCGCCCATGCGGCCGGGCGAGAACGTGGTGCGCGCGGGCGAGGACGTGAAACAGGGCACGGTGCTCGCGCGCCGGGGCGACGTGATCGACACGGGTATCGCGGGCACGCTCTGCGCGCAGGGCGAGGCGCAGCCGCGGGTCTATCGCCGCGTGCGCGTGGGGATCATCTCCACGGGCAACGAGGTCGTGGAGGCCGAAACGCCTCCCCCGCCGGGCAAGATCCGCAACTCCAACCGCCATGCGCTCGCCGCCGCGCTTCAAAAGGAGGGCATGGAGCCGGTGTACCTGGGCCTCGCGGGCGACGAGACGCCCAACATCGCGCGCCTGATTGAACAGGGGCTGGCCTCCTGCGACGCCGTGCTGCTGACAGGCGGCGTGTCCGTGGGCGATTACGACCTGACCCCGGCGGCGATGGAAAGCGTGGGCATTGAGCTGCTCGTGCGCGGCGTGAACCTCAAGCCGGGCATGGCCTGCGCCTACGGCGTGAGGGACGGCAAGCCGGTTTGCGGCCTGTCCGGCAATCCGGCGAGCGCGCTGACCAACTTCTGCTGCATCGCGCTGCCCGTGCTCCGGAAGCTGGCCGGCCACAGCGCGCCCATCCCGCCTGAGATCACGGTGACGCTTCACAACGGCTTTTCCAAGAAGAGCCCCGGCACGCGCGTGCTGCGCGGGCGGCTCGATCTTTCCGACGGAACGGCGAGGATGATCCTGCCCGGGGATCAGGGCAATGTGGTGCTCTCCAGCACCATCGGCTGCAACGTGATGGCGATCGTGCCCGCAGGAAGCGGCGCGCTCCCCGAAGGAACTGTGCTGAAAGGATTTGTGCTATGAAAAAGATTCCGGTCGAGCAGGCCGTCGGCATGACGCTCTGCCACGATATCACCAAGATGGTGGACGGCTTCAAGGGCGCGGCGTTCAAGCGCGGCCATGTGATCCGCGAGGAGGACATCGAGGAGCTGCTGGGTATCGGCAAGAGGACCGTGTTCGTCTGGGAGGAGAACGCGGGCGAAATCCACGAGGAGGACTGCGCGCTGCGCATGGCCGCGATGGCCCCCGTGGAGGGCGCGCATTACACCGCGCCCTCCGAGGGCAAGGTGCTGCTCATGGCCGATACGCGCGGCATGCTGCGGGTGGACACCGAGCTGCTGCGGGAGATCAATTCCATCGGCGACATCACCATCTCCACCCTGCCGGACCACTACCCCGTCGAGCCGGGCGCGCGGCTGGCCAGCATGCGCATCGTGCCGCTGGTGACCCGCGAGGAGCAGATCATCGCCGCGGAGCGCCTCTGCGCGGGCAGAAAGCTGCTCGATCTGCGCCCGTATGCGCACAAAAAGATCGGCGTGATCATCACCGGCTCGGAGGTCTATTCCGGCCGCATCAAGGACAAGTTTGAGCCGGTCGTGCGCCGCAAGATGGAAAGCTACCCCGCCGAGATTCTGGGCGTGACGATCTGCGACGACGACCTTGACATGATCGTAAATGCCGCGAAGGCGTATCTGGCCAAGGACGCGGACTTCCTGATCTTCACCGGCGGCATGTCCGTCGATCCGGACGACCTCACGCCCACGGCCATCCGCCAGCTCGGCGCGCAGGTCGTCTCCCACGGCGTGCCGTCCCAGCCGGGCAACATGACGCTGGTGGCGTATCTGGGCGACGTGGCGATTCTCGGCGTGCCGGGCGCGGCGATCAGCCTGCCCACGACGATCTTCGACGTGCTGCTGCCGCAGATCTTCGCCGGCGACAGGCTCGGGAAGGCCGACCTGATCCGCCTGGGCGACGGCGGCCTGTGCCAGCTGTGCAAGGCCTGCCACTACCCCAACTGTACGTTCGGCAGGTACTGAGCGATGAAGGATCAATACGGACGGGAGATCAGCTACCTGCGGCTCTCCGTCACGGAGCTGTGCAACCTGCGCTGCCGCTACTGCATGCCGGAAACCGGCGTGTGCAAGAAGGCGCATGAGGCCATGCTCACCGAGGACGAGATGATCGCCGCGGTCGAGGCGGCGGCGTCCCTGGGCGTGACGAAGCTGCGCATCACGGGCGGCGAGCCGCTGGTCAAGCGGAACATCGTGTCCATCTGCGCGCGGGCGGCGAAGGTGCCCGGCATTTCCGAGGTCTGCATCACGACCAACGGCGTGCTGCTGCCGAAGCTCGCCAAGGGCCTGCGCGCGGCGGGCGTGAGCCGCGTGAACCTGAGCCTGGATACGCTTGATCCCGACAGGTACGCGCGCATCACGCGCATCGGACGGCTGGAGGACGCGCTGGCAGGCCTGCACGCGGCGCTCGACGCGGGCTTTGAAAAGATCAAGATCAACGCCGTGCTCATCGGCGGCTTCAACGACGGCGAGATCGGGGCGCTCGCGGAGCTGACGCGGACGTATCCCGTGGACGTCCGGTTCATCGAGCTGATGCCCATGGTGGACAGCCGGGAATTCGGCCCGGAGGCGTTCATCCCCTGCAGAGCGGTGCTGGAGCGCTTGCCGGACGCCGTGCCCGAAGCGCCCGACGGCGGCGTGGCGCGGCTGTACCGTCTGCCGGGCGCGCAGGGCAATATCGGCCTGATCAGCCCGGTGAGCGATCACTTCTGCGCGAGCTGCAACCGCATTCGCCTGACGGCGGACGGCAAGCTCAAGCCCTGCCTGCACTCCGCGGACGAGATCTCGCTCAAGGGGCTCTCGTCCGAGGCGATGCGGGAGACGATGCGCAGGGCCATCCTCGAAAAGCCCTCCCGCCATGAGGCGCTGTCCGCGACGCAGCACTCCCGGGCGGCGCGAAACATGAACCAGATCGGAGGCTGAGGCGAATGCAGAACATGGAAGACTTTACGCACTTCAACGAGCAGGGCCGCGCGAAGATGGTGGACGTGGGCGATAAGGCGCCGTCCCATCGCACGGCGGTCGCCGGCGCGCGCGTGCTGGTGAGCCGCGAGACGTTCAACCTGATCCGCACCGGCGGCATGAAGAAGGGCGATGTGCTCACCGTGGCGCAGATCGCGGGCGTGATGGGCGCCAAGCGCACGCCGGACATCATCCCGATGTGCCACCCGATCGCCCTCACCGGCATCAATCTGGAGCTGTCCCTCGATGAGGCGCGCTGCGCGGTCGATATCCGCGCGACGGTCTCCTGCGACGGCAGAACCGGCGTGGAGATGGAGGCGCTCACGGCGGCAGCCACAGCGGCGCTGACGGTCTACGACATGTGCAAGGCCGTGCAGAAGGACATGGTCATCACCGACGTGCGCCTGCTCTCCAAGACGGGCGGCGTGCACGGCGACTTTGAGAGAAAGGAAGCGTAAGACGATGAGATACACAGCGGCGGTGCTCACCATCAGCGACAAGGGCGCGCGCGGCGAGCGCGAGGACAAGAGCGGCCCGATGCTCTGCGCGCTGGCGGGCGAGCACGATTTTGATGTGGTCTACACCCGCGTCATTCCCGACGAGCTGGAGCAGATCAAGGAGGAGCTGATCCGGTGCTGCGACGCGCTCGGGGTCAGCCTGGTCCTCACTACCGGCGGCACGGGCTTCTCCCCGCGCGACGTCACGCCCGAGGCGACGGCGGCCGTTCTGGAGCGCGCGACGCCCGGCATTCCGGAGCTGATGCGCGCGGAGAGCATGAAGATCACCCCGCGCGGCTGCCTTTCCCGCAGCACGGCGGGCATCCGCGGCAGGTCGCTGATCATCAACCTGCCCGGCAGCCCCAAAGCGGCGAAGGAAAACATCCTCGCCGTCATCGAGCCGATCAAGCACGGGCTGGACATGCTGGCCTCGGAGGGCTCGGCGGACTGCGCCGCGCCGGAAAAGTGAGGAGGATGGATATGGCGAAGACGGTTCCTTCCATGGACGCCTGGCTTCGGGAGGCCAAGGCGCATCCGGACGCCGACAAGGTCGGCATGTATCTCACGCACAACGGCGTGGTGCGCGGCACGGCGAAGGCCAGAGTGCGCCTGGGCGCGCAGGACGCGCAGCCCGTCACCGGCATGACCTTCTCCTACGACCGGGCGAAGATGGAGGCGGCGGTTGCCGAAACCCTCGCCATGGACGGCATCTACTACGCGCGCGCCTGGCTGAACGAGGGCGAGCTCGCCGTGGGCGAGGATATCATGTTCGTGCTCATCGGCGGCGATATCCGCCCGCATGTGGTGGACGCGCTGCAATACCTGGTCGGCAAGCTCAAGAGCGAGTGCGTGACCGAGGTGGAGCGCAGCGCCGGCTGAACAAGGTGCTTTTCTGTGCGCGAAGCGAAGAAGGGGTTTGGGGATGAAATCCCCAAGCGGGTTTGGGCGGCAGCCCAACGTACCCAATCAATTTGAGAAAAAAGCAGTTTCAGAGCAGGCTGCACAGCAGCCTACGATTGAAACGTGTTGGATTTGCATAGCAAGAATTCAGACACACATGGGTTTGAGAACAGCATGATAAATTGCGAACGCCGAATCTTCGGCGTTTTCTTGTTTCATGGCGCCGCATAATGTTATAATATCCGGGATTGCAGGAATTCAGCCGAAATGAGGAGAAGGACGATGAGCAGATGGAAAGCATGCGCGGCGGTCATGGCGCTGGCGCTGGCGGTGCTGATTGGCGGCGCAGCCGCCGCGCAGGAGACGATGACCCTGACGGACGACCTGGGGCGGAGCGTGACGATTGAGCGGCAGCCGCAGCGCGTGGCCGTGCTGATCGGCAGCTTTGCGGATATCTGGTGCCTGGCAGGCGGCGCGGATGCGCTGGCCGCCGCGGCGGACGACACCTTCCGCAAGTTCGATCTGCCCATCGCGGCGGACACGATCAACCTCGGCGCGACAAAGGACATCAGCCTTGAAAAGCTGTTGCTCGCCGAGCCGCAGCTGGTCATCGCCAGCTGCTCCACCGCGGAGCAGGTCGCGCTCGAGCCGGCGCTGACGGGCATGGGCCTCCATACCGTCTACTTTGACGTGGACAGCTTTGAGGACTACCTGCAGATGCTCGATGTGTGCACGCAGATCACCGGCTGCGATGAAAACTACGCGCGCTACGGCGAGGATGTGCGGGCGCAGGTGGACGCGGCGCGCGCACGCGCGGACGGCAGCCGGCCGACGGTGCTCTACATCCGCGCGACGGGCACCAGCTGCAGGGTGAAGGGCAGCGAGGGCAGCGTGCTGGGCGAGATGCTGCTGGCGATGGACTGCGAGAACATCGCGGACAGCGAGGAGGGCCTGCTGGAGAGCCTGAGCATCGAGGCCATCCTCAGGGCCGATCCGGACTTCATCTTTATCGTCGAGCAGAGCGCCGATCCGGACGCGGCGAAGGCGGTGCTGGAGAAGACGCTGTTTTCCAATCCGGCCTGGCAGACGCTCACCGCCGTGCGCGAGGGGCGCTGCCACATGATGGACGGCAGCCTCTTCAACCTCAAGCCCAACAGCCGCTGGGGCGAGGCGTATGAGCAGCTCGCGGAGATCCTCTATGGGCAGAAATAAGGCGGCGCTTGCGCTGCTGCTCTGCGCCCTGCTCGCCGCCGCGCTGCTCAGCCTGTGCGTCGGCGCGGTGCCGGTGGCGCCCGGAGACATCCTCGCCGCGCTCCTTCGCGGAGAGCGGGAGACGGTGGGCGCGCGCATCGTGCTCTATACCCGCCTGCCGCGCACGGTTGCGGCGCTGCTCTCCGGCTGTGCGCTGGCGGTGGCCGGCGCGGTGATCCAGACGGTGCTGTGCAATCCGCTGGCCGCGCCGAACATCATCGGCGTGAACGCGAGCGCGGGCCTGGCCGTCGCGGTCGCCTGCGCGGTGACGCCCATGAGCGCCGTGGGCATGCCGGCCATCGCCTTTGCCGGCGCGCTGGCGGGCGTGCTGCTGGTGCTGGCGCTGTCGGAGCTGGCGGGCGCGTCGCGCATGACGACGGTGCTCGCCGGCGTGGCGATCTCCAACCTGTTCAGCGCCGCGATTGACGCGGTGGTCACGCTTGCGCCGGACGCGCTCAGCGGCTATTCGGATTTCAAGATCGGCGGGTTTTCCGGCGTGACGATGGCGCGGCTCGGCCCCGCCGCGGCGATGATCCTGCCGTGCCTCGTCCTTCTGCTGACGCTGTCGCGGCAGATCGACGTGCTCTCCCTGGGCGCGCAGACGGCGACGAGCCTGGGGCTTTCGGTGCGGCCCGTCCGGCTGCTGCTGCTCACGCTGGCGGCGGCGATGTGCGGCGCGGCGATCAGCTTTTCCGGCCTGCTCGGCTTTGTGGGGCTGATCGTGCCGCACATGATGCGCCGCCTGGTGGGCGAGGAGAGCCTGCGGCTCAACCTGGCGTGCGCCATGGGCGGTGCGGCGCTGGTGACGCTGTGCGATACGCTCGCGCGCGTGCTCTTTGCGCCGTATGAGCTGCCGGTGGGCATCGTGCTCTCGTTTGCGGGCGTGCCGTTCTTCCTGTGGCTGCTGCTCAAGAAGAGGGGAGGCCGTGCGAGTGATTGAGGTGAAGGACCTCTGCGCGGGCTATCGCGGGGAGGACGTGCTGCACGGCGTGACGCTCGCGTTCCGCCCCGGCGAGGTGCTGGCGCTGCTGGGCCCCAACGGCTGCGGCAAGAGCACGCTACTCAAGGCGGCGCTGGGCATGATCGACAAAACCGGCGGCGAGGTGCTGTTTCACGGCGTGCCGCTGGAGCGGCTCTCCCGCCGGGAGATCGCCCAGCAGGCGGCGTTTCTCACGCAGTCGCGCAATACGCCGGTGATTTCGGCGCTGCGCATGGTGCTGCATGGCCGCTTTCCATACCTGTCCTATCCGCGCCGCTACGGCAGGGAGGACTACGCCATCGCACGCGGCGCGCTCGCGCGCGTAGGGGCCGCGCAGCACGAGAACAGAAACGTCAGCGAGCTCTCCGGCGGACAGCGGCAGAGCGTCTACCTGGCCATGGCGCTGGCCCAGCAGACGCAGACGATCCTCATGGACGAGCCGACGACCTACCTGGATATCGCGCATCAGCTGGCGGTCATGGAGACGGCGCGCGCGCTGGCCCGGGAGGGACGCGCCGTCGTGCTGGTGCTGCACGACATCCCGCTGGCACTGCGCATGGCCGACCGGATCGCCGTGATGCAGGACGGGCGGCTGGCCGCCTGCGGCACGCCGCAGGAGATCGAGGACAGCCGGGTGATCGACGCGGTGTTTCACGTCGCGCTGCATGCGGCGGAGACGCCGCACGGGCGGCAATACTACTGCATGCCGGCACAGGAGGACACATGAAACCGTATTTCCCGATGTTCGTCCCTCTGGAGGGGCGGCGCGGCCTGGTCGTGGGCGGCGGCGCAGTAGCGCTGCGCAAGCTCGAGAAGCTCGCGCCCTACGGCGCGTCCATCCGCGTCATCGCGCCGCAGATGCTGCCGGAGATCGCGGCGATGGCGGATGTAGAGCCGGTCAGGCGGGCGTTCCGGCGTTCCGACCTGCGCGCGGACTGGGCGTTCGTCATCGCGGCGACGGACGATCCCCGGCTGAACCATGCGATCGCCGCGCAGTGCAGACGGCGCAGCATCCCGGTCAACGTCGTGGACGATCCGGCGCATTGCTCGTTCCTCTTCCCCGCGCTCGTGCAGCGCGGGCCGTTTTCCGCGGGCGTCTGCACCGGCGGCACGAGCCCCACGGCGGCGGTCTGGTTCAAGGAGCGGATCGAGGCGATGGCGCCGGAGCGCCTGGAGGACATCCTGCTCTGGCTGCACGCACAGCGCGCGGCGCTGAAGACGGCGATTCCGGAGGAGAAAGCGCGCGCGGCGGCGCTTCGGCGGCTGTTTGCCGCGTGCATGGAGAAGGGCGCGCCGCTTGACGACGAGGAAACGGAGGGGCTGCTGTGAATAGCGATGCGGTGGGAGAGGTCTGGCTGGTCGGCGCGGGCTGTGGCGCGGCGGACCTGATCACGGTGCGCGGCCTTGCGCTGATCCGGCGCTGCGACGCGATCGTCTACGACGACCTGATCGACGAGGCGCTGCTTCATGAAGCGCCCGCGCACGCGGAGCGCGTGTACATGGGCAAGCGAAGCGGCCATCACAGCGCGCCGCAGGCGGACATCTGCGCGGAGCTGATCCGTCAGGCGCGGCTGGGACGGATGGTCGTGCGGCTCAAGGGCGGCGATCCGTATCTCTTTGGCCGCGGCGGCGAGGAGATGCTCGCGCTGCGCGCGGCGGGCGTGCCCTGCCGCGAGGTGCCGGGCGTGCCCTCGGCGATCGGCATCGCGGCGGAGGCGGGCATCCCGGTGACGCACCGGGGCGCGAGCCGGAGCCTGCACATCCTCACCGGGCACACGTCGGACACGGCGGATGGCCTGCCCGCGGACCTGGAGAGCCTTTCGCAGCTGGAGGGAACGCTGGTCTTCCTGATGGGCCTTTCGCAGCTTAATCGCATCGCGCAGCGGCTGATGGCGGCGGGCAAGCCGGGCGAGACGCCCGCGGCGGTGCTCTCCGGCGGCAATTCCAGGAACCCGGCGCGCGTGCGCGCCACGCTGGGGACCATCGCGCAGGCGGCGCGGGAGAAGCAGGTGAAGCCCCCGGCGATCATCGTGATCGGCGAGGTGGCGGCGATGGAGCTGGAAAAACCGGATTGATGCGCCCTTTAGCAGACCTGCTTTTCACCGCGCGAAGCGAAGAAGGGGTCTGGGGAGGCATCCCCAGGCGGGTTTGGGCGGCAGCCCAACGTATCCACAAGCGCCAAACATGTAGTTTCAGAGCAGGCTGCGCAGCAGCCTACGATTGAAACGGGTTTGATCTGCACAGCAGGAATTCAGATACAGGCATGAAACGTCTAATCGAGCGCTGATACTGTTTTCAAATAGAAACAGCCATGCGCTAAGCCCCGTCGGTAACGCTTCGCGCTTACGATTCGTAATAGTATAAAACAGGAACAATAAACAAGGCGCCGGACTCCCCTGCGGGAATCCGGCGCCATATTCATGTTGAAAAATCAGCAGTAGAGCTCCATCGGATAGGTCAGATAGGCGATCTCGTCCAGCTGGTCGGCCGTCACATAGCCGGCCGGCGCGGCGATCAGGGTCGGAATGCGGTTGACGATGGTCGCGCAGGTGTGCTCGACTGTCGCGGGCTTGACGACGTGGAACTCCGTGTTCGGCTCGCCGGTGATCCACCAATCGCACATATCGCCGTCGTCCGGGCCGTAGACCTTGCCGATCGTCTCTTCCTCCACCGTGATGCCCTGCATCGTCTCGATGGTCACGACGGCGGACATGCCGATGCAGCGGCCGGCCTCGATGGTCTTGCCCAGCGTGGAGGACTCGATATCGTGGTCGATGATGCAGGGCACGTGCTTCTGCGTGATGGACTTGATGGTCAGGCCCAGCTTGTTGCAGATGGCCTCGGCGGCGTTCCAGGCGTAGGACGGCTCAAACACCTCGGGATGGGCGATCTGCTGCTCGAACTCCTCCGGGGTCAGATCGCAGCCGTGCGCCTTGGCCAGCGCCAGGCCGTACTCGTCCACGTTGTAGCTGTACGCGCCCTTGATCTTTTCGATCTTGTGGCAGCCGCCGGCGACCATGCCGACCATGTTGATCCAGAAGATGTCCTGCATGCCGGAGCCGGTGATGGTGCAGCCGGTCTCCTTGGCCAGCGCGTCCAGCTTGTTGATCTGGGCGGCGGCGGTGGTCCAGGGATAGATGGCCTCCTCGCAGGTCGTGATGACGTTGATGCCGCGGGCGACGCACTTCTCCACATGGTCGTAGATGTCGTTGATGAAGGAGAACAGCGTCACGATCGCCACGTCGGCGTCGCACTCGTCGAGCACCTTGTCCGCATCGTTGGAGATGATCACGCCGGTCTTCACGCCCAGCTCCGCATAGTCGCCCACGTCCATGCCGACGACCGCGGGATTGACATCGATCGCACCCACGATCTGCGCGCCGTGCTCGTAGAGATAGCGCAGGGTGTACTTGCTCATCTTGCCGCAGCCGTACTGCACAACCTTGATCTTTTCCATAATAGAGGGCCTCCTCGTTATTTTTTTGATAATCTGAGTATAAACCCTCCTCCAAATGGAGAGTCAAGCCCTTATTTGCTGAAATTTACGGGCACCTGCAGGCGCAGGAACATGCTTCGCTTGTCCTGGTCGAAGACGTTGAACTCTGTCATGACTTCACACACATAGTCGCCCGCGATCTGGTAGCGGTTCCGGCGGCAATAGGCGAGCAGCTGCCTGGCGCAGGGGATTTCGTCGTCAAAGCTGTCCAGATAGATGCAGGCGTACATGCCGCTGTCCAGGATCGCGGTGTCGATTGCGGCCTTGCTGCGGCTGCCTGTGAAGGCGAACACCTGCGCCGGGACGAAGCGCTCCTGCTCAAAATCCGCCTGGAGGATCGAGGTGCCGACGTGATAGGAGTGGATGTGGTCAAAGCCCTGATCCATCAGCGCCCGCCGCAGCCGGGCCAGCTCCCGCTCATAGCCGTCGATGCCCTCCGCGTAGAAGTCGTCCTGGCAGGGAATACCCCAGTAAAACCTGCGGTCGATGTATTCCAGGGAAATCGTGCCCGTCGTGGGGGATTTGCGGTAGCGCTCGATGCTCTCGATGGCGCGCTCCACGGCGTCGTGCTTTGCGCGCAGCTCGTTGATCTGCGCGTGAATCTGCTCGTTCTTGCGCGCGAGAATCTCCTCGATCAGCGAGATGTCCTCCTTGCCGAACACATCGCCGATCTCCGTCAGGCTCATGCCCAGCTCCTTCATGTAGGCGATCATGTCCAGCCGCGCGTTCTGGTGAATGCCGTAGTAGCGGTAGCCGGTGTCCGGGTCCACGACCTGCGGCCTCAGCAGCCCGAGCCTGTCATACAGCCGGAGCGTCGCGATGCTGACGTGATTGAGCTCCGCCATCCTGCCGATCGGGAGCAGATCGCCGTTTTTCATGAGGAACGCCTCCCTCCAAAACTCTATTCCTTGTGCAGAGTTTAACAAGTGTTGGCCGCTTTGTCAAGCCGTGTGTACACGGATTGGGGCTTGCGCCAAGAAAATCACAAGCGCCCCCGCTTTGAGGGCGCCTGACCCGGCGGCATGCGATCATGGGATGCGGCTTCAATGGCTTCATGCTCAGGTGAAACCATCGCAAGAGAAAAGAAGTCCTGAAAAAGAGGCTGACAAACTGGAATTTATCTATTTGTCCAGTTCATTTTTTATTAACCAGTTTGCAATCTCAAAGGCCTTTACGCGTCTTTTAGCCAATGTGATTTGCGACTTATATCTTTCCACATTTTCTTTAGACTCAAATGTCTTTATTGTTTCCCTTAGCTTATGCAAGGTTGAGTCAATTTGTCGTTTAGCTTCCTTTAGGTCATCTTTTGAAAACTCCATTTTTACCTCTCCAAATCCCGATTGCTCAAATGAATATACCAGATGAATTTCACAAGAAGGAAAAAGCACGATCGCCAAGGTACCGCGCGGTATCCAAACGATCGTGCTGATGGCTGAAGTATTTACTTGATGAAGCCCTTGAGCTTCTGCTCCAGGTCGTAGCCCTGCATGTAGGCGTCCATGGCCTCGGCCACCATCTTGGAGTGGGCGACGGCCTCCACGACCGTGCGCGCGCCCGCGACCACGTCGCCGGAGGCGAAGATGCCCGGGCGGGTTGTGCGGCCGTATTCGTCGGCGACGAGCAGGCCGCGCTGGTTGGCCTGCAGGCCGGTGGTGGTGTTGACCAGGCGGGACTTGGGGCCCTGGCTGATGGAGATGATCGTGCTGTCCGCGGCGTAGAGCTTGCGGGAGTCCGGGATCGCCTCGAACGTGCCGTCCTCGTATTCCGCCACGTCGTCGAAGATCACGCCCTCGTCCACGATCTCGACCGGCTTCTTGTTGTAGTGGAAGATCACGCCCTCCAGCTCCGCGTAGTCAAACTCGTGCTTGGACGCGGCGATCTTGCGCGTCAGGGAGAAGCAGTTGACCTCGCGCACGCCCTTGCGCAGCGCCGTGCGGCACACGTCCATCGCGGCGTTGCCCGCGCCGATGACGTTGAGCGTCTGGCCCAGGCGGTAGCTGTCCGGGTTGTTGAGGTAGTTGATGCCGTAGTGCACGTTGCCCAGCGTCTCGCCCTTGATGTGCAGCGTGTTCGGCTGCCATACGCCCGTGCCCAGGAAGATGGCCTTGTAGCCGTCGTCGAACATGTTTTCGATGGTGATCGCGCCGCCGATCGTCGTGTTCGGGCGCACCTTGATGTTCTTGAGCACGAGGTGATGGTACTCAAAGTCATCCAGCACAGACTTGGGCAGGCGGAAATCCGGAATGCCGTAGCGCAGCACGCCGCCGATCTTGTCCTTGCCCTCGAAGATCGTGACCTGATAGCCCTTGCGCGCCAGGATGACCGCGATGGTCAGGCCCGCCGGGCCGGAGCCGACGATCGCCACGCGGATGCCGTTGCTGGGGGCCGGGCCCTTGTTCATCTTGCTGGAATAGGTGCTGGAGATGTAATTCTCGATGGAGGAGAAGTGCACCGGCGCGCCCTTGCGGCCCAGCACGCAGTGGCCCTCGCACTGATTCTCGTGGTTGCACACCAGCGAGCAGACCGTGGTCAGCGGGTTATTTTCAAAGAGGGTCCAGCCGGCTTCGTCCAGCTTGCCGTTCAGCATCATCTGAATGACCTTCGGGATCGGCGTGTGGATCGGGCAGCCCTTCTGGCACATGGGGACCTTGCAGTTGAGACAGCGCCGGGCCTCTTCGAGAATATGAACAGCCATGGTGAATCGTCCTTTCTGTCACAGCATTCCATTTGTATAGAACTGTATCCATTATACGCCTTTTGACCGCAAGAAAAAAGGGGGAAATTCTGCGAAAGCGCGATTGACCGCAGGCAGAATTGTTAGCACTCTATTTGATTGAGTGCTAATTTTCTCTTGACATCGGCACGAAGCGGCGCTACAATACGTCTTGTCACAGGAAAATCACGGCTTTTCTATATAAAGGAGGTCTTTTCTATGGATCCGGTTACCGGCAGCGTGTCCATTGACGCGCAGAATATCATGCCCATCATCAAGAAGTGGCTTTACTCCGACAAGGATATCTTCATCCGCGAGGTCGTTTCCAACGGCTGCGACGCGATCACCAAGCTGCGCCTGGTCGATTACAAGCTGGCCGAGAACTGCTCCGTCCGCGTGGAGGTCGACAAGGCGGCGAAGACGCTGCGCTTCATCGACGACGGCGTGGGCATGACGCAGGAGGAGGTGGAGAAGAACATCAATCAGGTGGCCTTCTCCGGCGCGAAGTCCTTCCTGGAGGAATACGCCAAGGACGAGGACAAGGAGAACAGCGGCATCATCGGCCACTTCGGCCTGGGCTTCTACTCCGTGTTCATGGTGGCGGACAAGGTGACCATCGACACGCTGTCCTTCCGCGAGGGCGCGACCCCGGTGCACTGGGAGAGCGAGGACGGCATGAACTTCACCATGACCGAAAGCGACCGCGCGGAGCGCGGCACCACCATCACCCTCTACATCAACGACGCCGAGGAGGAGTTCCTCAACTACTGGCGCGTGCACGAGGTGCTCGAGCGCTACTGCTCCTTCATGGCCTATCCGATCTACCTCGAGGAGATCAAGCCCGAGGCGGAGAAGAAGCCGGAGGAGGCCGAGGCGACCGTCACCGACGAGAACGGCGACGTCGTGAAGGCCGAGGGCGAGGAGGAAGCCGCCAAGCCGGAGCCCAAGCCCATCAACGACACCACGCCGCTGTACGTCAAGGCCCCGCAGGACTGCACGGACGAGGACTACAAGACGTTCTACCGCAAGGTGTTCCACGAGTACGAGGACCCGCTGTTCTGGATTCACCTGAACGTGGATTATCCCTTCAAGCTCAAGGGCATCCTGTACTTCCCGAAGCTCAAGGAGCAGTTCGGCGGCATCGAGGGCCAGATCAAGCTCTACTCCGGCCAGGTCTTCGTCGCGGACAACATCAAGGAGGTCATCCCGGAGTGGCTGATGCTGCTCAAGGGCGTGATCGACTGCGCGGACTTCCCGCTCAACGTCTCCCGCTCCTTCCTGCAGAACGACGGCTACGTCCGCCGCATCTCCACGCACATCACCAAGAAGGTGGCCGACAAGCTGACCGGCATGTTCAAGACCGAGCGCGAGGCCTACGAGGGCTTCTGGCCGGACATCCATCCGTTCATCAAGTACGGCATGATGCGCGACGAGAAGTTTGCCGAGCGCATGAAGGACTGCGTGCTCTTCAAGACCACCGAGGGCAAATACCTCACGCTCGCCGAGTACAAGGAACGCAACGGCGAGAAGCTGGAAAACAAGATGGTCTACACCTCCGACGCAGCGCGCCAGGACGCGGCCATCCGCCTGTTCACTGAGCGCGGCATCGACGTGACGGTGCTCGATCAGGCGATCGACGTGAACTTCGTCTCCTACATGGAGTACAGCGCGTGCGCAGGCGAGAACTTCAAGTTCTGCCGCGTGGACGCGGAGCTGGAGAGCCTGACGGCCGAGGGCGAGGCGGAGGCGCTCGATCAGGACAAGCTGACCGGCCTGATCCGCGAGGCAGCCGGCAAGGACGACCTGACCGTCGAGGTCAAGCCGCTGGCCAACGAGAGCATCCCGCTGATGCTGATCGAGGACGAGCAGACCCGCCGCTTCAACGACATGGGCCGCATCTACGGCCGCAGCGAGTACACCATGCCGGCGAAGTACTCCGTCGTGCTCAACAGCCGCAACAAGACGGTGAAGAAGCTGGCCAGCCGCGAGAAGGACGAGCGCAGCCTGCTGCTCACCCGCCAGCTCTACGATCTGGCCGAGCTGTCCCGCCAGCCGCTGGAGGCCGAGCAGATGACCGAGTTCATCCGCCGCTCCATGGAGATCGTGGACATCGCCTCCGAGCTGTAATTGCGGTTCCCGGCTTGACAGAACGAAGCTATTTGCCTTATAATAGATGGGTCCTCGGAAAGAGGACCCATCATCTTTGGAGAGTTGTCCGAGCGGTCGAAGGTGCAGCACTCGAAATGCTGTGTGGGTAAAACCACCCAGGGTTCGAATCCCTGACTCTCCGCCACCTGGAAACTCAGACATTGATACGATGTCTGAGTTTTATTTTTGCATTTTTGAGGGCTTGCGATGTAGAAGATGGGGAATAGGTAGCTGAACTTGCTGTTTATCCGCGCATAATTGCAGGATTTCATTTGTTTGAATCAAATGCCGGATTCATATACAAGCTGACGGGAACCGGGAAAGGCTGTTAGACTACTCGAGACGGCTGATCCACCCCAGTTTTGCACCCCCTCTAGGCTAAAAAGGCAAAAGCGTACACGGTGTTACGATATAATCCGAACACCGTGTACGCTTTTGCTTTCGGGGGAAATAGGGTGGATCAGAATAATCCCTTTCATCGATCCTTCAGGATAAAGGAAAATCCACAGTTATGGATAAGATACAATGAATTGCGCGAATTCCAAAGACTGAGTTTCCGTATTTATAGATAGTTCATCATTCCCGTGGATTGCAGGAAGATGATCAACATGATGATGGGCATGATGTACCGAATCATCACGGTATAGAGCTTCTTTCTCCGGAATACCTTTCCGCCGCGCTCCAGCTCCTCGGCGATCCATGCCGGTTTCATGATCCATCCAACCAAGATGGAGGACAACAGTGCGATGAAGGGCATCATAAAGCTGTTGCTGATGTAGTCCATGATGTCCAGCAGCTGGCCCGTGCTGCCATTGGGGAGCATGACCTCCACATAGAACATGCTGTATCCCAGAGAAATGACGGCTGTGGCAATCAGATAGATGACAGAAAGGACTGCGGTTGTTGGCTTTCGGTCGGTGTGGAAGATTTCCATGCAGTTGGCTGTGATGGATTCCAGCACGGAGATGCAGGAGGTCAGGGCGGCAAAGGCAGCCAGGACGAAGAACAGCAGACCGATGATCCTGCCGGCAGTGCCCATACAGAAGAAGACCTTGGGCAGGGAGATGAACATCAGGCCGGGGCCGGCGGACATGCCCTCTACCCCAAAGAACACATACACCGCAGGAATAATCATCACGCCTGCCAGAAGGGCCACGCCGGTGTCCATGATTTCAATCATGGAGATGGATTTCCCCAAATCCACATCCGGCTTCACATAGGAACCGTAGGTAATCATGATGCCCATGGACACGCTCAGGGAGAAAAACAGCTGGCTCATGGCATCCAGAGTGATCTGCAGGAATCGGGATACCGTCATGCCGGACCAGTCCGGCGTGAGATATATCTTCAGGCCCTGAAGTCCTGTGCGGACGGTTTCTGGCTCCGTCCCGTTCCGCAGCGTCAGAGAAAAGCCGGCAATTCCGATTACCAGCACAAGGAGCAGCGGCATCATAGATTTGGAAACACGCTCAATGCCCTTTTCCACGCCGATGTAGACAATCGCGGCGGTGATCAGCATAAACACCAGCCCATACCACGCAGAGCCCGGGGATGAAATGAAGCCTGTAAAGCAGTCGTCCCCTGCGGCAGCTTCGACTCTGCCGGTGAGAAAAAGGACAAGGTATTTCAGAATCCAGCCACCGATAACAGCGTAATAGGTCATAATCAGCACCGGCACCAGGAAGGTCAGGATGCCCAGAAATTTCCATTTGGAATTCATGCTTTCATAGGCATGAATGGCGCTTTTCCCGGTTTTTCGCCCGATGGCAATGTCCGTGGTCAGCAGCGCAAATCCGGCAGTGAAAATGAGCGCCAGGTAAACGATCAGGAATACCCCGCCGCCGTCCTTTGCCGCCAGATAGGGAAAGCGCCAGAGATTTCCAACGCCCACCGCACTGCCCGCAGCCGCAAACACAAAACCGAGCTGCCCGGAAAAATCACTTTTCTTTTTCACTTAGGTTTCCTCTTTTCCTCACACATATTGTGATTTCTTCTTGACACTCCCATAGGATAGCACTAAAATACGGATAAATATAGTTTAACCTGTTTATCTTTAAGATTAGATTTTTTTAATCAAAGAGGACTGCATATGGATACGTTTTCTTATCGCGTTGTGCTGACCATCGTGCAGCATAAGAGTTTTCAGAAGGCGGCGGAGCTTCACCATGTTACGCCTCCTGCAGTCAGTCATCTGGTTAAGCAGATGGAACAGGAATTTGGTTTCTCCCTGTTCGTGCGCAGCCGTCATGGGGTATCCCTCACCACGACCGGCGAATCCGTACTGGAGTTGATTCAGGGGATCGTGAAGAAAGAGGATCAGCTGAACCAGATGATTGCGGAGCTGAACAGCCTGGACAAGGGCCATGTCCGATTGGGTATCTTCAACTCCATGTGCACATACTTGCCGGAGCTGATCGGGAGCTTCAATCAAAAATACCCGCATATCACCTTTGAAATCTTTCAGGGGTCGTATGAGGATATCATTGACTGGCTGAAAACCGGCATCGTCGATATCGGTTTCTTATCCAAAACCGTGAATCCCGGTTTCCCGTTCCATGAGATTTTTTCCGATCCGCTGATGTGCATTCTGCGCAAGGGAACCCAAACCCAATCGGAAACAGAGATTCCACTGGAAAGCCTCGTGAACTCTCCATTTGTGATGCAACGGGAATCCTGTGACGCGGATGCCAGACGGATCATGGATCAGATGAATTTGGATGTTCGTACAGTATGCCATGTGGTTGACGATAAAACAACTGTCGAGATGGTAAAGGCGGGCTTCGGGTTTGCCATCATGCCGCTGCTGACGATGCATGGCTTTGAACAGGAAGTCAAGATGCTGCGAATTACTCCCTCTGAAAAACGTATCATCGGTGTATCTGTCCGGGATGAACACGATTTGTCCCCGGCAGTGAGGAAGGCCTTTGACTATATGATAAAGTATGATTTTTCGGTGTAAAATGCGATGCATTGCGGCCTTCCCGGTGCCCAAGCTGCCGACACGGGGAATGCCCAGAGGACTGACGCTGGCTCCCCGGAATCGAAAACGCTGACCTATGCCCATCAACCCTTATGAAGCATGGCGTGTATAGAGCTGCTTTATATTGGGGCGCAATCGCATCCCCTTGAACACCCTGAATTGATCAAGCCGGTAATCGTAACTTGTATCAATATATTGGTGCAGACACAAAAAGCCTTACAGATCAATCCCTGTAGGGCTTTCCCTTTTCCCCCTGGAGAGAAAAAATGTCGTTTTGCCGACTCTGAAAAAATGCTGCCGCCCTAACCGTTCTCCGGGTTCGGATGGGAAAGCCCCAGGCCTGCCAGCATGGCCTCCGCCGAAGAGAATTTGGAGTGGTCATCCAGGTGCGCGTAGATGTTCGCCGTCATGCTGAAATCGCTGTGCCCCAGCCATTCCTGAATCTGCTTCATGACTTCTCGCGATTCGTGAGGTGTACGAAATGAAGAAGCAACGAGGATGCGGATCCCTAAAAAGAATGATCCTCCGAATCCCTGGCAAAAGGCTTTCAGCAGCCTTTTGCCCCGAATCGGAGGATCTTCGCAGTTTTAAGCGCACCCGGCGGGCTCAGCGTGTGCGCTGATTAAAGAATGTCGATGTATTCGCCGCTGAGGGCCTTGTTCATGCTCCGCACCGCGCAGAACTTGCCGCACATGGAGCAGGAATCCTCGTGCTCCGGGGAGCGGCTGTCGCGGATGGCTCTGGCCGTCTCCGGGTCGACGGCGCACTGCCACTGCTTCTCCCAGTCGAAGGTGCGGCGCGCGTCCGCCATGGCGTCGTCCAGGTCGCGCGCATGGGGGATCTTCTTGGCGATGTCCGCCGCATGGGCCGCGATGCGGGAGGCGATGATGCCCTGCTTCACGTCCTCGACGTTGGGCAGCGCCAGATGCTCCGCCGGGGTCACATAGCACAGGAAGGCCGCGCCGGAGGCCGCCGCAATCGCGCCGCCGATGGCGGAGGTGATGTGGTCGTAGCCCGGGGCGATGTCGGTGACGATCGGGCCGAGGACATAGAAGGGCGCGCCCATGCAGATCGTCTGCTGGAGCTTCATGTTGGCCTCGATCTGGTCCATCGGCATGTGGCCGGGGCCCTCGACCATGACCTGCACGTCCTTTTCCCAGGCGCGCTTGGTCAGCTCGCCCAGGCGGACGAGCTCCTCGATCTGGCACACGTCGCTGCCGTCGGCCAGGCAGCCCGGACGGCAGGCGTCGCCCAGGGAGATGGTCACGTCGTACTCGCGGCAGATGTCCAGAATCTCGTCAAAGTACTCGTAGAAGGGGTTCTCCTCCCCCGTCATGCACATCCACGCAAACACCAGGGAGCCGCCGCGGGAGACGATGTTCATCTTGCGCTTGTGCTTCTTGATCTGGTCGATCGTCTTGCGGGTGATGCCGCAGTGCAGCGTCACAAAGTCCACGCCGTCCTGGGCATGCAGGCGCACCACGTCGATGAAATCCTTGGCCGTCAGCGTCGCCAGATCGCGCTGATAGTGGATGACGCTGTCATACACCGGCACCGTGCCGATCATCGCGGGGCACTCGGCGGTGAGCTTGCGGCGGAAGGGCTGGGTGTTGCCGTGGGAGGAGAGGTCCATGATGGCCTCGGCGCCCATGTTCACGGCCGCCATGACCTTCTGCATCT
>JBJEUH010000113.1:0-3945 GCA_051883735.1 Candidatus Ventricola sp.
GCGCCCTCCTTCAGGGTCTTCGGAGCGCCCTCGACGATGTCCTTGGCTTCCTTCAGGCCCAGGCCCGGCACGACCTCGCGGACGGCCTTGATGATGGCAACCTTCTTCGCAGCGTCGAAGCCGGTGAGCACGACGTCGAACTCGGTCTTCTCCTCAGCGGCAGCGGCCGGAGCAGCAGCGCCAGCGCCAGCGGCGACCGGAGCGGCGGCGACAACGCCGAACTTCTCTTCAAGGGCCTTCACGAGCTCGGAGCACTGGATCAGGGTCAGGCTCTCAATAGCGGATACGATCTCATTGATTTCCATGGTATTTACCTCCATTAAGAATACTTCTTTGTTCAGTTGCGCGGTTTACGCGCATGCCGGGAAGCCTGTTTTACTTACTCGGCAGCGGCTTCGCTCTGCTTGTCGACGTACGCCTTGAGGACATACGCCAGGGCGGTGACCTGAGAATTCAGGCAGCCCATGATCTTGGCGATGAGCTGATCCTTCGGCAGGATGTCGGCCAGGGCCTTGACCTCCTCCACGCTCTGCACAGCGCCGTCCATCACGCCGGCCTTGATGGTCAGCGGGGACACCTTCTTGTCCTTCTCGCAGCCCGCGATGAACTCCTTGATCATCTTGGGGCCGGAGATCGGATCGTTGTTGCTGAAGACGAAGGCGTTCGGGCCCTCCATGACCTTCTCGTCGAGGGTGATGCCCTTGTTCGCCAGCGCGCGCTTCATCAGCGTGTTCTTGAGCACGCAGTAATCGACGCCGGCCGCGCGGCACTTCGCACGCAGGGCAGTCACCTGCTCCACGGTCAGCGCCTTGTACTCGACGACCACGATGGACTGGGCCTTCTCGATCTTCTCCTCGATCTCGGAGACGACAACCTTCTTCGCTTCAATGTTCTTGGACATGGTAAATTCCTCCTTCCCGAAAGGTTCCGGAAAAGAAAAGCCCCTGCGCTGGGCGCAAGGGCAGAAACCACGATTGTGGTGCATTTCGACCGCTCACACCTCGGCCGGCGGGCAAACCCATTATAACGCTTTCGCGTCACCAGCTGTCTCAGGCACAGAACTTTTCAATTCACGACTTGCAGTATACCACACGCCGCCGCGCGTGTCAACGATTTTTTGCTGATAAAATCAGGGTTTTTCATCGGTTCCGGCCTTCTTGCGCGCCGATGATCCTCCTTCGATTGAAGGGCCAGGTTTTGAAAAAGGGCCGGACGTCATTGACGTGCGGCCTGAAATGGTGTAGAATGTAGTCAAGAGGATGGTTCCCTCGCACGACTGCATGCCCGCTTATGCGGAATCAGTACAATCGCAGAGCAAACGCCGCCGGTAGTGCCAGCTACACGGCGGCATCGCTTGTTTTAGCCCTTACCGAGCAAATATACAGCGATCAGCAGAGAGATCAGCGAAAACAACCAGCCTGTCATGCTGATGAAATCGTCCTTCTTCATGCCATACCACCCTCTTTCGTATCGCAGAAAGCGGGCGGCGCAGCCGTGCAAGTCCCCTTGACTACGGCAACATCATATCACGGACCGCGCAGAAGGTACAAGCCCTGTGCGGTCTTTTCCTCTTTCGGCTGTACGCAAAACGAGCCTCCCGAAAAGCTTCAGGAGGCTCGATTCGTCCTATGAAATTAGAACTTGAGCGGGTTCACCTTGACGCCCGGGCCCATCGTGGAAGACAGGACGATGGACTTCATGTAGACGCCCTTCGCGGCGGCCGGCTTCGCACGGTTGATCGCGCCGATCAGGGTCGCGAGGTTCTCGGTCAGCTGCTCGGCGGTGAAGGACTTCTTGCCGATCGGGCAGTGGATGATCGCCTGCTTGTCCAGACGGTACTCAACCTTACCAGCCTTGATCTCGGCGATGGCCTTCGCCACGTCCATGGTGACGGTGCCGCTCTTCGGGTTCGGCATGAGGCCCTTCGGACCGAGGACGCGGCCCAGACGGCCGACGACGCCCATCATGTTCGGGGTCGCGACGACGACGTCGAACTCGAACCAGTTCTCGCCCTGGATCTTCGCGACGAGCTCCTCAGCGCCGACGTAATCCGCGCCGGCCTCCTCGGCGGCCTTGGCCTGCTCGCCCTTGGCGAACACGAGCACGCGGACCTTCTTGCCGGTGCCGTTCGGCAGCACGACCGCGCCGCGGACCTGCTGGTCAGCCTGACGCGGGTCAACGCCCAGGCGGACGGAAACCTCGAGGGTCTCGTCGAACTTGGTCTTCGCGGTCTCCAGCGCCAGCTTCACAGCCTCGTCCGGATCATACAGCCTGTTGCGCTCGATGAGCTTCACGCTCTCCAGATACTTCTTGCCATGCTTCATAGTTTTGTTCCTCCTTGTGGTACAAGCGGCGCAATGTCCTCCCACATCTACCAGCCCTGTTCAGGCTGCTTCGCGCAGGCATGCTGCGCTGCAACTCACAGTGTCAATCAGGCATCGGCAACGGTCACGCCCATGGAGCGGGCGGTGCCCGCGACCATGCTCATCGCCGCCTCGATGCTGCCGGCGTTCAGGTCGGGCATCTTCTTCTCGGCGATCTCGCGAACCTGAGCCTGGGTCAGCTGGCCGACCTTGGTCTTGTTCGGCTTGCCGGAGCCGCTCTCCAGACCCAGCGCCTTCTTGATGAGAACCGGAACCGGCGGGGTCTTGGTGATGAAGGTGAAGGAGCGGTCGGAGTAGACGGTGATGACGACCGGGATGACCAGGCCGATATCATTCTTCGTGCGCTCGTTGAACTCCTTGCAGAAGCCCGGGATATTGACGCCGTGCTGGCCGAGGGCCGGGCCGATCGGCGGGGCAGGATTGGCCTTGCCGGCCTGCACCTGCAGCTTAATCATGCCAGTAACTTTCTTCGCCATGGTATTAAACCTCCTAAATCTGTGGTCACGCGGAACAGTTCGTTCCTCCCACGCCCGGGGCATATCGCTGACCGGGCTGCCGCCTGCGCGCATGCACAGGCACTTTCAACAACCGGGAGTGCTCCCGGGGGTTGTCTGCTTCATGATTTCCCGGGGACGCGCTTACAGGCGCTCCACCTCGGAAATATCATATTCCACGGTGGTCTTGCGGGACAGGATCTCGATGGAGACCTTGACCTTGTGTTCCTCCGCGTTGATCTCTTCAACCGTGCCGATGGCGTTCTCCACGCTGCCGGTCTTGATGCGCACGGAATCACCGGGCTCAAGGTCGACGCGGATCGTACCCTGGCAGCTGGTCATCCGCTCAAACTCCTCGTCCGTCAGCGGAATCGGTTCGCTTCCCGGGCCGACAAAGCCGGTCACGCCGCGCGTGTTGCGCACGATGTACCAGGTCTCGGTCGTCTTGATCATCTTGACCAGGACGTAGCCGGGGAACAGCTTGTGCTGAATGGTATGAGGCTTGCCATTGCGGATCTCGACGATTTCCTCGATCGGCACCGTGACGTCCTGAATCAGGTCGCCCATGCCGTTGTTTTCCACCGTCTTGACGAGATCGTTGGCGACTTTGTTTTCATAGCCCGAATAGGTATGAACAACATACCACAGAGCCTTCTCGTCCGTCATGTCAAACCCTCCTCATCACACAGGTCTTACAGCTCGATGAGCTGCTTGACCACGAAAGAGGAAGCGGTATCCAGCAAGCCGACAATCAGCGCCAGACCGACGACGAAGCCGATGACGACGATCGAGTAGTTGATGAGATCCTTCTTGGACGGCCACGCGACCTTCTTCAGCTCAGCCACCATGTTCTTGAACGCGCCGGAAATGCGGCCGGGCAGAGCGACGATCCAGTTCTTCGCGCGGGTGAAGAAGCCGGGCTTCTCCGTCTTCTTGACTTCCTTTTCAGACATCTCTTTCACATCCTTGTTGGTCATGATGAAAGAATCAGCGGGTTTCCTTGTGGGTCGTATGCTTCTTGCAGAAACGGCAGTACTTGCTCATTTCGATACGGTCCGGATTGTTGC
>JBJEUH010000114.1:0-20931 GCA_051883735.1 Candidatus Ventricola sp.
GCTGCCGGTCTTCACGTCCAGCACGATCGCGCCCGCGCCGCTGGCCAGCTTCTTGGAGACGATGCTCGAGGCGATCAGCGGGATGCTGCCCACCGTGCCCGTCACATCGCGAAGCGCGTAGAGCGCCTTGTCCGCCGGGCACAGGTCCTGCGTCTGGCCGATGACCGCGCAGCCGATCTCCTGCACCTGCCGGATAAAGTCCTCAATGGATACGTTGACCGAACAGCCCGGGATGCTCTCCAGCTTGTCCAGCGTGCCGCCGGTGTGGCCCAGACCGCGGCCGGAGAGCTTGGCCACCTTCGCGCCGCACGCCGCCGCCAGCGGAACCAGCACCAGCGTCGTGGTATCGCCCACGCCGCCGGTGGAGTGCTTGTCCACGCACACGCCGTCGATCGCGGACAGATCGACCACGCTGCCCGAGCGCATCATCTCCATGGTCAGGCAGGCCGTCTCCTCCGCCGTCATGCCGCGCCAGCAGATCGCCATCAGCAGCGCCGCAAGCTGATAATCCGGCACGCTGCCGTCCGCAGCGCCCCGCGCAAACGCGCGGATCTCCTCGGGCGAGAGCGCCCCGCCCGCCTTCTTTTTGAGAATCACATCGACCATGTTCATGCTTGTCCCTCCTTGCACAGCACCTCAAGCAATGCTTCCTTCCAGATCTCCAGCTTCCGGGCGTAGGGCATCGTGTACGCCGGGCTGGTGCTCGGCATGCGCAGCACGCGCCGGTCCCCCGCAAAGCCGGATTTCACAAACAGCGCGTG
The DNA here is from genome assembly GCA_051883735.1 of Candidatus Ventricola sp. Classification (GTDB taxonomy): domain Bacteria; phylum Bacillota; class Clostridia; order Christensenellales; family Aristaeellaceae; genus Ventricola. The sequence goes on from JBJEUH010000114.1 coordinate 762, forward strand.
CGCCGTGCCCCCGTTGCACAGCACCGTATGAATGTGCGGGCAGCGCGCGTACAGCGCCGCAAAGTCGTTGTATGCGACGTCACGCATGTTGCTGTCCAGGCTGCCCTCCCGCTCGCAGGAGTACGCCGCGTCCCACAGCGCGAGCCCGTTTTCGCGGATCATCGCCTTTTTGGCCTCATAATCGTCCGTCGGCGTCACGCCGAACACGTCAAAAAGAATCGGCCAAAACGCGTTGCGCGGGTGCGCATAATACTGCGCATCCGCCAGGGATTTGACGCTGGGCATCGAGCCCACGATCATTACGCGGGCCTCCGGCGTGAACACCGGTTCAAAGCTCCTGCACATCATACGCGCTCGATGTCAAAGCCCGCCGCACGGCCCATGCGGTTCATCACCGCCAGGCCGATGCCCGTCGCCTCGACCGCCTCGCACAGCGCGACCGTCTCGCCGCGCTCGTCGAGCTCGCGCAGCGCGCCGAACAGCCGGGCCGCCGCGTCCTGCGGGCGCTTCACGCTGCCCAGGCTGATGCGCGTCCGGCCGCCAAAGTCATGCTCGTCAAAGCCGAGAATCGCCGGGCGCTCACCCGCCGCCTCCGCCGCGTCATAGCGCGCGCAGATCGCCGCGATGACGCGCTCCGCCGCGCCGTCGAAGATCACCGTCTTCGCCTTCGGCGCGTAGTGCTTGTACTTCATGCCCGGGGAGCGGACGACGTCGCCCTCGGCAAGCGGGCTCATGACGTGCTCGTCCACGCGCACGTCGCCCAGCACCCGCTCCACCATCTCCGGCGTGATGCCGCCCGGACGCAGGATCACCGGCACCTCGCCGGTCGCGTCGATGACGCTCGACTCCACGCCCACCTCGCTTGCGCCGCCGTCGAGGATCAGCGGGATACGCCCGTCCATGTCCTCAAAGACGTGCTGCGCGGTCGTCGGGCTCGGCCTGCCGCTGCGGTTCGCGCTCGGCGCGGCGATCGGCCTGCCCGCCGCGCGGATCAGCGCGCGCGCGGCCTCACTGGAGGGCAGGCGGATGCCCACGGTATCCAGCCCCGCGCTCACCACGCTGGGGATCGCGTCGCTCTTGGGCAGAATCAGCGTCATCGGCCCCGGCCAGAACGCCTCCATCAGCCGCTTTGCGCTCTCCGGAACGGCCTTCACCAGCGGCGCGATCTCCTGGAGGCACGAGACGTGCACGATCAGCGGATTGTCCGCCGGGCGTCCCTTCGCCGCGAAGATCTTCCTCACCGCCGCCTCGTCGAGCGCGTTCGCGCCCAGGCCGTATACCGTCTCCGTCGGCATGCCCACCAGCTCGCCGTCGCGGATGAGCTGCGCCGCCTCCTCGATCGATTCCGGGGAGACGGGCTTGACTTGCGTGATCATATGAATCCCTTCTTCTATTCAATGAAAGGGCGACGTTAGGGCTGCCGCCCTAAAACCTGCTTGGGGCTCTGCCCCAAACCCCGCAAGGGGCATCGCCCCTTGACCCTTCCTCTCTTTGCGCGCTCAAAAGCGTCTATGGATCAGTCCCTGAGGTTCATCCTTCGCAGCTGCTCCTGCTGGCTGCTGAGGATCAGCTCGTCGATGATCTCGTCCATATCGCCGTCCACGAACGCATCAATGCTGTAAATCGTCTTGCCGATGCGGTGGTCGGACACGCGCCCCTCGTTGAAGTTGTAGGTGCGGATGCGCTCGCTGCGGTCGCCCGTGCCCACCTGCGCGCGGCGCTCGCCGGCGTAAGCTGCGTCCTTTTCGCTTTGGAGCTTCTCGTAGAGCCGCGCGCGCAGCACGCGCATCGCCTTTTCCTTGTTCTTGAGCTGGCTCTTTTCGTCCTGACAGGTCACTACCGTGCCCGTGGGCAGGTGCGTGATGCGCACGGCGCTGTCCGTCTTGTTGATGTACTGGCCGCCGTGGCCGGACGCGCGGTACACGTCGATGCGCAGATCGTTTGGGTCGATGTGCACGTCAACCTCCTGCGCCTCCGGCAGCACCGCCACCGTCGCCGTGGAGGTCTGGCGCTTGCCGTTGCTCTCCGTCACCGGGATGCGCTGCACGCGGTGCACGCCGCTCTCGTATTTGAGCCTGGAGAACGCGCCCTCGCCGCTGATGGTGAAGATTGCCTCCTTCACGCCGCCCAGCTCCGTCATGTTCGCGTCCATCATCTCCACCCGCCAGCCGCGGCGCTCCGCGTAGCGCGTGTACATGCGCATCAGCAGCGTGCCAAAGAGCGCCGCCTCCTCGCCGCCCGCGCCGCCGCGGATCTCCATCACGACGTTTCGCTCGTCGTTGGGGTCCCTGGGCAGAAGCAGCAGCTGAATCTCCCGCTCGCATGCGGGGATCTCGCCGTCCAGCCGCAAAAGCTCCTCCCGGGCCATGGCCGCCATGTCCGCGTCGGCGAGCATGGCTTTGGCCTCCTCGCGCTCGGAAAGCATCTGCGCATAGCGCCTCACCGCCGCATGGAGCGGCTCAAGCCGGCTGTGCTCGCGCATCAGCGCGCGCCACTTCTCCTGATCCTGCACGACCGCCGGATCGGACAGCAGCGCGCCCAGCTCCTCGTAGCGGGGATGCACCCAGTCGAGCTTGTCAAGCATCTTGTCTCTCCTTCACAGCGCCCACCACGCGCCAGTTGCCGCCATAGTCCCGCAGCACGAACGGGCTGCCGACGTGCCGCGCCAGCAGCGCCGCCACCGCGTCCTTCTGCTTCCAGCCGATTTCAAACAGCAGCACGCCGCCCTCGTTCAGATGCGCGCCCGCCTCCCGGCTGATGCGCCGGTAAAAGTCCAGCCCGTCCTCGCCGCCGCAGAGCGCCAGCGCCGGCTCATGCCGCACCTCCGGCATCAGCGTCTCCATCTCCTGCCGGTCGATGTACGGCGGGTTGGAAACGATCAGATCAAACCGTTCGCCCGCCAGCGCATCCAAGCAGTCGCTTCTCACAAACCTCACGTCCGCGCCGTTGCGGCGCGCGTTGCCTTCTGCAATCGCAAGCGCCGTGTCGCTTATATCCGCCGCGGTCACGCGGCTTCCCGGCGCAAGCACGGCGATGGACACCGCCAGCGCGCCGGAGCCCGTGCCGATGTCCAGCACGCGCCCGCCCGCAGGTAGCCGGCGCAGCGCCTCCTCGCAGAGGATCTCCGTGTCCGGCCGCGGGCAGAGCACGCCGGGCGCCACATGAAAGGTCAGCCCCATGAAGCCCGTCTCGCCGAGGATGTACTGCATCGGCTCGCGCGCCTCTCGCCGCGCAAGCATCGCCTCATAGGCCGCCCGCTTTGGCTCGTCGACCGCGCGGTGGTTGTTCAGGCGCATCATCAGCGCGTCCTCGCCCAGCACATGCGCGAGCATCTGCGCCGCGTCATAGTCGGCGTTGGGCACGCCGGCTCGCTCCAGCCGCGCCGTGGCTTCCCTCAGGATCTCCCGGATCGTCACGCCTGCGCGCCGTCCTTTTCTTCTTCCTTTTCGTCCTTCTTGTCTTCCTCGCCGGTGTAGAGGAAGACGTTCTTGCCCAGCTCGTCCGCATAGCGCTCCGGGCCGGCCTTCGCCGCCTTCATGGACGCGATGGCGACCTCCAGCATGCCGTCGTCCGGCTCGCGGGTGGTCAGGTGCTGGAGCATCAGGCCCGGCCAGCGCAGCGCGCGCACGAGGACGCTGTCGCCCGCGTGCGCCAGGCCCTTGAGCACCTCGTAGGACACGCCGGTGACGACCGGCAGGATCAGCAGGCTGCGGCCAAAGCGCGCCAGGAAGCTCAGCTTTTCGATGCCGAAGATCAGGTAGATCAGTTCGTCGGCCACGGAGCCGATGAGGATGGCGATGATCATCACCAGGAACAGGAACGCCGTGCCGCAGCGCGGGTGCAGGCAGGAGAACTTGCGCGCGTTCTCCGGCGTCAGCTCCTCGCCCGCCTCGTTGCAGTAGACGGTCTTGTGCTCCGCGCCGTGATACATGAACACGCGCTTGATGTCCGGCATCAGCGCCACCGCCCAGATGTAGGCCACCAGGATCGCGATGCGCGTCACGCCCGCCATCAGATTGATCAGCAGGCGGCTGTCCGTCAGATGGCCGATCAGCGTCGCCGCGCCGCTGGGCAGGAACACGAACAGGAACAGGCTCAGAACCACGGCCAGCACCATGGCCACCGCCATGACCACCTTGTCGATGTTCGCGCCCAGCTTGTCCGCCAGCCACTTTTCAAACTTCGTCGGCTCCTCCTCGAGTACGCCCAGCATCTGCGTGCTCTTGTCCAGCGTCTGCATGCCCATCTTGAGCATGACCACCATGTTCACGCAGCCGCGGATGATCGGGAGGCCCATCCACTTGTGCTTCTTCGCCACCGGCTCGTTCCTTTCGCAGGTGACGACGATGCTGCCGTCCGGCCTGCGCACGGCGATGGCCAGGGATTCGTTGGCCGGGCTCTGCATCATCACGCCCTCCATGACGGCCTGGCCGCCGATGTCCTTGTACTTGACCTGATTGTTCTTGCTCATCGGGGATTCCTTCTTTCTTAAAATCATCTGCGCAAATTCAGTCGTTGTCCAGTTCCTCGTCGGCCCTTTTCTGTCTGCGCTGCATGTAGCGCATCAGGCAGGTGAGCAGCAGCATGCACGCCGCGCCGGCGCCCGCGCCCGCCAGCAGCGCAAAGCGCGCGCTCCGGCCCACAGCCGCCAGCACCGCCGCCACCAGCACGCCGGACGCAAGCGAATACGCCGCGTTGCCGCGCATGCTCGGCCGGCTGCTCTGATCCCAGATGCCGTGGCGCGCGTTGGAGAAGATCATCGCCACGCTCGTGATGATCACCACGGCGATCTCTCCCGCCAGCTGCGCCATCTGCGCGCCCAGCAGGAGCTGCACGAGGATGGCGGCGCACAGCAGGCCGTACATCAGCCACAGGCCGAAGTGCTCGATGCGGTACATCTCCATCATCTCACGCTCGTCGAGCACGGTCTTTTTTCTGTCATGCATCGCCCGTCTCCTCCTCCCAGAACAGATCGTTAAGCGTCTTGCCCAGCGCGCGGCAGATGGCCACGCACAGCGCAAGCGAAGGATTGAACCGGCCCGCCTCGATCATGCCGATCGTCTGCCGGGTCACGCCCACACGCTGCGCCAAATCCTCCTGGGACAGATCGCAGCCCACGCGCGCGGCCTTCATCCTCAGATTTTTCACGCCAGCGCCCTCCTCTTCTTGACCTGCTTTGATTATAGGGCATGCGTGTACTTTTTGTCAACTATATTTTGCAAAAAGCAAACCGGCATTGCTCTGTACATCCCGCCGCTTCGCGAGCATCAAAGCGATTTCGGATGAAATCGGCATGACATGGCCGACGGGGAGGCGTTTTCCCGATGCAAAAAGGACGTCCGGCAATCCTGCCAAACGTTCCTTTCCGATGATTCGGTTTTACAGGCTGACGTCCTTGAGCGCAAAGCGGAGCGCGTCACAGGAAACCAGGTCATACTGCACGCCGTCATACAGCCCGTTGAAGCCGCGCTGTACGCTCGCCCCGTGCAGATGGCCGTACACGCAGCGGCTGACGCCGTACTGCGTGAGCAGCCGCGCAAAGTCCGTCCCGCTGCGCGCGTATTCCGGCAGCAGCGGCGGATAATGCATCATGGCGAACACCGGCCGTCCATTCGCCATCCGTTTGGCGGCCTGCAGCGACATCTCCAAGCGCATGACCTCGCGGCGGTAGATCTTCTCGTCCTGCGAGATCGCCGCGCCGCCCGCCTGCGGCAGCGTCCAGCCGCGCGTGCCGCAGAAGACCACGTCTCCCGCGTCATACGCGTCGTTCTGCACCGCGTGCATGCCCTCCGGCAGATTGCTGCGCAGCTGCGTGAGCGAGGACCACCAGTAATCGTGGTTGCCGCGCAGGATGAGCTTCCTGCCCGGCAGCGTCCCGATGCGGCGCAGGTCCTCCAGCGCCTTGTCCAGCTGCATCGCCCAGGAGATGTCCCCCGGGATCAGCACGACGTCCTGATCGCTCACCCTTGCGCGCCAGTCCGTGCTGATGCGCTCGAAGTGGTTTTCCCAATGCGGGCCGAAAACGTCCATCGGCTTCTTGTCGCCGCCAGGCAGATGCAGATCGCCGATTGCAAATATGCGCACGTCTTCACCTCACAAAGAGACAATCAGGTATCCTCTTCGGTCTCGTCTTCGTCTTCCTCGGCCTCGCGGCTCTTCTCCTCCTCCAGGGAGAGCTGCTCGCCGATCTCCGCCGGCATATCCTCCGGCATGGTCTCCAGCTCGATCTCCTGCATTTCGGACACGTCCTCCATGTCCAGGGAGACGTCCGGCGTGGTTTCCGGCTCGTCGGAAGAATCGTCGCGCAGGCCCTGCTGCTGATTCATCTCCTTGTAGCACATCAGGCACACATCCTTGCCCGGCATCACCGGGTTCTCGTTGCAGATCGAGCACAGCTCGAACGGATCGTCGTGCGACTCGCCCTTCATCTCGCGCTTGCAGACCGGGCAGTACTGCTCCTCCTCGCGGATATAGTTGAGTTCACATCTCGGACATTTGATAAAGCCCATAGGCCATCCTCCTGATCAGCGTATATTTCCATGGCAACCGCCTGCCAAATTTGTTGCAATCTCCATCCGATGCACGGTACACTGCTTATGTTCCACTCAAGACATCCCCCGGATACAACAAGGAGGTACCTATGAACGCAAAGGGACGAAAAGCAGCCGCCATTCTTCTTGCCGCAGCGCTGACGGCGACGTCAGGCGCATCGCTCGCAGTAAATGACGCATCGTTCGCGGGACATTATACAACAGCTTCCCTGTCAACGCAAGAGCAAACAGCAGGAAATCTTCTGAATTCTGACCGCACGCGCTATGGCCTTTCGCCGCTGACCGTCGATCCCGAGCTCTGCCGCATCGCGCGCATCAAATCCCAGGACATGCTGGGCAATCAGTATTTCGCGCACATCTCCCCGACATACGGCGATGTGCGCAGCATGCTGCGCCAGTTCGGCTACGCCTATGCCGCAGCAGCGGAGAACATCGCGCACCACGCCACCGTCGAGAAGGCGCAGGCCGCGTTTCTCTCCTCGCCCGGGCACCGCAGGAACATCATGAACGAGGCGTACACCAAGGTCGGCCTGGGTGTGGCGATCGACGCGCAGGGCTATGTTTATCTGACCCAGATCTTCGTGCGCTGACGCGCCTGCCGCTCGCCCGCCTCCCAGGCGCCGGGCACCATGCGCAGCACGCCGTAGGGCTTTCTCTCCGGCCTCTCCTGCGCGGGCAGCACGGCCGCCTCCATCGGCGTGAGCGCCGGAAGAAAGATCACGCCGTCCGGATATTCCGGCATGCGAAACGCTCTTTTTCTGAACCCGGCGGGCTGTGCCCGCTCCCTCTTCCGAAGGGCTTCACAGCACACTGCCTCCCGGCGCCCGCTACGCGAATCCTTACACAGCTTCCAATCCGTGAACACAAGAATCCCTCCCCGCATCATCGTATGCAGGGAGGGATTTGATGTGCCTCGTTCATTTTGCGCCGGCCAGCGTCAGCATCAGCCGCTCCAGCGCCGCGTCCTCGCGCAGCGCGCCGCGCTTGATGTCGTAGTCCGTCTGCACGCACAGGCTCACGCAGTCCTTCAGCGCGTCGTAGGAGCGCCGCCCGACCTGCCGGGAGAGCCGCGTCAGCGCGAACGGCGGAACGCCCAGCGCCTTGGCCGCCTGTGCCTGCGGCACGCGCTCCGCCTGCATCGCGCACAGGTGCATCATCTGCCGGTAATGCCGCGTGATCATCGCCAGGATGCCGATGCGCTGCTCGCCGGCGGAGAGCAGCACGCCCAGCAGCTCGAACGCCTCCTTCACCTTCCCGGCGGACAGCGCGTCCACCATCGCAAACACCGTGCATTCCGCCGTGTGCGTGGCGATGCTTTCGACGTCCTGCGCCGTGATCTCGTCCCGCTCGCTCGCATAGGCCGCCAGCTTCTCCAGCTCTCCGTGCAAAAGCGTCAGGTCGCGGCCGCTGGTGAACGCCAGCGCCTCGCACGCCGTGCGGTTCATCCGCTTGCCCAGCGGGCGCAGCGTCTTTTCGATCCACCGGGTCAGCTGCGCGTCATCCAGCGTGTCAAAGGAGACCGCGCCGGGCAGCGCCAGCAGCGCGCGGCTCAGCTTCTTGCGCTTGTCGATCGGCGCGCTCATGTCAAACACCAGGCATGTCGTCTCCGGCACGCGCGGCAGATAGGCGGAAAGCAGCTCGCTGTCCTGCGCCTCGTCCCTGGCCTTGCCGCTCTCCAGCAGCGCGCAGTCCTGCACGACAATCAGACGGTAATCGCTCATCATCGGCAGCGTCTCGCAGCTCTCGATGACCGCCTGCGCGGACGGCGCGCTCATCACCGTGCGGTTCATGCTCTCCAGCCCCGGCATGAGCAGCTTCTTCTCCAGCGCGGCCAGCGCGCTTTTGCGGATATACGCCTCCGGGCCGTAGAAGAGGTACACGTTTTGTACCCTGCCGGCCTTCAGCTCGTCAAAGAACGCCCACTGATCCATCGTCAGTTCACCACCATTCCGGGATTGCGCAGGAACGTGCCGCGCATCTCCAGCCCGCCTGCCAGCGTCTGCACCTGCTCGCCCTCAAAGAAGAACGCCACGCGCGAGGCCCTTGCGCCCTCCGTCAGCGTGTTCACCATCGCGTAGACCGCCGCGCGCTCCTGCGCGTGGGCCAGCCCGGCGAGCGCGTCGCCAAAGCGCGCGGAGAGGTTGACCGCGATCGTCCCATCGCCCATATGCACCGCCAGGATATCCTCCTGCGTCAGGCCGTCCGGCAGCGCGAACAGCTCCTCTTCGCCAAGCCGCATCAGCGCGGCGAGGCGCGTGCGCGCATCGTTCGCCAACGCCTGGGGCAGCACGCGCTGCACGCGCGAAAGCCCCTCGCCGTCCATGACATAGAGCGTCGCCGGCGCGCCGACGCAGCCCTCAAAGTCGCTCCGGGTCAGCAGGGACGCGGCCGTTTCGCCGCCGATCACCACCCGGAGGCCCTCCACGCCCGGCACAAAGCCCATCAGCGTGTCGGTCAGCATCGCCATGTACGTCTCCTGCTCGATGCCCGCGGCCTCAAGCGCCGGCCCGAGCGCATCGCTCAGCCGCAGCTCGACGGCCAGATAGCCGTCCTCTGTGCGCACGATCTCCGGCATTTCCTCGATGTAGTCCATCGGCGCGGGCACGTCCTGCGCGCACAGCGCCAGGCTCGCGCCCTTGCCCAGCTCGCCCAGCAGTGTGTACAGGTATTCGATCGGCGAAACCTGCGCGTAGGCGATGGAGCGCACCTCCGGCAGGAGCAGCGCGCTGTCCGCCGCGGGGAAGTACAGCGTCGTCAGCAGCGTCACGCCGCTTGGGGACTGCCGCTGCTCGTAGAGCCTGCTGTACCTCGCGCCCACGTCCAGGTCGTCCACGCGCGTGAACGTGCCCACCGGCAGCGTCGCGCCCAGGTCAAGCCCCTCCTCGCGCCCGCCGATCAGGACGTTCACATAGGAAATCTCCGAAAGCTCGGTCAGCGTGTTGGCGATCGCCATGCGCACCGCGTAGAGCATCTCCTGGGAGAGCGTCCTCACGCGCGCCGGCAGATCGACCGTCGCCACGCCGCAGGAGACCTCCAGCAGCCGTTCCCCGCGCACCGTGCCCAGCTCCGGCCAGGTCACGCCGGCCTCGCCCTCCTGCGGGCCGAGCAGCAGCGCGTCGAGCGCCGCCTGCGCGCGGCTTTCGCCGTCCTCCACCGTCACGCTGCGCGTCACGGGCGACAGCCTGCTGCCGTCCTCGCTGAGGAAGTACAGCGTGCAGCGCAGGTCATAGCTCTGCACGCCGTCCTGCTCCGGCACGGGCACGTCCGTCTTGATCTCCGCGGCGGACAGATCCTCCATCCCGCGCTCGCTCACCTGGCTCACGCAGCCGCCCAGCAGCAGGCAGAGCGCCGTCAGCCAGGCCGCCAGCGCCGCCCGCCTCATCCTCTTTTCCTTCATCCGTCCACCCCGATCGCCTATCGTCAGTCGCGGATCATGAGGGAGCGCAGCGTCCCCATCTCCAGCGTCCAGTTGTCCTGTACGCGGCGCAGCGGCACCGATTCGCGCACGATCTGCGCGTCGCCGCCATCCCTCGAGCGGATCTCGGCGTCGAGCACCAGCGTCGCGCTCTGCCCGTCAAAGGACACCGTGCCGGACGATACGCTGAAGGCGAGCAGCGAAATGCCCATCCCGGCCATCTCCGTCTCAAAGACGGTCAGCGTCGGCAGCGGGTCGTCCTGCGCATTGGCCATCAGCGGGTACAGCGCCGCCCATTCCTGCGCCTGCCAGGCCTCCATCGCCATCTCCAGCGCGCGGCCCGGCGTGAGCATCGCCTGCTCGTCGCGCGGGCAGGCCGCCAGCACCAGCGCCGGATCGGTCACGCCCGTGTCCATCAGGGCCATCGGGATGCGCTGGGGAATCTCGTCGTCGTTGTCGGCGACGTAGAGCTGCACGCGCTGAAAGCGCCCGTCCTCCGTCAGCGCCAGCGCGATCGACTGGACGGCCAGCCGCCTGCGCAGCGCCGCCTCCTCCTGCCACTCGGGCAGGTCCTCCCAGTCCGCGGGCGCGCCGTCCGGCTTGCCCAGAAAGCCGCTGGAGAGCGTCACAAACGCGGTCGCGCCCTCGCCCGTCACGGAGATCACGCGCGTTCCCTGCGGGAACACGCCGCTCAGCCGCTCGTGCGCAATGTCCGGGCCCTCGATGAGCTTCTGCACGATGCTGGTGGCGACGGTTTCCTCCCGCCGGATATCCAGCTGCGCCTGTTGCGCGCCGAGCAGGCCCGTGTCCGCAAAGCGGAAATAGAGCGTCACGTCCAGCAGATCCGTGCGCGAAGCGCCGCCCAGCTGCTGGGAGAAGGTGGGCGCGTCGGCCCGCTCTTCCTCCTGCGGCTGCGCAAGCAGCCCGGAAATCCTCTCTTCGATTGTTCCGCGCACATGCGGCTCAAACGCCGCCACAAGCGCCAGCGCAAGCAGCAGGCAGATCAGCGCCTTTTTCATCTTCTCACTTCCTGAAATACGCGTTGCGTCGTCCTGGGCCCGGCGTCACTTCACCGGGAGCTGCACGGTGAACGTCGTGCCCTCGCCGCGCTTGGACTGCACCGTCACCGAGCCTGCGTGCAGGCGCACGATCTGCTGCACGATGGACAGGCCCAGGCCCGTGCCGCCCGTCTCGCGCGAGCGCGCCTTGTCCACGCGGTAAAAGCGGTCGAACACGTGCGGCAGATCCTCCTCGGGGATGCCCACGCCGGTATCGCTGATGTCCAGCACCGCGTCGCGGCCCATCCTGCGCAGGCTCACGGCGATCTTTCCGCCGTCCGGCGTGTACTTGATGGCGTTCTCGATGATGTTGTAGCACACCTGCGCCAGCTTGCCGGGGTCTGCAAACATCTCGCACTGATCGGCGATCTCCACCGAGATCTCCTGCCCGCGCTTTTGGGCCAGCGGCTGCAGGCGCTTCACGCTCTCGCGCACGGTTTCGGAAAACACCATCATCTCCCGGCGCAGGCGCAGCTTGTGGCTGTCGATGTGCACCAGCGTCAGCAGATCGCCCACCACCGAGGACAGCCGGTCGATCTCCCGGTCGATGTCCGTCAGAAATTCCTTGCGCAGCTCAGGCGGCATGTCGTCCTGATAGATCATCGATTCCACCAGGATCTTGATCGTCGCCAGCGGCGTCTTGAGCTCGTGCGAGGCGTTGGAGACGAACTGGTTGCGCGCCTCGTCGAGGTTGTGCACCTGCTCGCTCATCTGGTTGAAGGCGGCGGCCAGCTGAGCCATCTCGCCCTTGCCCGGCACATGCACGCGATGGCTGTAATCGCCCTTGCTCATGCGCTCGATGCCGGCGGAAAGCTCCGCGACCGGCCGGGTCACGATCCTGGCGATGACGCCGGCCATGGCCAGCACGACCGCCAGCGCGATGCCGAAGATGGCCAGCATCCGGTCCTGCATGGAGGTGAGCGAATCGAAGGTGTCCTGCACCGACGTGATCATCACCAGCGCGCCCACGCGATTGCCGTCCGACACCAGCGCCGAGGCGAAGCAGCCTACCCAGGTCCTGCTTACGTCCCGGCCCGTCAGCGGGTCGAGCACGGAGGGCGCCTGCTGCGTCGTTCCATCCTCGATCTGGTGGAAGCCGTAGTCGCTCTCCTTTTCGCCGCGCAGCAGCGTGTATACCTCCGAGAGCGCCAGGCGCGTGCCGCAGCGCTCGTCAAACGTGTCCGCCTGTACCTTGCCGTCCATGTCCACGACCAAAAGACGGCCGCCGCCGGAGCGGGCCGCCTGCAAAAGCCGCTCGTAAAACGCATCCGCCGATTCCTTTCCGATCCTTTCGCCCAGCGTCGCGGAAAGCTCGGCCACGCCCGTCATGCCCGCCCGGACAGCGTCCTCAAAAAGGGAATCGCCGACCAGGCGGATCGTCGAGGTCGTCACCAGATAGAACGACACGCCGATGACCAGCAGGAAGGCGATCAGTATTTTGGTCCTTACCGAGTACAGCGGGTTAGTCCTTGTCGGTGAAATAGTAACCCACTCCCCACTTCGTCAGGATGAATTCAGGGCCGGAGTTGTCGCGCTCGATCTTCTCGCGCAGGCGGCGAATGTGCACGTCCACGGTGCGCATATCGCCCATGTAGTCGTATTTCCAAACGGTTTCCAGCAGCGCCTCGCGGCTGTACACCTTGCCGCGGTGGGTGATGAGCAGCTGCAGCAGGTCAAATTCCTTCGCCGTCAGGCGCACGGCCTGGCCCGCGAGCGTCACCGTGCGGCTCTGGCAGTTGACCTCCAGATCGTGCACGCGCACCACGCGCTTTTCCTCCATCGACTCGATCACCGGCTGGCTGCGGCGGAAGATGGACTTGATGCGCGCCTTGACCTCCAGGATGTTGAACGGCTTGGTCATGTAGTCGTCCGCGCCATATTCAAGCCCCAGGATCTTGTCCATGTCCTCGCCCTTAGCCGTCAGCATGATGATGGGCACGTTGGAGCGCTCTCGCACGCGCTGGCACACCTCGATGCCGTCCACGCCCGGCAGCATCACGTCCAGCAGGATCAGGTCGTAATGGCCGTCAAAAAACTTGGCGAGCGCTTCCTCGCCGTCCATCGCGGATTCCGTCAGATATCCGTCCTGCTCCAGGCTGTATTTAAGGCCCTTGAGAATCAGGGGCTCGTCGTCCACAAGCAAAATCTTCTTTGGCATAGCTTCATCCTCATTCCATCAGTCTGCATTTCTATGCTCCATTGTAACGCAAATGCACCGATAAAATCAAGATATCGGAAACATTTTTTCGCACTTTTTGTAACATTTTGATCTGCAAGTCATAGATTTGCAATATTTCTGTCCCCCGCAGCCGGGTTTGCGGCAATCTGGCGCTGTACATTTGCGGTGAAAAGTGGTATAGTAGAAAGCGCATTTATGCCAAAGACCGCCCTGCCCGGCAGGGAGGAACCATGCTCAGTTTTCCATTCAACCGCAAGATGGAGGGAATTTCTTGTCCCGTCGCCTGCTTGCGCTGCTGCTGACGGCAGCGCTTTTGATAACCGGCTTCCCCCTGGCCGTCTCTGCCGCGGAATCCGATCCCGAGGAGGACGCCTTCAAGGCGCCGGAGCTCTCCCCGAACGCCATTCCCTGGGACAGCAAGCACCCCGAGCTGCTGGACCCCAGCATGCTCTATGCGCAGAGCGCAATCCTCATCGAGGCGTCCACCGGCGAGGTGCTCTTTGAAAAGAACGCCGACGAGATCATGTATCCCGCCTCGACCACAAAAATGCTGACCTGCTACATCGCCCTGCAGATGGCCGACCTTGAAAACGACGTGGTCACCATCTCGCAGAATGCCATCGACCTCGTCCCGCCGACCTATGCGACAATCCCCGTCAGCGCCGGCGAAAAGGTGCCCATGGACGACCTGATCGCCGCGACGCTGGTGCGCTCGGGCAACGAGGGCGCCAACGCGATCGCCGAGTACATCAGCGGCAGCATCTCGGCCTTCGCCGATCTGATGAACCAGACGGCGCAGATGCTCGGCTGCTCGGATGACACGCACTTTGTCAATCCGTCCGGCGTGCACGACGAGAACCACTACACCACCGCGCGCGACCTGTCCATCATCGCCCGCGCGGCGATGACGAACGATCGCTTCCGCGAGATCGTCTCCAGCAACACCTACATCATGCCCGCCACCTCGGGCGACGGCGGCGCGGGGCACCCGCAGCGCACGCTCGTGGGCGGCACCTACTTCACCAGCTCCGACAGCGACTACTACTACGCCGACGCCATCGGCGTGAAGACCGGCTTCACCAACGCTGCGGGCTACTGCTTCGTCGGCGCAGCCAAGCGCGGCGGCATCGAGCTGATCTCCGTCGTGCTCTATTCCTCCCGCAGCGGCCGCTGGACGGACACCAAAAAGCTGATGGAATACGGCTTCACGCAGGTGCAGTCCATCAGCCCCGAGTCGCTCTACGCCGAGGACCCGCGCGTGATCGACATCACCGGCTTCTCGCTGGACGACGAGCTGCACGGCGAGCTGACGCTGGGCATCCGCGCCGTGGACGAGACGAAGGACATGACCATCGTGGGCAACAGCGCGAAGATCGACCTGCTGCGCGAAAATTTCAACGAGGTCTCCGCCGTCCGCTGGACGCGCGATTTCCGCGCGCCGGTCAATGTCGGCGACGTGATGGGCATTCTCACGTTCTATTCTGAATCGAACGGCACAGCCGAGTACGAGCTGGTGGCCACGCGCTCCATCGCCATGCGCGAGAATGCGCCCCCGACGCTCGAGCAGATCGAGGCCTACACCGCCGCGGACGAGAATCCCTGGCCGCGCTTTGGCTGGGACCTGCTGGTGCCGCCTGCCGCGCTGCTGCTTGTCCTCTACTGGCTGATCCGCTTCCTGCGCAAACATCGCAAAAAGCGCCCCAAGCCTCCGAAGTTCAAGCCGGTCAGAAAGCGCTATCTGCGATAAACCGCATAAAGAAAACACAGGATTCACGCACATCCTGTGTTTTTCATTATTTCTCATTTTTGTGATGAGCTTTCAGATCGTCAACGATCATCGCCAGATGAGCGATTTCATGCTCTGAAAGTCCCGATACATCCAGGCCGGCATATGCTTCATAGCCCAGCATGCGGTTGGGCGTCGTGTTCAAGAGACGAACAATGCGCAGAAACATATCCAGGGAAGGCGTAACGTTCTCAATCTCCCAGTTGGAAACCGTCTGCTTTGTCACGCCCAGCCTTTTTCCAAGTTCCTCCTGGCTGATCCCTTTTGCCAGCCGAAACGCTCTTAATCGTTCTCCAAACATCTTTTCACCCTATCCATTTTCTTGATAGGGCTATTCTATGGACTTTCATATATCCAAAAAGAAGACTTTGTCAAAAATTATTTGACTTTCAAGCTCATCAAGGCTTATAATCTCCTTTTGTGATATATCTATCTAAATCATTTGTATGGAGGTTCGTATGGAGATTTCGTTGATCATGATCGGGCGGAATATGCGTAAAGCGCGTAAAGCTGCTCATCTCACGCAGGAACAAGTTGCCGAGCAGGTCGGGCTTTCTACACTCCATTACGGGCGGATCGAGCGTGGGCAGCGGCAGGTCTCCCTGAAACAGCTCGCCAGAATCGGAACAGCGCTGAACACACCCTTTGAAGCGCTCCTGGCCGACTGCATTCTGGATAGAGAAAACGTTGCTTCGGCGCTGGAGACTGTCACCGATCAGCCCAAAGGCTGCGTCGAGTACGCGCAGATCCTGCTGGATCAGTACCGCGAGCAGCTCAAGGCCTATGCCCGGGGGCTTCAGCAGGCGGACGCGCTCCGCTAAGGTCGCACCATCTGTATGCGAAGCCGCTCCTCAAGTCCCGGGTCCAGGGCCGCAGCCCTGGTCGTTTCAAGGAGGTATGGGAGTCCAGAGGGATGTAGGGGGGAAATCGAAATCCTCCCTCATCCCTCTGGGCCCAGCGCAGCGCGTTCCCCCAACCACAAAAAATCCGGAAGAGTCACACTCTCCCGGATTCTGATTTTCCTATTTGTATTGCGCAACTGCCATCATTCGTCCGGTAATCACGCTTATTCCCCGTCCTCCTGCACCTCAACCTCGGCGTAGCAGACCTCCTCGATCTTCGCGAGGATCTCCTCCCTGCCCGTGCCGTCCTCGCTGGAGAACGGAATCACCTGCCAGGGCTGCACGGCCAGCGCGCGGCAGATCGGCGCGATGTGCTTCATGCGCGCGCCGCGGCTGATCTTGTCCGCCTTCGTGGCGATCACCGTGAAGGGAATGCCCGCCTGGCGCAGGAACAGGTTCATCTCCCGGTCCTCGCCTGTCGGCTCGTGGCGGATGTCCACCAGATGGAACACATGGCACAGATCCTCCGTCGTGGCGAAGTAGTTCTGCATCATCCTGCCCCAGGATTCCTTCTCCGCCTTGCTCACCTTGGCAAAACCGTAGCCGGGCAGGTCGATGAAGTTGATCTCCTGGTTGATCTGGAAGACGTTGATCAGCCTCGTCTTGCCGGGCGTGGCGCTGGTGCGGGCCAGCTTGGCGCGGTTGGTCAGCTTGTTGATCATCGAGGACTTGCCCACGTTGCTCTTCCCCGCGAAGGCCACCTCCGGGCAGCCCCGGGTCGCGTAATCGCCGTAGTCCTTCATCGAGGTGATGAAGTCTGCGCGTTTGACTTGCATGTTCTTCTCCTTTGCTTATGCGTGCAGTCCGGCCGCCTGATCCTTTCCCGCCGCGGGCAGGACGTCGGGGATGCGTTCCCTGGCGGCCTTCTCCGCCCTGCGGGCATGCGGCTTCTCGCACAGCGCCGCCTCCAGCACGGTATCGACCGTCTCCGCCGGGAGGATCGTGATCGCCTTGCGCACGTTCTCCGGCACCTCCTCCAGATCCTTGAGGTTCTCCTTCGGGATGAGCACCGTGTCGATGCCCGCGCGGTGCGCCGCCAGCAGCTTTTCCTTCAGGCCGCCGATGGGCAGCACGCGGCCGCGCAGCGTGATCTCGCCGGTCATGGCGACGTTCTGGCGCACGGCGATGCCCGTCAGCGCGGAAACCAGCGCCGTGGTCATCGTCACGCCCGCGCTGGGGCCGTCCTTGGGCACCGCGCCCTCCGGCACATGGATGTGGATATCCAGCGTCTTGTAGAAGTCGTCGGCGATGCCCAGCTCGCTCGCATGCGCGCGGACGTAGGATTTCGCCGCGCGGGCGCTCTCCTTCATCACGTCGCCCAGGCTGCCGGTCAGCTCCAGCTGTCCGGTGCCCGGCATGGTCGTCGTCTCGATTTGAAGCGTGTCGCCGCCCACGACGGTGTACGCCAGGCCGTTGACCACGCCGACCTCCGGCTTCTTGCCCGCCTTCTCGTAGTGATAGCGCGGCGCGCCGAGGTACTCCGTCAGCTTTTCCGGCGTCACGGTAACGCTCTCCAGGCTGTCGTCGATCATCTGCACGGCGCTCTTGCGCACCACCTTGCCGATCGTCCGCTGCAGGCGGCGCACGCCGGCCTCGCGGGTGTAGCCCTGGATCAGGCTGCGCAGCACCCTGTCGCTCATCTTCACGCTCCTGGGCGCGAGGCCGTGCTCCTCGATCTGCCCCGGCAGCAGGTGGCGCTTGGCGATGTTCAGCTTCTCGTCCTCCGTGTAGCCGCTGACCTCGATGAGCTCCATGCGGTCCAGCAGCGGGCGCGGGATCGTATCGACCGAGTTCGCCGTGGTGATGAACATCACGCCGGACAGGTCGAACGGGCACTCGAGATAGTGATCGCGGAAGGCGTTGTTCTGCGCGCTGTCGAGCACCTCGAGCATCGCGCTCGCCGGATCGCCGCGCACGTCGGAGGCCATCTTGTCGATCTCATCGAGCAGGAACACCGGATTGAGCGTGCCCGCCTGCTTGATCGAGGTGATGATCCGGCCCGGAATCGCGCCGATGTAGGTGCGCCGGTGGCCGCGGATTTCGGCCTCGTCGCGCACGCCGCCCAGCGACATCTGCACGAACTTGCGCCCCAGCGCCCTGGCGATGGACTTGGCGATCGAGGTCTTGCCCACGCCGGGCGGGCCGACGAAGCAGAGCACGGGGCCCTTCATGTTGTTCTTGATGCGGCAGACGGCCAGGTACTCGATCACGCGCTCCTTGACCTCCTCAAGGCCGTAGTGATCCTCCGCCAGCACGCGGCGGGCGCGCTTCAGGTCGAGGTTGTCCGGCGTGCTCTTGCCCCACGGCAAATCGAGCATCCACTCGACGTAGGTGCGGCTCACGCCGATCTCGGGGCTGCCCGGCGCCATGCGGGAGAGGCGCTCCAGCTCGCGCTGGGTCTTCTCCTTCGCCTCGTCGTTCATGGGCGTCCTGCTCAGGCGCTCGCGCAGGTCCTCCACGTCGGTCGCGTCCTTGTCGCCCAGCTCTGTCTGGATCGCCTTGATCTGCTCGCGCAGGAAGTAGTCCTTCTGGTTCTGCTCGATCTGTTTGCGCACGCGCGCCTGCACCTTCTTCTCCACGCCCGCGAGCTCCGTCTCGCGCACGAGGATCGCGCAGACGCTCTCCAGCCTCGTCAGGTCGTCGAATTCCTCGAGCACCTGCTGGCGGTCGTCCACCTTCTGCAGCACGTTCGCGGCGATCATGTCGGCCAGCTGGCCCGGGCTTTCGATCTCCATCACGGCCTGGATGGTCTCCGTGGAGATGCGCCCGCTCATCTTGCAGTAGTCCTCAAAGTAGTTGTGCGCCGTGCGCAGCAGCGCGTCCGTCTCGATGGAGGCCGGCGCGTCCTGCGGGAGCAGCTCGTCGAGCGCTCCCTCGAAATACGGGTCCTCCTGGGTCACGGCGCGCAGGCTGGCGCGGCTCTTGCCCTCCACCAGCAGGCGGATGTTGTCGCCCGGGAGCTTGATCACCTGCTTGATCGCGGCGATCGTGCCCACATGGTAGATGTCGTCGATGCCGGGGTCATCCACGTCAATGTCCCGCTGCGCGACGAGGAAGATGCGCTGATCCTCCATCATGGCGCGCTCCAGCGCGGCGATGGACTTCTTTCTGCCCACATCAAAGTGGAGCACCATATGCGGAAAGACCATCAGCCCGCGCAGCGGCAGCATCGGCAGGGTCACCGGCTGTGTGCGTTTCTTTTTCGGCTTGGCCAAAGTCAGTTCCTCCTTACATCGCGGCCCGTATTCGTAAGCCTCGGGCCGATGTTTTCTTATTATACCTGAATGATGCGCAATTTGCAACCGATGCAGCCTGACCAAGTGTCGCCTGTCATCAAATGGCGAAAGCGAGGGGAAACGTCATGGCTGCCGCCCTGAAGCCCGCCTGAGGACGCTGTCCCCAGACCCCTTCTCCGCTTCGCGGGCCAAAAGCGTTGAAACCGGATCACACAGCAAAGCATCCGCACGGTCTCCCATGCGGATGCTCTTGATTCATTGGTTCAGGACACCGACGGCCTTCTGTCCGTCCCGCCCTCGCGCCTGGCCTTGCCCGCGCCGATCTTGCGCTTGGGCTCGCCGGGCACCAGCGTCGGTTCGACGTTCCCCGTGATGACGTCCTCGGTCACGATCACGCGCTCCACGTCGCAGCGGCTGGGCAGCTCGAACATCGTGCCCATCAGCGCGTCCTCGATGATCGCGCGCAGGCCGCGCGCGCCGCTCTTTCTCGTGATCGCCTTCTTCGCGATCGCCTGGAGCGCCGCGTCCTCGAATTCGAGGTCCACGCCGTCAAGCTCCACGAGCTTCTTGTACTGCTTCACCAGCGCGTTGCGTGGCTCGGTCAGGATGCGCACCAGCGCCTCCTCGTCGAGGCTGTCGAGCGTCACCAGGATCGGCAGACGGCCCACAAACTCCGGAATCAGGCCGAACTTGAGCAGGTCCTCCGGGCGGATGTCCGCGAGGATCTCGCCCACATTCTTCTTCGTGTCGCGGCTCTTGACCTCCGCGCCGAAGCCGATGGAGCCCGCGCCGTTGCGCTTTTCGATGATCTTGTCGATGCCGTCGAACGCGCCGCCGCAGATGAACAGGATGTTCGTCGTGTCGATCTGGATGAACTCCTGGTGCGGGTGCTTGCGGCCGCCCTGCGGCGGCACGCTGGCCACGGTGCCCTCGATGATCTTGAGCAGCGCCTGCTGCACGCCCTCGCCGGAGACGTCGCGGGTGATCGACGGGTTCTCGCTCTTGCGGGCGATCTTGTCGATCTCGTCGATGTAGATGATGCC
>JBJEUH010000115.1:0-3890 GCA_051883735.1 Candidatus Ventricola sp.
GAAATGACCTCCTTCGTCCTGCGCGAGGTCATGCTCAGCCATCTGCTGCTGTGGGGCAATTCGTACTGCCAGATCATCCGCACGGGCAAGAACCACATCGCCGGTCTGTATCCGCTGCTCCCGGACCGCATGGAGGTTGACCGGGACAGCAAAACAGGCGCGCTGGTCTACACCTATACCACCACGGAGGGCAATGCGGTCAGGCTGAAGCCCTCGGACGTGCTGCACATTCCGGGTCTGGGCTTTGACGGCATCATGGGCTACAGCCCCATCGCACTGGAAAAGAACGCCATCGGTCTGGGCATTGCCGCCGAGGAGTACGGCAGCACCTTCTTCAAGAACGGCGCACGCCCCAGCGGTGTGCTGACCCACCCCAATACGGTGCGCGATCCCAAGCGCCTGCGTGACAACTGGAACGCGACCTACGGCGGTTCCTCCAACGGCGGCAAGGTTGCCATTCTGGAAGAGAATATGTCCTTCACGCCCATCAGCCTTCCCAATAACGAGGCCCAATTTCTGGAAACACGCCGTTTCCAGGTGGAGGAAATCTGCCGCATCTACCGTGTGCCGCCCCATCTGGTGGGCAATCTTGACCGGGCCACCTTCAGCAATATCGAGAACCAGAGCATCGACTTTGCCGTGCACACCATCCGCCCCTGGCTGGTGCGCATCGAACAGTCCATCAACCGCGCTCTCTTTTCCGATGCGGAGAAGGGGCGCTTTTATGTGCAGTTCAATCTGGACGGCCTGATGCGCGGCGACTACAAGAGTCGCATGGAGGGCTATGCCATCGCCCGGCAGAACGGCTGGATGTCTGCCAACGACATCCGTGCGCTGGAGAACCTCAACCCCATCCCGGATGAGGAAGGCGGTTCGACCTTTTTGGTCAACGGCAACATGGTTCCCGTCAATCTCTGCGGCGTCACGCAGCTGATCGCAGCCGCTGCCGCAGCGGAAGCGGCACAGAAGGCGCCAGACCAACAGGAGGACAGCGCTGATGACGGCCCTCCGCAGCAAAACCAGAAGAAGTCGCCCCAGCGGCGCAGAAAACCAAAGAAGGAGGAACAGCCGGATGAACCAGGCGAAGCTGACGCTGGGAAGTCTGTTTGACGGCATCGGCGGCTTCTGCCTTGCGGGGCAGATGGCGGGCATCAAGCCCGTATGGGCGTCCGAGATTGAGCCGTTTCCCATCCGTGTGACGGAGAAACGCTTTCCGGAGGTCCGCCAGCTGGGCGATATTCATGCCCTTCGCGGAGCGGATATTCCGCCGGTGGACGTCATCACCTTTGGCAGCCCTTGCCAAAATCTCTCATGTGCTGGCAAGCGTGCCGGTCTGCACGGCGAACAGTCCTCGCTGTTCTTCGAAGCTGTCCGAATCATCAAAGAAATGAGGCGAAGTACCCATGGACAATATCCCCGTTGGGCAGTGTGGGAAAACGTGCCCGGCGCACTGTCCTCGAACGCTGGGCACGACTTCCGCGCGGTCCTGCAAAGCCTTGCCGAAATCGCAGACGAGTCGGCAGATGTTCCTATGCCGGAGAACGGAAAATGGCTCGGAGCGGGAGAGATCGTGGGAAATGATTATTCTCTCGCCTGGCGCATCCTCGACGCCTCGAAGGGCTGGGGAGTCGCACAAAGACGGCGGCGCATATTTGCTGTCCTCGATCTTGCAGGAGCATGTGCCGGACAGGTACTCTTTGAGTCCGAAGGCCTGTCAGGGTATACTCCGCCGGGCGGAGAAGCGCGGCAAGGAGCTGCCCGAGGTGCTGAAGAGAGCACTGGAAAGACAGGCATCTGTCTGAACGATCAGGGCGGAAGCCGCATGGACGTCACCCATGAGATGACCTGCACGCTTCGCGCAAAGGCCAATCATCCGCCCTGCGTCATGGGTGCGTCTGGCTTCTGCACGGAGCACAGCGCGAACAGTCGCGGCATTGGCTTCCGTGAGGAGGAAAGCCCCACGCTCCGCGCCGGCGTTACGCCCGGAGTAGCCATCGAGTTTAACCCCACCGACAGCCGCATCCGGGTGAAGGAGGACGGCGTCTGCCAGACACTCTGCTCCCGGATGGGGACGGGCGGCAATCAGGTGCCGCTGGTGTTCGGCATCAGCGCCGATCAGAGCAACGCCATGCTGTCCGGCAATCCCCACAGCGGCATCTATGAAGCCCGGACCAGCCGAACCCTCGACTGCAGCGGCGGATCGCCTTCCTGCAATCAGGGCGGGATGATGGTGGTCGCACCCATGCAGGATGTGTCGTACTGCATACAGGGCAGCATGATCGGACGCAGGGACGAGAACGGGCCACACGGGGACGGCGTGAACAAAGATGTGTCCTTTACGCTCAACACCATCGACCGCCATGCAGTCTGTGCCATGAATGTGGGGTTCTTCACTACGGCTGAAGGTTCGACGCCCGCCCTTCTGGCGCGGGACTACAAGGATCCGCCCATCGTTTCACCCACGGCGGAATACCTCGTGCGCAGGCTGACCCCGGATGAGTGCTGCCGTTTGCAGGGCTATCCGGACGGCTGGTGCGCGGGGCTGGACAGCGAAGCGCCCTCCGAAGCGGAGGTAAGCCGCTGGCGGGAGATCTTCGCCGTGTGGGACGGCATCCAGGGAAAGAGCCGACCGAAAACCGACAAACAGATCATCAAATGGCTGCGACATCCGAATACGGACGCGGCGGAGTACAAGGCATACGGAAACAGCGTGGCTGTGCCGTGTGTCTTTTTTGTGCTCGCCGGCATTGCCTGGGCAGCCGGAAAGGAGCAATCGGAATGAACAAGTTTTGGAACTGGGTCAGGAATGAGGATACCGGCCAGCGTTCCCTGTACCTTGAGGGCGTGATCGCCCAGGAGAGCTGGTTCGGGGATGAAATCACCCCTGCGGCCTTCAAGAGCGAGCTGAACGCCGGGAATCAGCCGATCACCGTCCACATCAACAGCGTCGGCGGAGACTGTGTGGCCGCCAGTCAGATCTACACCATGCTCATGGACTATCCGGCGGATGTAACGGTGCAGATCGACGGCCTTGCCGCCTCCGCAGCGTCGGTGGTCGCCATGGCAGGAACGAAGGTCTGCATGAGTCCCACGGCGCTGATGATGGTGCACAATCCCTGGACAAATGCCAGCGGTGATGCGAAGGACATGCAGAAGGCCATTGCCCTTCTGGACGAGGTCAAGGAGAGCATCATCAACGCCTACGAGATCAAGACCGGCATGGATCGGCAGAGCCTTTCCAACCTCATGGACACGGAAACCTGGATGAACGCCTACCGCGCAAAGGAGCTGGGCTTCTGCGATGAAGTGCTGTTCGATGGCGACGAGCCGCCCGAAAAGGTGGCTTTTTCCTTTTCCAGCCGCGCCGCCGAGGTGCAGCTTCTGAACCGCGTGAAGGCTTCGCTCCCGGAGGAATCGCCTGCGCCGCCTGAGCCGCCTACGTCCCCGGAACCGCCCCGTGTAAAGGTGCTGGACGCCGACAACCGGCTGGAGCACCTGCGATATTGAAAAGGAGGAATCCCTATGAATCAGATTCTTGCCCTGCGTGAAAAGCGCGCTTCCCTGTGGGATGCCGCGAAGAAGTACCGCGACGCCCACATCGGCTCCGACGGCACCATGACTGCCGAGGATGCCGCCACCTATGACCGCATGGTCGATGACGTCGACCGCATGAAGAAGGAAATCGACCGGCTGGAGCGTCAGGAGGTCATCGAGAATGAGATGAACAAGCCTGTCAGCCAGCCCATCGTAAACCGTCCCGACGATGGTCAACCCAAAGAAAAGAAGAAGCGCGGCACCGCCACCGACGCGTACAAGACTGCCTTCTGGAACATGGTGCGCGCCAAGACCATGTCCTATGAGATTCACAATGCGCTGAAGATCGGCGAGGA
>JBJEUH010000116.1:0-20637 GCA_051883735.1 Candidatus Ventricola sp.
TGGATGGAGGTCGCCGCGTCGTTCGCGTGGCCGGACCAGTCGATCTTGCCGCCCTCGCACATCATGAAGAAGCCGTCTTCATTGTCAAGCACGCGGATGCCCGCCTTGACGTAGTCCGCCAGCGAGAGGATATCCTCTCCGTCCGCCACCCTGCGCACACGGTCGATTTCGTAGGAAAGCGTCTGCGCATCCGCAATATTCGGGTCGATCGCCAGCACGCGGCCGCTCTCGCCGCTCAGCGCACGGATGGCTTCGTTGGTGTTCGCCAGCGTCCAGCCGTTCTTCGCGGCCAGGTCAAGCAGCTTTTCCTGCGTGCCGTCGCCGTCGGGCTTCAGGAAGGAGCCGCCCGCAAGATAGTCAAGCGTCGTGCCCGTCAGGCCCTGTACCGCGATATCGTAGTACTGCTTGCGGGAAGTCGCTTTTGCATAATACGCTGCCGGAGTCGCGTGATCAAGCGACACGCTGGTGATGACGCCGACCTTCCGGCCCGCCTCCTTCGCATACTCGGTGACGAGCTTGAAGGGGGTCTCCAGCTTCACATCGTAGTTGATGACACCGGAAAGCGTCTTTTCGCCCGATGCCATCGAGGTCGCGGTGGAGGCGGAATCCGGGCAGAAGGAGGAGGCGTCGTAGGTCGTCACCATGCCCAGGTACGGGAAGGTGGTGAAGCTCAGATCCGCCGGAACAGGGAATTCGGAATCCGGGTTCTCGATAGAACCGAGGTAATACTGCGTGGCGGCCACCTGCGGGTTGCCCATACCATCGCCGATGAACATGAATACATACTTGGGCGCGGCGGCTTCCTCCGCCATCGCCACAGCGCTCAGCGCAAGGACAAGCGCGAGCGCAATCAGGAGCAGCTTCTTCATGATGATGTTCCTCACTTTCCATTTCTACGTGTTTTCCGGAGCTTTGCCCCGGAACGCAGTCAGTATAGAGGATACATGTTAAGGGAAAGCACATGCCCGTTTGAGGTTTGCGTAAAAATCATGTGGAGCAAGAGTGCCCGGCAAGTGAAGATTCCCCGCCTTCGCAAATGGAAGAATACCTTTCAGGCAACAAGCTCGGATTGACCACGGGCAAGTGTTTCGCCAGTGGACATTTTCGCAATTTTTACAAAACCCGCACACCGAATTTACCGTTCCTTGATAGCGGGCATTCCCGAACAGCGGTATACTTTGTTCATTAAGAAGGAAGAGGAGCACTATGGAAATCCGTCTGATTCAAATTTCCAAGAGCTTTGGCGGCAGGCAGGTCATTGCCCCGCTGACCATGACCATAAGAAGCGGCAGCTTCACCACGCTGCTTGGCCCGTCCGGCTGCGGCAAAACGACGCTGCTTCGCATGATCGCGGGACTGGAAACGCCCGATAAAGGGGAAATCTGGCTGAATGACCGCTGCGTCTTTTCCGTCAGCAGCAGCGTGAACATGCCGCCGGAAAAGCGGGCGCTCGGCTTTGTCTTTCAGGATTTCGCCCTCTGGCCGCACATGACGGTCTATGAGAACGTCGCCTTCGGTCTTCGTGCCAGAAGGGATACGGAGAATCTCAAGGAGCGGGTGATGCAGGCGCTGCACACCGTCCGGCTGGGCGATCTGGCCGCGCGCTATCCGCATCAGCTCTCCGGCGGGCAGCAGCAGCGCGTCGCCTTTGCCAGAGCCATCGCGGTGAAGCCCCAGTGCATCCTGTTTGATGAGCCGCTCTCCGCGCTGGACGCGCTGCTCCGGGAGGAAATGCGCCACGAGCTCAAGGAACTGACTGCGCAACTGGGCATCACCTCCGTGTTTGTCACCCATGACCAGACGGAGGCGATGAGCATGAGCGACCGGATCGCCGTCCTCCGGGATGGGCGCGTGGAGCAGTACGATACGCCGGAAGCCATCTATCATCATCCCGCGACGCCGTTTGTCGCCCGGTTTGTCGGCAAATCGGACTGGCTGAGCGAGACGACGCTGTTCCGCCCGGAAGCCGCCTCCGAGACCGCCATGCCCGGCGCCATGCGCTATGACCTCCCGGTCAGCAGCGTGCAGTATCTGGGCGATGCCTACGAGGTCATCGTCCCCTATCAGGGCCATCCGTGGACGCTTCGCTGTACGCGCAGAATTGCGCCCGGCGAAACGCTGTCCGTTTACATAGATCCCCGGAACATCATCACATGCGAAAAGAAAGAGGCTTGAGTCGTATGAAAAAGAGCATCCTTTCCCTGTTTCTGGCCCTTTGTCTGTGCCTTGGCGTGGCTGCCTGCGCAGGTGCCGAGGGCAAGGTAACCGTCTATATGCCCAGTCCGGCAGGTCTTGCCGACAAGCTGGCTGCCGCCTTCACCGAAAAGACCGGCATCGAGGTCGAGCAGTTCCAGGGCACGACCGGCGAGATTCTGGCGCGCCTTGAGGCCGAGGCCGCCAATCCCATCGCGGACGTCGTCATTCTCGCCTCCTGGTCGGACGGTCTGAGCATGAAGCATCAGGACAAGCTGGTCAGCTATACGCCCGCCAATGCGGAGCAGATCAACGCCGGCTGGATCGACGAGGACAGCACGCTCTTCGGCTACAGCGCTTCCGCGGTCGGCGTGATCTACAATACCACGATCTATCCCGAGCTGAACGCCGACTGGGCGGAGCTGGCGGACAGCGCGTATCAGGATGACATCGCCATTCCCGACCCGGAGAAATCCGGCTCCTGCAAGGACTTCCTCGCAGGGCTTGTGACCGGCATGGAAGATGGCGGCAGCATCATGGAAGCGTGGGCCGGCAACGGCCTGACCGTGCCGGGCGCGAACAAGGCTGCGCTTGAGGCTGTGACCACCGGCGAAAAGGGCATCCTGATCGCGGGCGTCGATTACAACGCGTATTCCTCCATGAAGAAGGGCGAGCCGCTGAACATCTACTACCCGGCCTCCGGCACGGTGGTCAATCCCCGCCCGGCGATGATCCTGAAGACCGCACCGGAGATGGACAACGCCAAAGCGTTCGTCGATTTCCTCTTCAGCGACGAGGCGCAGGCGCTGGTTGCCGACGCCTTCCTGCTCCCGGGGCGCAGCGATGTTAGGTGCGCAAACCGCAGCAATCTGGAGGACATCCCGCAGCTGGCGACGGATTGGAATGCCATGATGGGCGTTGCCTCCGATACGGCCGCAAAGCTCAACGCGCTCTGCCAGAAATAAGCGGAGGCACCATGAAACAGTCTGACTGGAAAAGGAATTGGCCCCTTGCGCTGCTCCTGGCGCTGCTGGCCGTTCTGATTCTCTGTCCCCTGCTCACGGTATTTGCCAAGGCGGTCATCACAGATGGCCGCCTTGACCTGTATCGGGCCTTTGCGACGATTGCCGATGCCCGCAACGTCCGCACTATCCTCAACTCGCTCCTGCTCGGCCTGTGCGTCGTGCTGCTCTCCAGCGTGATCGCGCTGCCGACGGCGTTTCTGCTCGCCCGCACGCAGCTGGCCCGCCATGCCTTTCTGGACATCGTGTTCATGATCCCCTTCATGACGCCGCCGTACATCGCCTCGATGGGCTGGATCCTGTTCATGCAGAAGCGCGGCCTGTTCCAGCAGCTCTTCCCCTTCACCGGAAGAGCTTCGGAGGGGTTCTTCTGCTTCGGCGGCCTGGTGTTGGTCATGAGCCTGCACGTCTTCCCATTCCTGATGACGATGCTGAAAAACGCCCTGCTGAGCATCCCCGCCAGCCTTGAGGAAAGTGGCGCGGTCTTCGGCGCGCGTCCTGGCCAGCGGCTGCGCAGAATTCTGGCCCCACTTCTGACCGGCAATTATGCCATCGGCGCGCTGCTCGTCTTTGTCAAGACGCTTTCGGAGTATGGCACGCCGTACACGCTGGGGCGGCGCATCGGCTTTGATGTGTTCACCACGGACATCCACCGCTATTCCACGACGTCGCCGATCGACTTCGGGCGCTCGGCGAGCCTTTCCTCGATCCTCATCTGCATCTGCATGGTCATGTGGCTCCTGCAAAACCACATCACCTCGCGCACGAGCTACAGCCTGGTCACCGGCAAGGGCAGCCGTCCCGCACGGACAACCCTTTCTCCCACCGGCCTTGCGCTCGCGTGGGCATGGATTGCGCTGGTGGTGCTCGTCTCCATCGGCGTGCCATACTTCTCCATCATCGCCACCTCGCTCATCCGGCTGCGCGGCTACGGCCTTGCCGCGGGGAACTTCACGCTCGAGCACTACAGGGAGCTGCTGACGACCCCCAAGGCCCTCGCCGCCATCGGCAACAGCCTGTTTCTGGCGGCCTCCTCGGCAACCCTCTGTTCCGTGCTGGGCACGGCCATCGTCGTCGCCGCGCGGCGGGCGAAGGGGTTCCTCAAGAAGGCGATTGAGGGCATCAGCCTGCTGCCGGAGATGTTGCCGGGCATCGTTCTGGTCATCGGCATCATGCTCTTCTACAACGCGATTTACAAGGTGGTTCCGCTGTACAACACGCTGGGCATCATGGTGCTGGCCTATGTCGTGCTGTATCTGCCCTACACCGTGCAGTATGTCACCTCTGCGTTCACGCAGATCAGCGACAGCCTCCTGCAGGCCGGGCGCGTGTTCGGCGGATCGCCCGTCTATGTATTTCGCAGGATCACGCTGCCGATGATTGCCCGCGGCATCTTTGCGGGCTGGATGATGATCTTCATCATCGCCTTCCGCGAGCTGGTGACGGCCAGCCTGATCGCGCCGCCCAACACGCTCGTCGTGTCCACCTACATCAACCGGGAATTTGAGCAGGGCAGCGTTTCGCTCGGCATGGCGATGGCCGTGCTGTGCGTGCTGCTGACGACGGGCGCGCTGCTGGCCTTCAACTATCTGGCAGCGCGAAAGAAGAATGGATAGCGCATGAAAAGCAAAGCGCATTTGCCCGCCGCCTGTCGCTGCAAAACGACCACCTGTCGGGAATCGATGGAAATCGGTTCCCGATTTTCGTATCCTGAATCTTCTTCAGCCAAAAGGCGTGACCGGCATCGTTACGCCTTTTGGCTGTCCGGGACTCCGCATCAGAACGGTTTCCATTCGGGTCAGAGAAATTTTTTCGGAAACCGCTTGACAGCTAATGAATATTAGCTTATAATGGCTAATATTCATTAGCAGAACGAAGGAGGGATTCCATGCACACCAAACAGCGGATTCTCCTGGAGGCCCTTCGCCTGTTTTCACAAAAGGGATACGACGCCGTGAGCGTTGAGCAGATCGCGGACGCCGTGGGCATCAAGGCGCCATCCCTGTACAAGCATTACAAGGGCAAGCAGGACATCTTTGACGCGATCTTTGAGGAGACGGCGAAGCGGTACGGCGAATTTACGGATTCCATCTCCGTCCATCTGGGGGATTCCGGGCAGGATCTGGCGGTGTTCCGCGCCATCACCGCGGACGCGCTGGTGGAGAAGGTGCGCTCCCTGATCGCCTACTCCCTCCACGATGAGTTTGTCAGCCAGTTCCGGCGGATGGTGACCATCGAGCAGTTCCGCTCCCCGGAGCTGTCGGCGCTATATTCCCAGCGGTATGTGGCGCAGATTCAGCAGTACCATGAGGGGCTGTTTCGGCGGATGATCGCGGCGGGCGTGATGCGCAGGGAGAATCCGGAGCTTCTCGCCCTGATGTACGATGCGCCGATTCTGCTCCTGCTGGGAGAATGCGACCGCCACCCGGACAAGGAGCAGGAAATCATGGACACGCTGGAAGGGCATGTGCGGCTGTTCTACCGGCTCTTCAGCGAGGAACCGTCGGAAGAATGAGGAAGGAAAGCATATGATTCAGGCAATTGTTTACACATCGAACACCGGCAGCACCGAGCAGTATGCCCGCCTGCTGGGGCAGGAGACGGGGCTGCCCGTCTGCTCCCTTACGGAAGCCAAGAAAACCTTGAAATCCGGCGCGCAGATTCTCTATCTCGGATGGATCATGGCCAGCAGCATTCAGGGCTATGCGGATGCGGCGAGGCTCTACCGGATGCCCATGGTCTGCGCCGTTGGCATGGAGCCTGCCGGAAAGGAGCAGGAGCTTCGGGAGAAAAACGGCGTCCCCGGGGATGTGGCGCTGTATCCCCTTCAGGGCGGCTATTCTCCCGACAGGCTGCGCGGGTTGCAGAAGCTGATGATGCGCATGATCACAAGCAGTACGGCGAAAACGCTGGCAGCAAAGGCGGACAGGACGCCCGAGGAGGACGATCTGCTGGACCTGATGCAGCACGGCGGCAGCCGGGTCAGCCTGGAGAAGCTGGCCGCGCCCATCCGATGGTGCCGCGAAAACCTGGGAGGTGCCCAGCATGAATGAGAAGCTGGCGCGCAATCTGGGCTGGCTGGGACTGGTGAGCCTGCTGTCCTATACCGCCGCGGTGGTCTTTTCGCCCCTCGCCTATCCGGGATACGACTGGATGGCGCAGGCGGTCAGCGACCTGTCCGCGGACACCGCCCCGTCGCGAGTCCTGTGGAACCAGCTGGGCGCGCTGTACATGCCCTGCGGCATCGTCTGCGTGACACTGTGCTGTGTGACGATCAAGGATCATTTCAACTGGGCTATGCGGGCGGGCATATCCCTGTTCGCCCTGATGAACTGGATTTCCGCCGTGGGCTACGCCATGTTCCCGCTGACGCAGGCCGGGATCTCCGGGCAGCTTCAGGATGTGATGCACCTGGCCGTCACGGCGGCGGTGGTGCTGCTGTCCATCGCCTCCCTGACGCTCATCGTCTATGGCGGCCTGCGGCAGAAGGCCTGCCCCGCGCTGGGCAGATGGGCGCTGGCCGCGCTGTGCCTGATGATCGCCGGTGCTGTGGGGACGGCCGTTGTACCCCGCGCGTACTTCGGCATTCCGGAGCGGTTCAGCGTGTTCGCGAGCACCGGCTTCACGGCGGTGCTGGGCATTTTTGAGAGCCGGGGATGGGAAAGGCAGGAGGATGTATGAAAAAAGTCGGCAAAGCTCTGCTGGTGTTTGCGTGCGTCATCGGCATCGCCGTCGGCGGCGTTTGCCTTGTGATGGACAAGCAGGTCAGGAAGATGGCCGCACAGCTGGACGCGGTGGCTGTCGTTGCGCCGGAGCATGTGGCGGACGGCACCTATGCGGGCACAGCGGAAACCCCGTTGGTCAAGGTCACTGTAGAGGTGAGCGTGCAAGACCACATCCTCAGGGAAATCAGGCTTCTCCGCCATGAAAACGGACAGGGCGCACCGGCGGAGGCCATGCTCCCGGAGATGCTGAGCCGGAATACCAGCGAGGTGGACAGCGTGTCCGGAGCAACCCTGTCCAGCAAGGCCATCCGCGCCGCTGTGCGGGACGCGCTGGCAAAGGGAGCTGCGGATTGAGCAGCTTCCCCATCGGAAAAGAGGGATAAATGGCATGAAGGACAGCTTGACAGGGCTTTGGAACCGTCTGAAAGCAGATGCACGGCAGGACAACATGACCAAGGCAAGGATCGCAGAGCAGACCGTTCAGAATGCGCTGATCGAAATTCAGAAGGCTGCGACATTGAACATTTCCCTGCCTGACACAGAACAGGAAACGCCGCTGACGGAGGATTATGTGCTCGCGCAGTACCGTGGAGGCAACGAAAGGAAGCACGCAGGCCGACTGTTCGTCCTGCGGAAAAAGGGATGATCCCACGAAGACGAAGGGGACACCGAGCTCTATCATCTGGCATGATGCAGGCTTGATCACCGACAAAAGGCAGTAAACCCTCTTGCTCTGTGTGCGAGGCTGATGCTTTGCGGAGAAATTGACATTACAAAGGATGAGCGCTTTTCTGTTTGACTGCCTGCGCGTGTTCTTTTGAGAGAACAGGCTTTCACCTGCGCAAGCTGGTTCGGGTTTTGAGGCTTGAGGTTCATCGTTCCGATGATCAACTCTCCAATGCGTCCGATATGCAAAAAGGAACAGCGAAAGTGGAATAACGCAAGTGTTACTGTCCCTTCAGATTCACAGTCATATAAACAACACCTATCGAAAGAGAGATTTTCATATTGCGAGTCTCTTTGATAGGTGTTGTTGTGCTTATTTGGCGCTTACTTTTTTCGTTTGATGCAAATACCCCTTGACAAAACTGCTCGCGCGCGCACAAAAGCATCAGTCAAGGCTTTTCACAACCGTCCTGTACCGGACATAGGCGTAAAGCAACATGAAGCTCCAGCCGATCGCGCACGCAAGCGCCGCGCCGGAGATGCCCACGCGCGGCACCAGCAGGTACACGACGAGCGTTCGGATGGAAATCTGGATGAACGTGGCGACGAGCGTCGTCTTCATCTCGCCCATTCCGCGGAAGAAGCCCTGGATGCCGTTGGTCATGCCGGGCAGGATGTAGAAAAACGCCATCAGCGACAGGTAATTAACGCCCATCGCCACCATCTGAGCGCTGTCCTGCGCGGCAAAGAGCCGCATCACCGGCAGCTTGACCAGCTGGACGACGAGCAGGATCAGCACGCCGTACACGGCCTCCAGCCGCATGCCCACGCGCAGCGTCTCCTTCACGCGCGCCTTCTGCCCCGCGCCGCGGTTCTGCGCCGCGCAGCTCATCATCGCGGAGGAGATGCTCTGCTCGGGGATGCACGCGAAGTCGTCCACGCGGCTGACCGCGTTGAACGCCGCGATCACCGCGACGCCCTGCGCGTTGATGACGCTCTGAATGAGCACCTTGCCCACCGGCTGGCAGGCCTGCTGCAGCGCCGTGATCGAGCCGCTGCTGAGCGTCTGATGCAGCAGCGTCCGGTCGATGCGCAGATCGCCGCGCGACAGCCGCAGCATCGGCACGCTCCGCTGCATGCGCCGCAGGCACAGCAGACAGCTGACCGCCTGCGCGATCACCGTCGCCAGGCCCGCGCCCGCCACGCCCCAGCGAAGTCCCGCGACGAACACCACGTCGAGGCTGCCGTTGAGCACCGAGGAGAGCGCCAGGTACACGACCGGCGTGCGGGAATCGCCTACGCTGCGCAGGCTGGCGGAGAGGATGTTGTACTGGAACGTGAACAGGAAGCCCACGAAGATGATCCGCAAGTACGTCGTCGCCATGGAGAGAATCTCATCCGGGACGTTTAGAAGCCGCAGGATGCCGCCGGCGAGCAGCAGCCCCAGCACGAACACGACGGCCGAAGCACCCGCGCCGAAGAGCATCGTCGTGGCGACCTCGCGGCGCAGCTTCTCCTCCTCACCCGCGCCGTAAAACCGGCTCATCAGCACCGACGCGCCGATGGAGATGCCGGAGACGCCGAGGATCACGATGGTCATCACCGGGTCCGCCGCGCTGACCGCCGCCAGCGCGCGCTCGCCGGCAAACTTGCCGATGACAATCGTATCGACCGCATTGTACGTCAGCTGGAAGATGTTGCCCAGGATCAGCGGCAGCGCGTAGGCCAGCAGGTGCGCGCGGATGGGCCCTTCCGTCATCTTTCTCGTGCCCGCCATCAGATCGCCTCCACGCCCAGCTCCGCCGCAATCCTGCGCAGCTCCTGCAGCGTCTTCTCCTCCACGGGGATGCCCTCCCGCATGCGCCTTGCCTGCGCCTCAAACGCCTTTTCGCCGGGCGTGTAGATGCGCTCATGGCCCGGCAGCTTCTCGCTGTCCCGCAGCATCTGCAGGTACCGGCTCATCTGCGCGCGGATATCCGCCGGGTCGCCGAACATCGCCGGATCAAACGCCAGGAAGAAGTGGCTGGTGTGATCGCCGTGCGCGCCCTGCATCTCGGGCGAGAGCAGGCCCTGCGCCAGCACGCCGGTGAGCGCCTCGACCATGATCGCCAGGCCGTAGCCCTTGTGGCCGCTGCGCAGCTCTCCCTCGCCGCCGAGCGGCAAAATGCCGCCCAGCCCGCCATTCAGGATCGAGCGGTTCATCCGAGCCGCATCGGCGCAGGCTTCGCCGTTTTCGTCGATCGTCCAGCCCTGGGGCATGGGCTTTTCGCGCTTGGCATAGACCTCCACCTTGCCCAGCGTCACCACCGTCGTGGACGCGTCAAACCAGAACGGAACCGGATCGGCCGGCATACAGAAGGCCAGCGGGTTGGTGCCCAGCATCATCTCCCGGCCAAACGTCGGCACCATGATGGGGCCGGTGTTGGTCATGGAGAACGCGCACAGGCCCTCCCTCGCCGCCATCAGCGGGTAATAGCCCGCGATGCCGTAGTGGGAGGAATTGCGCACGCAGACGACGCCCACGCCCGTCGCCTTCGCCTTGTCAATCGCCAGGCGCATCGCCGCCGCGGCGCTGAGCTGGCCCATGGCAAAGTGCGCGTCCATCAGCGCGGAAACCGGCGTCTGGCGCACGATCTCCGGCACGGCGTGCACGTCCACGCTGCCCGAGGCGATGTTCTGGTGATAGTACATCATGCGCTGCGCGCCGTGGCTCTCGATTGCGAACAGATCCGCCTGCATCAGCACGTCCGCAATCGTGCGCGCGTCCGAGGGCGTAAAGCCCTCCTTCTCAAACACGCGCTCCATGAACGCGCGCAGCATCTTTTCTGAAATGATCGTATCCATGTCCGGTTCCTCAAGGCTCCTCAATGCGCCGGTACAGCTTGTACGCGCGCATGTCGTTTAAATCAAAGGGGCTCTCATGCTCCGCGATGAGCGCGTAGTTTTCGCCGGGGTCCTCCCAGCGGGAGACGACAAACATCGTGCGTCCCTGCGCAAGATACTCGTCCAGCGCCTCGCGCTTTTCTTGCGTATTCAGGTTGTTGTTGGCGAAGTAGCGGCAGCTCGGCGTGATGCCGGCAGCCAGGTAGAAGCCCTGGTCGAGGCTGGTCAGATCCAGCAGCGTGGGATTCTCCTCCTCATTCATGATTTTGGCAAAGACCGTCTGCGCCATGTCCGCCCGCTTCACGCCCTGCAGCGGCACGGCGGCGCACAAATGCTGGCACAGCGGCGCGATCGCCAGCACGCCCGCCAGACAGAGGGCGCCTGCCAGGCGCGGCCTGACCTTTCCCGCCAGCGCGCCAAGCGGAATCATGCCCAGCGGCGAGAGGGACGCAAACACCAGCGCATAGTACGGATGCGCCATCTCACCCCAGTAGCAGAACAGCAGCAGCAAGCCCGCGCCCAGCGGCACGGCCGCCGCCTCGAGCAGAAAGCCTTTCTCCCGCCTGAGCAGCGCATGCAGCGCCGCAAACGCACAGCCCGCCATGGCCAGGCTCGCCACGGCAGGATTGGCCGCGCTCTGCGTGCGCAGGTACGCCAGCGCATTGTACACGTGCGCGGAAAGGCTCATGGACGCCTCGCCGTAGCCGAAGATGTTCTGGATGAAGTAGACCTGAATCATGTCATCCAGCACGCCGTTGGCCGCCAGATACACGCCGATGGGCAGCACGACGGCGGCCATGCCCAGCAGCATCCATAATCCGGAGGCGAGCGCGCGCCTCACGCCCCGCACCCACACCTCAGAGAGCAGCAGGGCGAGCGCCAGGCCGAAGAACAGGCCGCAGTCGGTATACTTGATGGAAAACACCCAGCCCATCGCCGCGCCGAAAGCGGCATACAGGCGTGCAGGCCGTCTGCACGCCTCGCCCTCCTTCAGGCGACGAAGGGTGCAATACAGCGCCAGGGACAGCGCCGGCAAACAGAATTCCTCCGCGCTGCCGCCCTGATTGAACGCCGCGCTGCACACCGTCACGATCGCCGTGAGCGGGATGACCGCCAGCGTCAGCCTGCCCCTGCCATAGAGCGCCAAGGTCCGCTGCGCGAAAAACAGCATCGCAGCCAGGCTCGCCGTCTCCAGCAGAAACACGCCGAAAAACGACGTATCGCTCACCAGCGCGCCGAGCGCGTACAGGATGAAGATCAGCGGGCCCTTGTGGTCAAACAGATCGCGATAGGGCATCAGGCCTTCGAGCATCCCCCTGCCGATGGTGAAATACAGGTTGCTGTCCGTCCAGAAGTTGGTCGCATACAGCGGCGAGCTCGTCGTGGCGACGGCAAGCGCCAGCGCGCTGCACAGCACCGAAAGCGTCAGCGCGGCGCGCCGTTCGTTCTTCTCCATCTCATTTCCTCCTGTACAGATACAGCAGCTTGTTGATGCGGTCGCGGTCGTCG
The DNA here is from genome assembly GCA_051883735.1 of Candidatus Ventricola sp. Lineage (GTDB taxonomy): Bacteria > Bacillota > Clostridia > Christensenellales > Aristaeellaceae > Ventricola. The sequence goes on from JBJEUH010000116.1 coordinate 11,999, forward strand.
TAGCCCGCGTCGGTCGCGATCAGCTGATACCGGTCGAATTCCGCATCAAGCGGGCTCCACGCCGTGAGCACGTAATCCGGAATCGCCTCCGCGACGTACCGGTCGAGCTCCGCATACATTTCATCGTAGTTCACGTTCAGCCGCACGAAGTACTTCTGCTGCGGCAGCGTGCCCGTCGTCAGGTACAGCCCGTCATCAAGATGGCTGTACTGCAAAAGCGTCGCGCCCTCGTGCACAAACCGGGCCAGGCGCGTCTGCGCGAGGTTTTCCTTGTCCTCGCCGCGCAGGTATGCGTTCGGGCTGAGCAGCAGCGCGATGGCCAGCGCCAGCGTGCACGCCGCAGCGCCGGTCAGCCTCCTGTTCAGTAGCACATCCAGGCGTCCGTCCAGCCGTCCCGGACCGGTGAACGCGAACACGCACAGCACCAGCGGGCTGTACGCCCAGGTGCGCCCCACGAAGAACACCGCCGCGAACGCGCACGCCGCCATGCACAACACGGCAAGCCGCAGCTGTAAGCGCTCCCGCCGGTCCGTGAGCAGCGCCAGCAGGCTGCCCACAGCCGCCAGCGCCCAGAGCGCGTTGTCCCGCACGGCGCTCCAGATGTCGCGCAGCACGTCCATCGCCGTGCGCGTCCCGTCGCTGTACAGGAAGATGTTGTTGTGAACGTACGCCGTGTAAGCGTCCTTCAGCGCGCCATGCGCCGCAAAGTACGCGCACCAGAGCAGAACCGGCAGCAGCATCCCCGCCAGAAACACGCCCGCGCTTTTCAGCGCGCGCTTCATGCCGCCCGTGCGCAGCGCCAGCACGCCCTCCGCCATGCACAGGCCCACGAACAGGCCGAGAATCGTAAACTTGATGGTCGCGACCACGCCGGCGAGCAGCCCGCAGGCAAAGAGTGATCTCTTGCGCATCGGCCCCGGATTCTGCCCGTATTCCCCAAAGGCGAGCGCCAGCGCCGCCATCAGGTACGGCAGGCAGAATTCCTCCGCGCTGTCCCCGCGCGAAAACGCCCCGCCAATCAGCACACACGCGCCCAGCACCGCAGCAAGCGCGCAGGCTGCCCGCAAACGCATGCGCCGCAGCAGCACCCCGCAGGCCATGTACAGCGCCGCGGCGAAGGACAGCACCTCCAGCACATATACGCCCAGGAAGCTGCGCTCCGTGATGCACGCAGCGACCATGTGCAGCAGATACAGCGTTGGACCCTTCTGCTCGTAGATGTCCCGGTAGACCACGCCGCTCGCCTTCATCACGCGGCCGACGGTCAACAGACAGTTCGCGTCGCCCCAGACGTTGATGGGATACAGCGGCGAGCACTGCGAGCACAGCAGCAGCAGCACCGCCGACGCAGCCAGGCAGAACAGGCCGATTTTGAGTTTTGCTTTGCGCGCCATCCGTTCTCTCCCCTCTCCGGCCCCGCCGGTCATTCCTCCAGATACGCCCTGATCACGCGCAGGAACATGTCGCCGTAGCGATCCAGCTTGCCCTCGCCCACGCCGTCCACGCGCAGCATCTCGCGCCGCGTGCGCGGCCGCTTGACCGCCATGTCCCGCAGCGTCGCGTTGGTGAAGATGATGAACGGCGGCACATGCTGCTCCTCCGCGATGCTGCGCCGCAGCTTCGTGAGCCGGGACAAAAGCGCCTTGTCCGCCTGCGGTTTGATCGACACGCGCCTCGGCGCAGCCCTTTCCGCGCCGCGCACGTCCAGCGTCATGCGGATCGGCTCGTCGCCCAGCAGGGCCTCCTTCGCCCGTGGGCCGGGCCGAAGCAGGGGGTACTGCCCGTCCGTCAGCTCCAGCACCTCGTCGATGATCAGCTCGTCGATCATCGCGCGGATGTTCTCCTCACCCTCCCCGCGCAGGCTGCCGAAGGCCGTCAGTTTGTCGAGCTGCTTTTCCCGGATGCGCGCATCCTTCACGCCCGCGAGCACCTTCGCCGTGAGCGCCTTGCCGTACCGGCCGCCCAGCGCCATCACGCTGCTGACGATGCGGCCCGCCTCGCTTGTCACGTCGCGCTCCTGCGTCCCGACCAGGCAGCCGGAGCAGTTGCCGCAGCGGGGCCTGACCGGCTCCTCGCCGAAGTAATGGAGGATTTTCGCGCGCAGGCAGCCCCGGCCCGTCGCGTAATAGGTCATCTGCCGGAGCCGTTCCTTTGCGCGGTCCGCGACGATCCTCTGCGTCTGCTCGTCGAGCTGGCTGTTCTCCTGCGCATGCTCGATCAGGAACGTATTGAGATGCACGTCGGCAGGCTGATACAGCAGGCAGCAGACCGCGTCCTCGCCGTCGCGCCCCGCGCGGCCCGCCTCCTGATAATAGCTTTCCAGATCCTTGGGCATGTTGTAGTGCACGACGAAGGACACGTTCGACTTGTCGATGCCCATGCCGAACGCGTTCGTCGCCACGATGACCGGCGTGCGGTCGGAGACGAAATCCTCCTGCGCATTCTGCCGCTCCTCGTCGCCCATGCCCGCATGGTAGCCCACCGCATCGACGCCATTGGCGACGAGCATCTCCGTGACCTCCTCCACGCCCTTGCGCGTGCCGCAGTAGACGATACCGCTCTGCCCGCGGTGCTCCTGCAAAAAGCGAAGGAGCGCCGCGTCCCGGCTGCCCTCGCGGCGAACCTCGAAATAGAGGTTCGGCCGGTCAAAGCCCGTCGTCACGACGTAGGGGTTGTCAAGCGCCAGCAGGCGCATGATATCCGCCCGCACGCTCGCCGTCGCGGTCGCGGTGAACGCGCTCACGCGCGGGCGGCTGGGCAGGCGCGCGATGAACGGCGCGACGTCCAGATAGCCGGGCCGGAAATCCTGTCCCCATTGGCTGACGCAGTGCGCTTCATCGACAACCACCTGCGCAATCGGCGCGTTCATGGCAAAATCCAGGAAGCTCTCGGTCAGCAGGCGCTCCGGCGCGACGTAGATGATCCTGTACACGCCGCGCCTGGCGTTGTCAAGCGCCAGCATGTACTGGCGGCTCGTCAGCGAGGAATTGAGATACGCCGCGCGCACGCCGTTCTGCAGCAGGCTGCCGACCTGATCGCGCATCAGCGAGATGAGCGGGGAGACGACCAGCGTCACGCCGCCCAGCACGAGCGCGGGAATCTGATAGCACAGCGACTTGCCCGCGCCGGTGGGCATCACGGCCATCACGTCCCGGCCCTGCAGGATCGCCGCCACGACGCTCTCCTGTCCCGGCCGGAAGCTGTCATAGCCGAACACCTCCGAGAGCGTCCTTCTCGCCGCCTGCATCGCCGTCATCCGCGCATTCTCCTTCGCATATTCATTCAGTTTATTATAGTCCCGCACGCAAAGCAGCGTCAAGCATAAGCGCGGCTTTTCATGTGCAGGATAAAACCGTCAGGAGGTGCGCCTATGAATCTCTATCCCAACCTTTACGCGCTGCTGGAATCCAACTCCAACGCCCGCCGTCTCTTTGACCACGCGCCGCCGCAGGTGAGGCGGCAGCTGCTGGTGCGCCAGGGGCAGATCCGCTCCGTCGCCGCGCTGGATGCGGCGATCAACGCGCTGCTCAGCTGACGCGCATGCCAAAGCCCTCCGCACCGGCTTCCGTCCGGCGCAGTCTCTCAGATTCCCCCGATGCACAGAATCCACCGCGGCCCTGCGCGGTGGATTCTTTTATGTGCCTTTTCGCGCCGATGGCTCACGGCAGGGCCTCCGACACCAGCCATGCCTTCGCCTGTTCAAAGTCGTCGATGAAGGAAAGTGCAAAGCGCGCTCTGTTTTGCAGCGCATCGCGAAGCATTCTCCGGGTTTTCCGATCCGTTCCGATAAAGCATACGCGCCTGAATGGCTTTTGCCCGCCGCAGAGCAGCGCGGCGATTTCATCGGCCAGCGCCTTTGTCACGCGCGTTTCGTTCAGAACAAATCCGATCTGCGCAGGCCTGGACGGCAGAAGAAAGCTGCGGCTCTCCCTTCGCAGCTTGTCAAGCACCAGCTCCGTATGCGGGCCCATGCCGTCCAGATGCTCAAACCAGATTTCTCCCCCTCCGTAGGGCAGGACAAAGGACGGCTTTTTCGCGCCCGGCAGCGCCTCCGGCCGCGCATCCTCGCCGCCGCCCAACCCATTTTGATACGCTTTCATCTACTGCATCCTCTTCCCATTCTTCCAGAAGGCGATCGTCTCCTCCAGGTCCTCCCTGCTGGCAAACAGGTCCAAAGCCTCGGCGGTTTTGATGGAAAAATCCAGATAGGCATTGGCCCGGGCTGTGATGATCTGACCCGCGCACACCAGATCCTCGTCCGCAGAGTGGGTGGAGCGGATATCCCGGAGCAGGCCGGCGTCGTCCAGCACATCGACGCCTGCACAGATCGCGGCGATGAGGGCCCCCTGATCCCGCAGCGCCCGCAGCAGGCCATGGACTTCGGGGCGGTTGATGACGGAAACCGTTCCGCCCGGCACAATCAGGCTCCGTATCTGATCCCGGTTCAGCTCCTCAAGGGAAAGATCGGGCTGAACCGTAAAGCCCTCCATGGCGCGCACAGGCTTTCTCTCCGGCGCACAGAACACCAGATCGCACCCGGCATAGCGCATGAAGTAGCTCAGGGTCACGATTTCATAAAAGCAGCAGCCGTCATAGATGAGAAAGACGTCCTTCATCATGATTTCCCCCTTTGTGTTTCCTGATTGCCATTATACCGCCTGATTGACGAATCGCATAGTTCCCTGTTGCATCGGAATGTGTCCATTTTTCAGGCGTGCTTGGCAAAAACGCCGACTTGACGCAATTTCCTGCCATGCTAAAAAACGGGGACTGCCGACAGCAGTCCCCGCCCTTGCGTTTATTCCTTTTCCATGCGCTCATACGTCTCGCTGCGGCGCATGCCCGCCGTCAGCACGGCGCGCGTCTGTCCCTGTGCGCGCAGCAGCGCAAGGATTTCCCGACCCGCCTCGAGGCGCTGCGCGTCGTCGCACTTGTTGAGCACGACGAAGAAATCCCGCTGCGCCACGCCCTTGCGCGAGCCCTGGTCAGAGAGCAGCAGCCTGACCATGTCCGCGCCGGTGAGCCGGTGCTCCAGGCCGCAGCCCAGCAGCGCCTGCACGATCGGCGCACGCAGGCAGACCTCGCCGACCGGCTGATCCAGCGCATCCAGGCCCATCACCGCGATCACCGTGTCCGTCTCGGGCAGGATCACCGGCTCGTGCGCAGCGGGCGCCTTGCAGGGCAGGCGGCGCGCGCCGTCCGCCTCGATGAAGAGCGCGTCCGCCTGCGCAAGCAGCTGCGCGAGGAACTCCGGCGCGGGCGCGACCAGCTTGCGCTCATCCAGCCGCTTGCCGCACACGGCGTATTCCTCCGCCGCCCAGCAGGCCCGGCACGCTGCCATCGTCCGGCAGTACGATCCAGGCCGGCCCATCTTCGTGGTCGTCATCACTGCGGTGCGCAGGCCGCGCCTTTGGGATGCCTCCGCGAGGCAGTACATCAGCGTCGTCTTGCCGCCGCCGCCGACCAGCGAGACCACATGACCCCTTTCCCCGAGAAACGGGAAGGCGTCCTGCGGCGTCCCGCTGACGAGGCGGTCCGCTTCAAGCCAGTATGCCGCCTCCTGATGGATGGAGCTGTTCACCTGATGATTCCTGCGCTTTCGTTTGTCACTTGCCGATGGACTTCGCCATCAGCGCGTCGTACTGCGCCTGCGTCAGGTCGCAGTGATAGAACAGCTGATAGTACTGCGCCACCTCTTCATACAGGTCATACGTCGCTGCCTCCGGGTACAGCAGCTTGCCCAGCCACATCATGCCCAGCAGGCGCTGCACGGCCGGCGGCTGGCCGATCCAGTTGTACGGGCCGAACGGCACCTCGTAATACGTGCCGTTCGCGATCGCGCTGACGCCCTGCCAGACCGGGTCCTCGCCCACGGTCTCGTAGATGCTGTTCTCGGAGAAGACGATCACGTCCGGATTCCAGCTGAGGATCTGCTCCATGTCCACCTCGTTGCCGGTGCCCTTGGAGGAGACGTTCTCCACGACGGCCACGTTGTTGGCCATCATGTCGATCACGCTGCTGTGGTATCCGCCGTTGGCCAGCACGTTGAGGCCGTTCTCGCCGGTGACGTAGAGCATGTTCACCTTCTCCACGCCTTCCATCATCTCCACGGTGCGGCTGTAAATGCGCCTGCAGGTCTCGGCGAGCGCGCTCGCCTCCTCCTCCAGGCCCAGCAGCTCGCCCAGCATGGTATAGGTCTCGTCCATGCTCTCGAGATACGCGGTGATGTGGACGAACGGAATGCCCGTCTGCTCGGTGAGCGCGTCCATGTCCTCCGCGATGCTGTCCTTGGGCTCGCCGATGTCGATGACCACCTGCGGCGCGGCCTTGAGCAGCTCCTCCAGGTTCAGATCACCCTTTCCGCCGTAGAGCTGGCCCAGCACCGGCAGGTTGTAATACGCCTCGCTGAGGAACTCCTGTGCAGCCGCGTTCCAGGCGCCGGGAATGCCCACGAGCATGTCCGGCGCGATAGCAAAGACGACGATCTGGCCCAGCGGGCCGGTCACGGCGATTTTGCTGATCTCCTGATCGACGGTCACCTCGCGTCCGGCCGAATCCTTAAAGACGCGGACGTCAGCCTGCGCGCAGGCCGTCAGCGAGAGCGCGGCGACCAGCGCCAGCGAGAGAACGAGCGCAGCGATTTTCTTCATACGGTGTTTCATCCTTTCCTGCATACGTTTATTCGCTTCAGACGCGTGCGCGCCTGCGAGCTTTGAGGGGACAGATGGAGCGAGGCCGGGCTAGTCCATCAGCGGGACGAGCATGCGCCCACCCTGGGTATCGGCAAAGGCCGCGTTCACGCCGTACAGCCTGTGCACGAGCTCCTGCGTAAGCACCTCCTCCGGCCTGCCCAGCGCGGCCACCCGGCCGTCTGCCAGCGCCAGAATGCGCGAGGCGAACGTCAGCGCGTGCTGCGGGTTGTGCGTGGAGAGCAGCACGCCATAGCCCTCGGCCGCCAGCTCCCGCACCAGCCCCAGGATGCGCAGCTGATTGCCGTAGTCCAGCGCGGAGGTCGGCTCATCCATCACCAGGATGCCGGCCTGCTGCGCAATCGCGCGGGCCACCAGCACCAGCTGCTGCTCACCGCCGGAGAGATGCGTGAAATCGCGCTCCGCCAGATGCGCCGCGCCGACCCGATCAAGCGCCTCCATCGCCTGACGGACCTGCGCCTGCCCGGGCTGGGCGAACACGGAGAGCTGACGCGTCGTGCCCATGAGCACGGTGTTCATCACCGTGTAGCCAAAGGAGGGCCGGTTGATCTGTGGGATATAGGCGATTCGCCTGGACAGCTCCCGGCGGGGCAGGCTGCGCACGTCCTCACCCTCCGAGAGGATGCGGCCCTGATACCCCGTCAGCAGGCCCAGGATGCAGCGAAACAGCGTGCTCTTGCCCACGCCGTTGGGGCCGAGCACGGAGAGGAACTCACCCTTTTCAAGATCAAAGGAGATGTCCTCGAGCACCGGGCGCTCGCCGTAGGAGAAGGAGAGATTCTGCACGCTCAGGCTCACAGCACGTTCCCCCTTCTGGTCATCAGGTAGATGAAGAACGGCGCGCCGATGAACGCCGTCAGGATGCCGATGGGGATCTCCGTGGTCATCAGGTTGCGGGAGATGTTGTCCACCAGCAGCAGGAAGAGCGCGCCCATGAGCATGGAGGCCGGCAGCAGATAGCGGCAGTCGTTGCCCACCAGCTTGCGGCTCAGATGCGGAATGACGAGGCCGACCCAGCCGATCATGCCGCTGACCGCCACGCTCGCCGCCGTCAGGAACGTCGCGCACAGCACGACCACCAGCCGCAGCGCGCCGGTATTGACGCCCAGCGTCGCCGCCTCCTCGTCGCCCAGCGTCAGGATATTGATGCGCCAGCGCAGCAGCAGCAGCGGCGCCGCGCCGATCGCCATCGGGAGCAGCGCAAAGCCCACGTCCGACAGGCGGGTGCCGGAGAGGCTGCCCATGAGCCAGTAGGTGATCGCGGGGAGCTGGTTGCTGGGATCGGCGACCAGCTTGATGAACGACGTGCCGGCGGAGAACAGCGAGGACACCATCACGCCCGCCAGCAGGATGCTGACCACGCGGCTGCCCCGCGTTCTGACGCCGATGGCATACACCAGCACGACGGTCAGCAGGCTGAAGGCAAATGCCATGCCCGTGATGCCGCCGCGCGGAAAGCCCAGCAGAATCGCCAGCGCCGCGCCGAAGCACGCGCCGGAGGACGCGCCCAGGATGTCCGGCGCGGCCATGGGATTCTGGAACACGCTCTGATACGCCGTGCCCGCCAGGGACAGGCAGCAGCCCACCATGCACGCCAGCGCAATGCGCGGCAGGCGGATGTTGATGACAGCGGCCTCCATGTTGGGCGCCCAGGTCGTTTCAAGCGGCAGCAGCCGCGACAGCAGAATCCGTACGGTCTGGGAAAGCGGCACGTCGTAGCGGCCCAGCACGAACGAGAGCAGGAACAGCACGGCGAGCAGGCCGCCCAGCGCCAGCAGGCAGACCCTCGCGCGGCGCGCGTCTGCGGTTTGCCCGCCGCGGGGCTGTGTCGTTTGACTCATGATCCGATCCCTCTCCGCCCGTCGATGTGGTCCCAAAACAAACTCCATGCACAGAAGTGCACGACGAAGAATGAAAAGAAAGCGCGAA
>JBJEUH010000117.1:0-3883 GCA_051883735.1 Candidatus Ventricola sp.
CCGCTGCTGCTGTTCATCGGCATCGGCGCGATGATCGACTTCGGCCCGCTGCTGGCCGACCCCAAGCTGCTGCTCTTCGGCGCGGCGGCGCAGTTCGGCATCTTCTTCACGCTGTCCATGGCGAGCCTGTTCGGCTTTGAGCTGCGCGACGCGGCCTCCATCGCCATCATCGGCGCGGCGGACGGCCCCACGTCCATCTTCGTGGCGCAGACGCTGAAGAGCAACTACACCGCAGCCATCATCGTGGCGGCGTATTCCTACATGGCGCTGGTGCCCATCGTGCAGCCCTTCTGCATCCGTCTGGTGACCACGAAGGAGGAGCGCTGCATCCGCATGGAGTACACCCCGGGCAAGATCACCAAGACCACGCGCATCCTGTTCCCGATCGTGGTCTCCGCCATCGCCTCGCTGGTCGCGCCGGATTCCGCCGCGCTGGTCGGCTTCCTGATGTTCGGCAACCTGCTGCGCGAGTGCGGCGTGCTGCGCGGCCTGTCCGAGTGCGCGCAGAACACGCTGGCGAACCTCATCTCCCTGCTGCTGGGCCTGACCGTGGCCGTGCGCATGCAGGCGGACAGCTTCCTGGTGCCCCAGACGCTGATGATCCTGGGTCTGGGCCTGATCGCGTTCATGTTCGACACCTTCGGCGGCGTGTTCTTCGGCAAGTTCATCAACCTGTTTGCCAAAAAGAAGATCAACCCGATGATCGGCGCAGCCGGCATCTCCGCCTTCCCGATGTCCTCCCGCGTCATCGCCAAAATGGCCCGCGACGAGGACCCGTACAACTTCATCCTGATGCAGGCGGCCGGCGCGAACGTAGCCGGTCAGGTGGCGTCCGTCATCGCCGGCGGTCTGGTGCTGGCCATGGTCGGCCCGCTTGTCTGATGCGGGCAGTGCCCGCTCCCACTTCCGAACAGCTTTGCTAAATGAAGCCATTCCGTGCCCGCTGCACGGTTCTGTGCGAAATTTCTTATGGTCATCAAAAAGGAGATTCATCACGATGTCAATCAATGTGAGCGCGTTTATCGCCTCCCTTCGCTTCATGGTCGAGGGCTGGCTGGGCATCTTCGTCGTCATGGGCGTCATCATCGCGTGCATCTACGGCCTTGGCAGGCTCTCCGACAAGCTCGAGGCGCGGGCCGAAAAGAAGGAATCTTAACGCCGTCTTGACGCCGTTTTTCGCCGCATCCCCCGGGCATTCCAGAATTTGTGCAGGAAAGCGCCTCAAAAACTCTGTCCAAATGGGGCTTGCGCGATCGGCTGCAAATGGGTATAATAGGAGCCGTACAACGACGGAGAAGGCGATCTAACCGCAGCTTGAAGAGAGCGCGCCCATGGCTGAAAGGCGCGCAGCCCGCACAAATCGCTCCGGCCTCCCGAGTACGCAGGAGAACGCACAGCGCCGCATGCTGTGAAATCCTGCCGGGCGCTCCCGATACAGGGCAGGCAAGGGCGCAGGCTTTTCTGCGCTGAAGCAAGGTGGTACCGCGAAGCTCAGCTTCGCCCCTGCGACATGGGGCGGAGCTTTTTTCGTCCCGAAGGGAATCGTGCGGCGAGCACCGAAGCCCGGCATTCCGCAAAGCTGTTTGGCGCGGGAGCGGGCACGGCCGCTTTTCGTCCCCGCACATCAGCCAGGACAGAAGGATAAAAGGAGAGGACAACGCCATGAAGCTCAGAAACCTCGTCTCCAAGCGCTACAAGGAGACCCCCGCCGACTGCGTCATCGCCAGCCAGGCGCTGATGATGCGCGGCGGCTACATCAAGCCCGTCAGCAACGGCATCTACACCCTGTTCCCGGTGACCAAGCGCATCACCGCCAAGATCGAGAAGATCATCCGCGAGGAGATGAACCGCATCGACGGCCAGGAGCTGCTCTTCCCGGTCGCCATGCCCGCCTCGATCTGGCGCGAGTCCGGCCGCTACGACTCCATCGGCAGCGAGCTGCTGCGCTTCACCGACCGCTCCGGCGCCGACATGGTGCTGGGCATGACCCACGAGGAGGCCTCCGTGCACTTCGTGCGCGACGTGGCCGACAGCTACACCCAGTATCCGTTCATGATCTACCAGATTCAGACCAAGTTCCGCGACGAGCCGCGCTGCCGCGGCGGCCTGATCCGCGTGCGCGAGTTCACCATGAAGGACGCGTACTCCTTCCACACCTCCCAGGAGGATCTGGAGCGCTACTACAAGGTCTGCTATGACGCGTACAACCGCATCTTCTTCCGCGCGGGCGTGGGCGACGTCGTCGCCGTCGCGTCCGACAGCGGCATGATGGGCGGCAAGGTCTCCCACGAGTACATGCTGCTCACCCCGGTCGGCGAGGACACCATCGTCCTGTGCCACGACTGCGACTACCGCGCCAACATGGAGGCGGCCCCCTGCATCGTGCACGGCGAGCCCGGCGAGATCGCCGATCTCCAGAAGGTCGAGACGCCGAACATCAAGACCATCGAGGACCTGTGCGCGTTCCTGAACATCCGGCCGGAGCAGACCTGCAAGGCCGTCGTCTATCAGGAGAACCTGACCGACAAGTACGTCGTCGCCTTCCTGCGCGGCGATCTGGACATCAACGAGACCAAGCTGCGCAATTATCTCAAGGCCGAAATTCATCCGGCGGAGATCACGCTGGAGAGCGGCCTCACGCCGGGCTTCATCGGCCCCAAGGGCCTGCCCGAGGGCGTGCGCGTGGTGTACGACGCGTCCCTGAAGGGAATCAATGCCGTCGCCACCGGCGCGAACGAGACCGACATGCACTACACCGGCTTCAACATCCCGCGCGAGATGGGCGAGGTCGAGTACGTCGACGTGGCCAAGGCGTACGACGGCGGCATCTGCCCGGTCTGCGGCAAGAAGAGCATCTACACCTCCCGCGGCATCGAGGTGGGCAACATCTTCCAGCTGGGCACCAAGTACACCGAGAGCATGGGCATGACCTACGTCGATCAGGACGGCTCGCTCAAGCACCCGATCATGGGCTGCTACGGCATCGGCGTGGGCCGTCTGGCCGCGTCCGTGTGCGAGGCGCACCGCGACGACTACGGCCCGATCTGGCCGATCTCCATCGCGCCGTGGCACGTGCACCTGTGCTCCCTGCGCGCGGACAACGAGGAGGTCGCCGCGGTTTCCCAGAGGATCTACGACGAGCTGACCGCCAAGGGCGTGGAGGTCATCTGGGACGACCGCAGCGTCAGCGCGGGCGTCATGTTCTCCGACGCGGACCTGTTCGGCGTGCCGGTGCGCGTGGTCGTCAGCCCGAAGGGCCTCAAGAACGGCACCATCGAAATCTCCGCCCGCGACAAGTCCATGCAGGAGAAGAAGCCGGTCGCCGAGGCCGTCGATTTCGTCTACGACTACGTCGTAGAAGAGCTGGCCAAGCTCGAGTGCAGGCTGTAATCGCTTATCAATGCGCGAAGCGAAGAAGGGGTTCGGGGACAATGTCCCCGAGCGGGTCTTAGGGCGGCAGCCCTAACGTTCCCAATCCAATAGAGAAAAACGCAGTCTCAGAGCAGGCTGCGCAGCAGCCTACGATTGAGACGGGTTTGATCTCGCACCCGATTGGAGAATTAGGCACCCTTCCATCCCCGCCCGCATCATTCAAACCAGTCGTGAACAGAATATTGCTGCCACCGGGCAGCGGTGCGGTTACAAAACAAGCACCCGAACACATCGATAGGTCTTTGCAGATGTGTTCCGGGTGCTTTTTCGCAGAGTGCCATTTGAATTTGTTTGAAGCCGTGTGATCGGAATCGCAATGGTCGCCTCCGGCTCCGCTGCGATTCTTGCCGACGGCGCTTCGCGATGGGAGGCGTTAGGGCTGCTGCCCTAAAACCCGCTTGGGGCGCTGCCCCAAACCCCGCAAGGGATTTCATCCCTTGACCCTTCTTCG
>JBJEUH010000118.1:0-3882 GCA_051883735.1 Candidatus Ventricola sp.
ACTCGTGCTGTCAAAGCCGATATCCGCCGCCCGCAGCAGCAGAAAGCTGTTGGAGGAATTGCCCAGCGTAAACAGAAAGGCTACCGCCAGATACAGCTTCAGCCGTCCAGAGACGAAAGACTGCGCCAGAACCGTTCCCTGCGCGCAGTTGTGCCGGAGCCCTGCGGCTCATGGACAAGCAGCAACAGCGCCAGCGCAATGAGAATCGGGATCACCGAGACGGCAAAAACAGTCCTGTAGCCGTTCTCTCCGACACAGCGCATCAGAATATAGGCCAGCAGGATGCCAATTGCCGAGCCTGCCATATCAAGCATCTTGTGTACGCCGAACGCCCTGCCCATGCCGTCCTTTTTTGCGCTTTCGGAAACCATGACATCCCGCGGCGCGGTACGGATACCCTTGCCAAAGCGGTCAATGACCCGTGCGGCGAGTATTCCGCCCCACGAGCCCGCAAACAGCAGCGCCGCCTTGTAGAGCAGGCCCGTCGCGTAGCCGGAAAACGCAATCGCCTTTTTGTGCGCAAACCGGTCGCTGATATAGCCGCTGAATACCTTGAGCAGGCTGGCCACACTCTCTGCAATGCCCTCGATGATGCCAACCAGCACGGGCGTTGCGCCGAATATTGCCGTCAGATAGAGCGGAATCAGCGGATACACCATCTCGCTGGATATATCCGCAAAGCAGCTGATCAATCCCAGAATGATGACGTTTCTCATGCCTCTGTCAAGAACCTCTTTGTGTTCCATAAGCGCGCCTCCCTTTGGCTGCAGCCAGCTACGGCTTCGTGCAAATCATACTGCATCCCGCCATCCCGTCAAGCACCGGTATTCTGAATCAGACACCGGTCAGCCATCCTGAGGAATGCAGACGGAGGGCATCAGCGCAGCAGACAGGAAGGCTGCTCTCCAAAGCAGTCATGATAGTCGTCCAACCCCAGCGCACCGCGCTTCATCTCATGATAAGCCTTCTTTTTGACCCGTCTGCGATACCCAAAGGGAATGCTGCTGATGGGTGCTCCGCTCAGAACGCTTTCATAGAGCACATCAATCAATGAAGCGCTGCTGTCTTTCGCATGCTTGTCCTGCACGGTATCTCCAGGCATCGCTTTTCGTCACCCCTTTCTGTTCATTGCTCCGGTTGTTCTGTGTCGATTGATACGCTTCCGCCCGATGCGCACCTGGACTTTTCGACAATGCAGCCGACCCCATCCAGTATCTCTGTCGGCCGATAGGCAAAGGTCTTTGCCGTATCCATATCCGACACACCGGAAAGCACCAGAACAGTGTCCACGCCGCTTTCCATTCCGGCGATAATATCCGTATCCATTCTGTCGCCGACAATGACCGCTTCCTCGGAATGGCAGCCGAGAAGCCGAAGCCCCGTTCTCATCATCAGAGGATTCGGCTTGCCGCAGAAATACGCCTGCTTGCCTGTTGCCATTTCCACGGGAGCAATCAGCGCGCGGCAGGCCGGGGCCATTCCATTTTCGATGTTGCCCGACACATCGGAATTGGCACCAATCAGCTTTGCTCCTGCCAACACCAGATTGACCGCCTTTGTCAGCGTTTCCAGTGAGTAGTTTCTGCCTTCGCCAATGACAACATAGTCGGGATTCACGTCATTCATCGTGATGCCTGCATCATACAGGGCATTCAGGAGCCCCGCTTCACCGATGACAAAAGCGGAACAGCCCGGCGCCTGCGCCCTCAGAAACTCCGCCGTAGCCAAAGCGCTGGTGTAGAAATGCTCCTCCGGTACATCGACGCCCAGCCGCTTCAGCTTCTGATGCAGCTCTCTGGGCGTCATGCCGCTGTTGTTGGTCAAAAACAGATACTCCTTATCGTGCTCCTGAAGCCATGCGATGAACTGCGCGGCACCCGGAAGCAGTCTGTTCCCATGGTAGAGCACACCGTCCATATCGCAGATAAAGCCTCGTTTGCTATCAAAATCAATCATCATTTTTTCTCCTCTCCGTTCAGGTACAGCCCGAATCAGACGCTTGACCGCAGGTTTATCAACGCCTGCATTGCATCATATCTCTTTCGGCTGAAGCTGCTTCGCAGGAAGCAGCGCCGACGCGATGAGCGCCGTCAGCGGTGCCGCAGCGACCAACCCGAAGCTACCCACCAGCGTATTGAGCAGCGGGCTGGCGACATATTTGAGATTAACGATGTCGCCAAGCGGCGTTCCCTGCCCCATGAAGTACATGAGCATGGAGAGGTAGTTGCCCGAATAGGCGAGCATCAGCGTCGTGGTCATCGTGCCCAGCACGCTGCGTCCGATGCTCATGCCGCTGTGCATCAGCTCCCGGCGCGGCACGTCCGGCCTGTGATAGACGACCTCCTGACAGCTCGCCGCGATGTCCATGCTCAAGTCCATCAGCGCGCCGGAATTGGCGATGAAGATCATGCCGCAGTAGAGCGCCTTCACGTCGAGCGTCATGAACGACTGGGACAGCAGCGGTACGATGTAGGCGATGTCGCCGCCGTCGAGTTTCAGCGCGTCGGTCAGCACGACGGAGAGCGCGCCCGTGACCGCCGTGCCCGCCAGCGAGCCGAGGATCGCGATAAGCGTCTTGCGAGTCAGCCCCGCGACCAGCACGTCAATCATCACCGTCAGCACGACGACCGTCACAAACGCCGCGGCGACGGGATTGACGCCCCGCAGGAGCAGCGGCAGCAGCAGCTTCCAGACGATGACGGCGCTGGCCGCCAGTGAGATGAGCGCGCCGCAGCCCGTGATGCCGCCGTAAAGGATCAGCAGCGCCGCAAGCGAAAGCAGAATGCCCGCCTCCACGCCCGTGCGCTCGTGGTCAATCAGCGTGACCGTCAGCCGCTCCCCGGCGCCCTGCACCATCGCGTGGGCGACATCGCCCGGCGCATACAGCTTGTCCTTGTCAAGCGCAGAGTTCAGGTAGTTGCTTGCCCAGACGCTTTTTCCCGCATGTTCTCCGGTGAGCACCGTCACACAGCAGTTCTGGACGCCGGAGTAGACGATGCCCACCGGGTACAGCCCTGTGTTGTCCACCTCGTCGATGCGCACGCGCTCGCGCGGAATGTGCGTGGAGGCGTTTTCATACCGCTCCGGCAGCAGGCACAGCAGCGCGCAGACTGCCAGCATCACGGCGCACATCACCACGTTCGATTTTTTCCAGTTTCTTTGCTTTCCCATGCGATTTTCCTTTCATACATACAGGCCGCCTCCCGCAAGGGGAAGCGGCCCGTCCGGTGTATGGGATTACTTGCTCAGGCCCATGACATCCATCGTGCGCCCGAAGATGTCCGTGTTGTCGTACAGGCCGGAGAACTGCTCCGCACCCACGCCCATCGCGTAGACCGGAATCTGCAATCCTGTATGCGCATAGGAGGTGTAGGACAAGCCCGCCTTGTTGTTCATGATGTGGCTGACCGCCATGGAGAAGGGCTCGTATTCGCCGTAGAGCAGCTCGTCCGTCTCGCTGAGCTTGCGTTTATCCTCTGGCATCATGCTCAGCTCAAAGGCAGCGCGCAGCGCGTCCACATCCGTCTGCGTCAGCGTGAGCGCCTGATCCGGTGTCAGCGTCAGGCCATAGCAGCGCTCCACCTGTGCCATCGCATCCTCGAAGGTCGCATTCTTCTCGCGCAGCTGGGCAATTACCTCGTCAAAAGCCGTGAAGGAGATGGTCTGCTTGGTCAGGTAGGTGAAGTGCGTATCGTAGGCCGTCGTTGCAAATCCGATGGTCATGCCGCCCGTCTCATGGTCGGCCGTCACGATGATGAGCGTCTCGTCCGGATGCTCCGCAGCGAAGTCCACAGCCACCTGCACCGCGTCGGAGAAGGCAATCGTCTCATGGATGGAGGTCGCCGCGTCGTTCGCGTGGCCGGACCAGTCGATCTTGCCGCC
>JBJEUH010000119.1:0-20543 GCA_051883735.1 Candidatus Ventricola sp.
GATCTCAGTAGGCGCATTTCCTGACGCAGAGGGGAATGTGAATGTAGAGAGAGATTGTTTCCATATCTTGTCAGTCAGGGGTTACGCAAGGGCGCTGCCCTTGAACCCGCTGAGGGATATCATCCCTCAGACTCCCTTCTTCGCTTCGCGGTGACGAAAAGAAGCTTATCAGCAAAATCAGCCTTCCCCTTTGGGGAAGGTGGCTCGCCGAGGGCGAGACGGATGAGGTCCTTTCGATTCTCACTCGTCCATCTTCAGCACGGCCATGAACGCTTCGCTGGGCACCTGCACGCTGCCCAGCTGCCGCATGCGCTTCTTGCCCTCCTTCTGCTTTTCCAGCAGCTTGCGCTTGCGCGAGATATCGCCGCCGTAGCACTTGGCCAGCACGTCCTTGCGCATCGCCTTGACCGTCTCGCGCGCGATGACCTTGCCGCCGATCGCGGCCTGGATCGGAATTTCAAACATCTGGCGCGGGATCACGTCCTTGAGCTTCTCCGCGATGCTGCGGCCGCGGGGATACGCGCGGTCCTTGTGCACGATCATGGACAGCGCGTCGCAGATGTCGCCGTTGAGCAGCATATCGAGCTTCACCAGCTCGCTCTGCTGATAGCCGGAGAACTCGTAGTCGTAGCTGGCGTAGCCGCGGCTGCGGCTCTTGATCTGGTCGAAGAAGTCAAAGATGATCTCCGAGAGCGGCATCTCGTAATGCAGGCACACGCGGCTGCCCTCGTAGACCATGTCTTTGAACACGCCGCGCTTGTTCTGGCAGGTCTCCATCAGCGCGCCGACATACTCCTGCGGCGTGTGGATGCTCGCCTTCACAAACGGCTCCTCCATGTAGTCGATCTCGCCGACGGGCGGCAGGTTCGACGGGTTGTCCACGTCCAGCACGGTGCCGTCCGTCCTGTGCACCTTGTAGACGACGCTCGGCGCGGTCGTGATCAGATCGAGATCGAACTCGCGCTCCAGGCGCATCGTGATGATCTCCATGTGCAGAAGGCCCAGGAAGCCGCAGCGGAAGCCGTAGCCCAGCGCCTGGCTGGTTTCCGGCTCAAAGGAGAGCGAGGCGTCGTTCAGGCGCAGCTTTTCCAGCGCGTCCTTCAGGTTTTCATAGTCCGCGCCGTCCACCGGATAGATGCCGCAGAAGACCATCGGCGTCGCCTGCCGGTAGCCGGGCAGCATCTCCTCCGCCGGGCGCTCGTCGTCCGTGATCGTGTCGCCCACGCGCGTGTCGTGGATGTCCTTGATGGACGCGGCGATATAGCCGACGTCGCCCGCGCGCAGCTCCTGTGCAGGCACATAGCCCGGGCTGCGCACGCCGACCTCCACCACGTCAAAGCACGCGCCGGTGTTCATCATGCGGATGCGCATGCCCGCGCGGACGCTGCCGGAGACGACGCGCACATAGCAGATCGCGCCGCGGTAGTTGTCGTAGAACGAGTCGAAGATCAGCGCCTGCAGCGGCGCGTCCTCGTCGCCCTGCGGCGCGGGCATCATCGTCACCACGCTCTCGAGCACGTCGTCGATGCCCAGGCCCACCTTCGCGCTGATGAGCGGTGCGGCGCCGGCGTCGATGCCGATGATCTCCTCGATCTCCGTGCGCACCTCGTCCGGGCGCGCGCTGGGCAGGTCGATCTTGTTGATGACCGGGATGATCTCCAGGTCGTGCTCCAGCGCCATGTACACGTTGGCCAGCGTCTGCGCCTCCACGCCCTGCGTCGCGTCCACGACCAGCAGCGCGCCCTCGCACGCCGCCAGCGCGCGGGAGACCTCGTAGGTGAAGTCGACATGGCCGGGCGTGTCGATCAGGTTCAGCGTATAGGTCTCGCCGTCCTTCGCCTTGTAGTCCATGTGCACGGCCTTGCTCTTGATGGTGATGCCGCGCTCGCGCTCCAGCTCCATGGAATCGAGGATCTGGTCCATCATCTCGCGCTTCTCGTACACGCCGGTCTTCTCCAGCAGCCGGTCGGCCAGCGTGGATTTGCCGTGATCGATGTGCGCGATGATGCAGAAGTTGCGGATTTTTTCCATTCGTTGATTCGCCAAAGCGGGTTCCTCCTCCGTTATGGGGCCACCGTCCACGCGCCCAGAAGCATCAGCGTGAAGCCTCCGATCGTCAGCAGACACACCCAGATGGAATGATATTTCAGGCGGATGCCGCCCAGGTTGTTGACCGTAATCAGCTCCTCGCCCAGGAACGCGAGGATCGCGCCCAGCGCGCCCAGCACGCCGAAGAGCGGCAGCGGCCAGGGCCTGAACAGCCAGGACGCCGCCAGCGCCGTCGCTGCAGCCGCCGTCATCGCAGGCGCAGCTCCCGTCACGGCGGAGAGCACGCGCAGAAAGAGCGGCTGCCTCGTGTTGAGCATCACCAGCGCCGCGAACAGTACCGCGTGAATGGTCAGCATGATGAGCATCGCGCATTGCAGAACCACGTTGCTGGGCAGCCCCTGGGCGGCATAGCTGAAGAAATAGTGGATCAGCATCAGGCTGATCGCGCCGGTGCGCAGCAGCGTGCTCACCAGGTAGGTCTGCCGGATGCCGCTGCTGATGGGCTTGTAGTCGCTCTCCACCGCCGTGGACAGCCACAGCATGCACAGCGACGACGCCATGATGGCCATCCCGCGCGACCCCGTCGCCACCACGCCCAGCGCGGAGAGCATCGTCAGCAGCAGCGCGCTGCAGAAGCGGATCACCCGGCCCCGCGCGTCCAGCCGCGCAATCAGCGTCACCTGCTCGCGCAGAAACCGCGACAGCCTGGCCAGACCGTTGTCGAGCTGCTCGCTGCCCTCGCGCATCGCCAGGTCCAGCTTTTCCTCCGTGCTGACCCGCGAGAACAGGCCCGCGATGTTGCGCCCCAGCGTGCCGAAGTACAGCTGCATGCGCCAGCCCAGCGAGGAATTGGCCAGCAGGATCATCCGCGGCTTCATCACCCGGGGAACGGCCTCGCAGAAGCGATCGACCAAGCGGTCAAAATATTCGTCGATCAATGCGCGTTCTCCTTTCAGGTGCTTTCCAATCGACGGAAAAACTGGTATAATATGGGCGAAAAATCTTTCAACTCCATGTCAAGGGAAGTGTGCATGCATGAACGAAAAACTTGAGAAGGTCGCCTCCGCCCTGCGCAGGCGCGGCTTTGAGGCCGCGGTATTCGATACCCGCGCGCAGGCCGTCCAGTACATCCTGGGCGATCTGCCCGAAAAGCAGGAGATCGGCATGGGCGGCAGCGCCACGCTCGCTCAGATGAATCTTAGTGCTGCGCTGCGCGAGGCCGGCCACACCGTGCACTGGCATCAGGGCGCGCCCGCCGGCGAGGGGCCGGCCATCCGCCGCGCCGCGATGTGCGCGCAGGCGTACTTCGCCTCTGCCAACGCCGTCACCGAGGACGGCCTGATCGTGCAGATCGACGGCACCGGCAACCGCGTGGCCGCGCTGTGCTACGGCCCGGAAACCGTGTACATCGTCATCGGCCGCAACAAGATCGTCGAGGGCGGCTATCAGCAGGCCGTGCGCCGCATCAAGCAGGTCGCCTGCCCGCTCAACGCCCGCCGCCTGCACCTGGATACGCCCTGCGCCAGCACCGGCAGCTGCGACGTCTCCGCCTGCACGCACTCCATGTGCCACCTGTTCTTGGCCATGGAAGGCGCGCCCGGCGGCAAGCGCACGCAGGTCATCCTCATCGACGAGGAGCTCGGCTTTTAAATCGCCAGCGCCCTCCCCTTTCGGGGAGGGCTTTTTTGTTGACAGCGCGCCGCATGTACTCCCTCAGTCTGCCTGCGGCAGCCAGCTCCCTCATGAGGGAGCCTTGGAGAATACGGGTCAGAGACAAAGACTCTCCATTAGACAAAGCGCTTTGATGCCTCCCTCATGAGGGAGGGGGACCATCCGGAGGATGGTGGAAGGAGTGCTCACCGTTTGCTGCCCTTCGTGCCCGCGGCGACCTTCTGCAGGATCGTCGAGTCAAAGGCGAAGACGTTGGTGTTCTTGTCGGCGTGGGCGCGCAGCGCGTCCTCCACCATGATCTCCACCAGCTGCGCGAAGCTCACGCCGCACTCCTGCCACAGGTAAAACGCCAGGGAGCCCGGAATCGTGTTCGGCTCGTTCACATAGAGCACGTCGTTCTCGTCAAGAATGAAGTCGATGCGCACCGTGCCGCGGCAGTCCAGGAGCTTGAAGATCTCCCTGGTCATCCGCTGGATGCGCTCCGTCAGCTCCTCGCCGATGGGCGCGGGCACCACGCGGGACAGGCTCTTCATGCCGCGGCTGCTCTCGCCCTTCGTACCCGCGTTGCGCAGGTATTTTTCAAAGAAGTTGAGGAACTTGTCGCCGGTCGAGGGCACCGGCATCTCGCACACGGAGGTGCGGACCTCCTCGCCGTAGCCCAGCGCCGCGCAGTTGATCTCCACCGGGTTGTTGATGCCCACCTCGACCAGGATGCGGCGGTCATAGGAGGCTGCCAGGTCGATCGCCTTTTCGAGCTCCTCGCGGTTGGCCGCCTTGGAGACGCCGATGGACGAGCCCAGCGCGGCGGGCTTGACGAACGCCGGATACTTGATCTCGCGCTCGATTCTTTCTACGATGGCCTCGCGTTCATTTTTGAGCTGGTCGCGGGTGAACCACACGAAGTCCAGCACCGGGAAGCCTGCGCCGCGCAGCATCTGCTTCATCGCGATCTTGTCCATGCCTACGGCGGAGCCCAGCACGCCGGAGGAGGCGTACGGGATGTTCGCCATCTCCAGCAGGCCCTGCACCGTGCCGTCCTCGCCGTGCAGGCCGTGCAGCACGGGGATCGCCGCGTCGATGTGCGCGATGGGGGCCGGCACCTTGGCGAACAGGCCCGCGCGCTGCGGCGGCCAGGCCCACAGGTCGCCCGCGTTCGCGCTCACATCGAGGTTCACGCGGGTGATGCCCTTGCCCATCGGGTTGAATTCACGGAAGGTCTCGATGCTGGTGAGCGCCTCGCCCGTGTACCACAGGCCCTCGCGGGAAATGTACACCGGCGTCACCGTAAAGCCGGCCGTCTTCGCCGCCTCGATCAGCTGCAGCGCGGAAATGATGGACACGTCGTGCTCGCAGCTGCGGGAACCGAAGATCACCGCAATGTTCAGTTTGCTCATATTCTTATCGCTCCTCACTCGCTGTAATTGTCCGGCAGATCGTTTTCATAGAGCACCACGTCGCCCGAGCGCATCATCGCGTGCAGCACCTTCGTGCTCTCCTCCAGGCTGCTCACCACGTGGATTGTCTCCTGCGGGAACCCTTTTGCAAGCAGCCCGTCAACGATCGGCTGCGTGTGTTTTTTGCCAACCAGGATCGCCACGTCCACGCTCTCGGCCATCTGCTCGCCGAAGGTGCGGTTGAACGCCGCCTCCTCGCCGCCCAGCTCCACCATGCCGGGCGTGATGACGATGCGCCGGCCCGGGAAGTTTTTGAGCACCCGCAGCGCGGCCTGCGCGCCGACCGGGTTGGCGTTGAACGCGTCGTCGATGATCGTCACGCCCGCGCCGCCGCTGATGAGCTCCAGACGGTGCTCGACCGGCTGGCAGCGCGCCACGCCCTGCGCGATCTCCGGCAGGGTCATCCCCAGCACCCGCGCCGCCGTGCAGCACAGCAGCAGGTTGGCGATGGAGTGCTCGCCCAGCAGCCGCGTCTCGCAGCGTGCGCGCTCGCCGGTTTTCACGTCCTCAAGCGTAAAGCGCGTGCCGAACGGCCCCCACTCCATGTCGCTCGCCCGCACCAGGTCGCCCGGCATGTACTTGTTTTCAAGCGGACAGCGCGCGTAGAGCTCTTCACAGATTGCCCCGTCCCGCGCCAGAATCGCCGTGCCATTTTGCGGCAGGCCGTCGATCAGCTCGTACTTCGTGTTCTTGATCCGCTCGATCGTGCCGAACGTGTCCAGGTGCTGCGGGCCCACCGAGGTCAGGATGCCGATGCCCGGATGTACCAGATCGACCAGCTCCCTGATGTCGCCCACGTGGCGCGCGCCCATCTCGGCGATGAACACCTGATGCGCAGGCGTCAGCTGCTCGCGGATGACCCGCGTCACGCCCATCGTCGTGTTGAAGCTCGACGGCGTCGCCAGCACGTTGTATCGGACCGACAGGATGTCGCGCAGCAGGAACTTCGTGCTCGTCTTGCCGTAGCTGCCGGTGATGCCGATTCTGATCAGATTGGGGTTGCTTTTAAGGCGCTTCTTCGCGTCGTCCACAAACTGCCGGTTGATGTGCTTTTCAATCGGCTGCGCGCACACGGCCGCCAGCGCGATGAGCACCGCCTCAAACGCCGGCAGCAGGTACATGAGCACCGGCGACGCCGCGCGCGCGATCAGCGCGATCACGAACGCCGTGCCCGCGTGCATGGCGATCAGGCGCTTCACGCGCTCGGTGACGACGAAGGGCTTCTTGAGCTTCTCCCTCCTTGCCCGCGCGAACAGCAGCGCCGCCATCGCAGCCTCCAGCGCCAGGCAGACGATCCCCGGCGCATGCAGCGCTGCCGCCGCAACGCCTGCGGCCGCCATCGCCACGCCCGGGATCAGCGTCCTCTGCGCATTGCGCTTCACGCTGCGGTAAAAGCCCGGCAGCTGATAGCTCTCCAGCTGGAAATAGTGCAAAAGCCGCCAGCCGCCAGCCGGCAGACAGACCGCCAGCACCAGCGCCTCTGCGATGCTCAAAATGATGTTCATGCCTTATCTCCCTTCCAGCAGGAAGCTGCGCGCGATGCGCAGGAACTTCGCGTTCTGCTCCAGATAGGCGAAGTGGCCGCAGCCCTCCTCCACGACGAGGCCCGCGTCCGGAATCCTCTCCTGCATCAGCTGACCCATCCACAGCGGGGTCTCCGTGTCCTGCGCGCCCCAGTACAAGAGCGTCGGGGCCTTGATCATCTCCAGCCGGTCCGTCAGATCCAGCGAAATGACCTTGTTGAACGTCTTGCGCATCTCCGGCGACAGCGCGCGGTAGTCCGGCGAGCCGAATTTCTGCACCAGCGCCTCGCGGCCCCTGTCGGGCAGGCTGCCGAACAGATGCGTCTTGTCGAGCGTGTTCATCGCGCCGCGCAGCCCCTTGTAAAGCTGCTGCTTCGCCGTCGCCCTGCCCGTCTGCGGCTTGCGGATGCCCGCCGCGCCGGTCAGGATCATGCGGCCCACAAGCTCAGGATATGTGCTCGCCAGCAGGATGGCCACGCGCGCGCCGAAGGAATGCGCCACGATGTCGCACGGCGCGAGCTCCAGCCGCCTGATGATCGCCGCCGTCATCTCCATGTACTCCGGCACGCCCCAGGGCTCCGGCGGCGGAAGCGCCTTGCCCTCCCTGCCGTGGCCCGGGAAATCGATCGCGGCCACGCGCATGCCGCTCTCCAGCAGCTCGGCCACGCTTCCCATTATCTTCGCCGAGCAGCCCCAGCCGTGCAGGAGCAGCGCGGCGCGCTCGCCGCTGCCGCTCATGACCAAATCGACCTTCGCGCCGCAAACCTCAAGCTGCATCTTCCCGCTCACAACCCCATTCCTTCCCATAGTTCTGGATTCTCCTATTATACTCCATTTTTTG
Source organism: Candidatus Ventricola sp. (assembly GCA_051883735.1). Classification (GTDB taxonomy): domain Bacteria; phylum Bacillota; class Clostridia; order Christensenellales; family Aristaeellaceae; genus Ventricola. Next base: position 7,539 of record JBJEUH010000119.1, read on the forward strand.
TCAGAATAAAAGAGGGCAACGGCGACTTGGTGCCATTGTCCTTCGGGGGCCGCGATCAGTTTTCCGCTTCGTCCTCATCGGATTCAGTCTGTTCGTAATCAAACTCCTTATACATGATGAGCGCGTCCTCGCGGTTGTCCTCGTAATAGCGCTTGCGGTAGCCCACGTCAAGAAAGCCGCACGCGTGGTACAGGCGCTGCGCCGGGAGGTTGGAGCGGCGCACCTCCAGCGTCATCATCGCCATGGAGTTGTCCCTGGCCAGCTGCATCAGTGCCTCGAAGATTTTTTTGCCGTAGCCCAGCCGCCTGTAATCCGGGTGCACGGCGACGTTGCAGATGTGCGCCTCGTCGAGCACAAACCACATGCCCGCGTACGCCAGCACGCGTCCCCCGCCGTCGTCGAGCACCAGCCAGCGCGCCACGACGTTCTCCTTCACGTCGTGCAGGATCGATTCCTCGCTCCACGGCATTGCAAAGCAGAGCTTCTCGATCTCGTGAATCTGCCCAACGTCCTCCTCGCGGATCGCGCGGACGAACGGCTCAGCCATGGCTTTCCTCCTTCTGCTGCGCGGCCAGCTTTGCCGCGCGCTCGCGCTCCGCCTGCGGCGCGCGCAGATACAGCGGCAGCAGCGTCATGCAGTCCTTTATCCTCGCTTCATCCCCGGCGTAGGCCTGCGCCAGCGCGCAAGCGCTTGCCGCGCGAAGGCCCAGGTGCTGCGCCGGCGCAAAATGCGCCCTGCCGCCCAGCCTCTGTGCGATCGCGTCCCGCATCGCCGCCACACCGTCGCCCATAAACAGCGCGTCCCGTCCCGTCGCCTCCACGCGGTCAAGGAACAGGCTCAGCTTCTCAGCCTCGTCGTCCATCAGCCGCCGGGGCGGCATGCCGCTTTCAAACATCGCGCCGTAGACCTGCTGCGCGCGCGCGTCGAGGATCGGGCAGATCACCCCGTCAAAGCCCAGGGCGTTCGCCGCCAGGGCCTCCAGCGCGTCGATGCCGATGCAGGGCTTGTCCGCCGCATGCGCGAGCGCCTTCACCGTGGACACGCCGATGCGCACGCCGGTAAACGAGCCGGGGCCCACCACCGCGCCGAACAGATCGACGTCGCCAATCTCCATCTCGCTGAGCTCAAGCGCCTGATCCACCATCGGCATCACCCGCTGGGAGTGCGTCCTGCCGCTGGTCAGCTGCATCTCGCAGACGATCTGGCCGTCCCGGCTGATCGCCACGCCGCACGCCGGGCCGGAGGTATCAATCATCAGGATCTTCATGGCCGTCCTCCATCTTCTTCACAATCTCGTCAAGCCGCGCCTCGTCAAACGCGCCCATCGGCGTGAGCGTGATTTCCCGCGCCCCGCCGTCCATCGCGTATCGGATGTCGATCGCCAGCGCGTCGCCCGGCATCGCCTCCGCCGCCATCTGCGGCCACTCGATCAGCGACGCGCCGTCCGCGGCGGGGATGTACTCGTCCAGGCCCATCTCGTAAAGCGCGTCCTCGCCCTCCAGGCGGTACAGGTCAAAGTGATAGAGCCTGAGCGAGCGCCCCTCGTGGATGTTGAGGATGGTGAACGTGGGGCTGGGCACCGGGCCCTCCACGCCCATGCCGCGCGCCGCCGCGCGCGTGAGCACGCTCTTGCCCGCGCCCATCTCGCCCTCCAGCAGCACCACGTCGCCCGCACGCAGACAAGCGCCCAGGGCATAGCCCAGGCGCTGCGTCTGCTCTTCCGAAAGACTCAGTAAGGAATACAAGTCAGCATTCACCCGATTTTTTCTTCGTCGGCGCGCTCATCGGCCGCCGCGCTGATGCAGCAGCGGAGAGACGCGCTTGTAAAGCAGATAGGTCGTGCCGCTGAGCACGGCCGCCTTGAACAGATTGAACGGCGCGGTGATGCAGATCACCAGCTCCAGCGTCGTGTCGATGAAGCCAAAGACCTTCTGGCCCATGCCGATGATCACCTCAAGCGGCAGGTTCATCAGCACCTGATAGGCCGGGATGAGGATGAAGTAGTTGACCAGCACGCCGGCCACCGTCATCGCGGCCGCGCCCGCCAGCATCGCGCGGAGCGCGCCCTTGCGGGTCTTCTCCCTGCGGTAGAGCAGGCTCGCCGGGATGACGAATGCGCAGGACATCAGGATGTCCGCCGATTCGCCCACGCCCGCCGTGCTCGTGCCCAGCACATGCACCAGGTTTTTGAGGACGACGACCGCCGCGCCCTGCAGCGGTCCCATCGCAAAGCCGGCCAGAATCGCCGGGAGCGTGGACAGGTCGAGCTTGTAAAACGCCACGACCGGGATCTCGATGTAGTACAGGATCACGGCCATCGCGGCCAGCAGGCCGCAGCGGGTCAGGTTGAACATCGCGTCTGCGTTGCGCTTTGTCTGGGACATGGGGTTCTCCTTCCGGCGCGGTTTGCGCCTTTGCATTTCCGCATAACAGACAGCCCCTGAAAGCTGAGCGATCAGGGGCCGGTTCTGCATTGCAAAAACGTGTAAGGAGATATGCTCTTCTTCCATCCAGACTGTACTGTCGGCTCCGGAGTTTCACCGGATCAACCAGATCGGTTCGCGGGCTGTACCGCCGGTCGGGACTTTCACCCTGCCCTGAAGATCTCTCAAAGACTGCTCTATGGGATCGGGCCTATTATAATCCAGCGAAAAACCGCTGTCAAGCCGGTCGTTCATCTTTTCTGCGCATCCCCGGAGGGCACGCCCGGCGCGCCCGTCACTTGCTCTGGGCAAACAGCCAGTCGCGAACGCTCTCGAGCTTGTACGCATAGTCAAACGACGTCAGATGCTCGCTGCCTCCCGCGCCCTCAGGCAGGGTCGTGCCCTTGGTGAAGGTGACGAAGTTGGCGTTAAGCCCCTGGTCAAGCATCGCCTGCACGGCCGCCTCCTGCGCCTCGGCGTCGTCCTGCGCGCTCCACTCAGCGTGCGTGTAGGCGACCCCGTCGCGGTCAAAGACCGCCATCAGGCCGCTCTGGCCGGTGGACGCCTTGTCGTCCCCCGCCGATACGATATAGAAGAAGCGATCGCTCTCCAGCACGTCGAGGATGTCGTTGTTCCACTGGCTGCCGACGAACAGCGACGCGGCGAACAGCTCCGGATACTTCACATTCAGGTGGAACGACGTCATGCCGCCCATGGACTGGCCGGTGGTATACAGCCTGTTCGTGTCGATCGAATACGTCTGCGTCAGCGATTCGATGAGCCGCACAGCGGTATCGATCTGATCGGACGTCTCAAAATTGTCGTTCACGATCGTCTCCGTGAAGATGGGGATGAGCACAAAGCAGGGATGCTTGGCCTGCTCCTCCTTCGTCGCCCAGACGACGCCGCCCCAGCCGATCGTCAAAGAGAACTCCGGCTCCCGGCCCGCGGCGCGCGAGTCCGGAATGAACATGATCATGGGATACCGGGTCTCCGCGCTGTAATCCTGCGGAACGAACAGCTCATACTGCATCTCAAAGCCCGTCTCCGGGTCCGTGAAGGTCAGCAGCTGATACTGATCCTGTACCTGCGCGAGGATCGCCTCCAGCTCCTCGTCCGGCTCGCTCTGCGCCATGCCGCCGCCCTGGCCGCGTCCGCCGCCCATGCCGTCAGGGCGTTCGCCCCTGTCGCCCATCGGGCGTCCGCCCGGGCCGGCCGATTCCATCGCAGCCTGCGGCTGCGTCTGCTCCGGCTGCACCGAATCCTCCGCCAGAGCCATCGTGCCAAACAGGCAGAAGACCGCCATCCATGCCAAAATCCTTTTCATGCTGATCTTACCTCCGTTCACGGGCATTGTATCAGCGAAATTCGAACGAAATGTGAAGGCAGGTCGAAATTCTCTCGCCGATTCAGTAACAGAGCATGTCGCATAATTCTTGGCACAGCTTCCTGCGGAAACAAAAAGAGGACGCCTTTCGGCTGTCCTCCCATGTCATTGCCTGCGCGCCGCGCAGTACGCCGCGATCGCCCGGGCCATGCACTGCGCCGTGCCCTCGCCGTGGCGGTCGATGTTCTGCCTGAACCGCCCGTCCGCCTCGTACATCTGCCCGAGGCCCTCGAGGATCTCGTCCGTGCAGGCGTAAAAGTGCTCCGTGATGTACTGCTGCCAGTCCGCGACCAGCGCCTGCACGCGCGCATCCTCCGGCGCAAGCGTCCGCACGGCGGCAAACGCCGCCATCCGCTCGTCCATGCCCTTCTGGATGTCCGCCCAGTCGCCCGCGCCGTATGCGTCCGTGCGCGCCTGGCTCTGCGCGTATGCGGCCGTTTCGCCCCAGCGCTCCCTGACCTCCTGCGCGTATTGCGCCTTCATCCGCTCAATTTCCTTCATGTCAAACACCTCCGGTCGGGGCGTTCCCTGTCCCAGCAGCGCCTCGTTAAGCCGCGAGATCATCGCGTCGATGCGCGCGCGCTCCATCTCAAGCAGCGCCCTTTGCCTGCGCATGGCGTCCCGCGCGTCGTAGGCCGGATGGGCCATGATGTCGCGGATCTGCTCCAGCGGAAATCCCAGCTCCCTGAAAAAGAGGATCTGCTCCAGCCTGGCCATGGCCGCCTCGTCATAGAGTCGGTAGCCCGCCTGCGTGACCTCGCTGGGCGCGAGCAGCCCGATCGCGTCGTAGTGGCGCAGCGTGCGCACGCTCACGCCCGCGCGGGCAGCCGCCTCGCCGATGGACCAGCACCCTGCTTTTTTCATGACAACGCCCCGTTTCTCTCTGTTCTGTGTTTCCTGTCCCGGCCGGGAACAGGAACAGCATACAGCCTGACGCAGCGTCAGAGTCAAGCGTTTTTTTCATCTTGATTGATGGAAATTCTTCTGCCGGGTTCCAGCTCCGAGCACATGGCTGTGGGGTTCGCAGATTCTTGTCGGCGATGCAGCCGGCATCATGCCTGCTTTTTGCCGAATACGAGATCGAACAGCGCGTACGTCCACTGCGGGCGGCTCCTGCCCTCGTCCTGCCAGCCCATCAGCAGGTCCACTGTATAAGCTAGCTCCTGGCTTCGCTTTTTCTTCCAGGGGTCGTCATGCGCCAGCACCGCCGCGCAGCCCTTCGCCCGAAAGCCCACGCGCCGGGCCGTCATCACCGCGCGGCGCAGATGATAGTCGCTGGTCACGACCAGCACGCGCCTGCCCTTCGCGCCGCCGAGCTTCTGCGCCGCAAAGCGCATGTTCTCCATCGTGTTCTGGGACTGATCCTCCAGCACCACGGCTGCCTCCGGCACGCCGGCCTCACGAAGCAGCCGCGCCATCACCGCCGCCTCGGTGATATCATGTCCCGGCGCGGCGCCGCCGCACGCGACGATCACCCTCGATTGGCCCTGCACGTAGGCCGAAGCCGCCGCCTGCACGCGCTGGCAGAGCTCCTGCGCCGCCCGGTCCTGCCCGTCCAGCTCATACCCCAGCAGCAGAATCGCGTCATAGGTTCTGCTCATAGCCGCTCGATGATCTCCCGCAGCTCCTCCGGCGTGCGTGCGAGCCGCTGCGCGCCCGCCGCCTTCAGGCAGGCCTCGTCCCTGAAGCCCCACAGCACCGCCACGCACGCGACGTCCGCGTTGCGCGCCGTGATCACGTCCACATCCGAATCGCCGACGTACACCGTCTCCTGCGCCGTCACGCCCATTTCGCGCATCGCAGCCAGCACGCTGTCCGGAGCGGGCTTTCTCGCGCGCGAGGGATCGTCGCCGATGGCGGCGCACATGCGCTCGCCGAAGTAGGCTCGGCTGAGCTGCTTGACCGCGAAGTCGATCTTGTTGGACACGATCGCGTGCTTCACGCCCGCTTCTGACAGCTTGTCCAGCATCTCCAGCACGCCGTCGTAGGGCCGCGTCCTGTCCCGGCTGTGCGCGCCGTAGTGGCGGGTGAAGTCCTCCAGCGCCTTTTCAAACGCCGGGTTCGTTTCGCCGCCCGGCACCGCCCGCATCATCAGATTGCGGATGCCGTTGCCCACAAACGCGCGCACCTCCTGCGTGCTGCGCAGGGGCATGCCGTTCTGCTCAAGGGCCGCGTTCACGCTCGCCGCCAGATCGTCCAGCGTGTTGAGCAGCGTGCCGTCCAGATCCCAGATCACCGCTTTGATTTTCATGCTTCATCTCTCCCGTGTGTTGCTGGCTCTATTGTATCGCGCCGCAGCGTTCCGCGTCAATCGCTTTCTCCTTTCCATGCCGCGCCGGATCTGCTATAATGGGTGGGCAAACCGGCATGCCGCCGGCGCTGTGCAGAAAATACGCCTCAGGAGTGCTTGTCTATGCAAAGGGATTTGACGCAGGGCCCCATCCGCCGCGGGCTGATTCTCTTCAGCCTGCCGCTGATCGCCGGCAATCTGCTTCAGCAGCTGTACAACATCGTGGATACCTGGGTGGTCGGCCGGTTTCTGGGCAACGTCGCGCTGGCCGCCGTGGGCAGCGCGTTTTCCCTGATGGTGCTGCTCACCAGCCTGCTTCTGGGGCTGTGCATGGGCAGCGGCGTGGTGTTCAGCCAGCTCCACGGCGAGGGCAGGCCGGAGCGCATGAAGACCGCCGTGGTCAACGCGTTCGTGATGATCGCGGTGATCGCCCTGCTGCTGATGGCCTTATCCTATGCCGCGCTGCCCGCGCTCCTTTCGCTCATGCGCATCCCGCCCGAGGTCGTGCCCGATATCACCGCGTATCTGCGCGTCGTCTTCGCGGGCATCCCGTTCGTCTTCCTGTACAACTTCCTCGCCGCCGTGCTGCGCAGCGTGGGCAATTCCCTCGCGCCGCTCCTGTTTCTGCTCGTCTCCACCCTAGCGAACATCGCGCTTGATCTGCTGCTTGTGCTCGGGCTGCATGCGGGCGTATCCGGCGCGGCGGCGGCCACGGTGATGGCGCAGGCGCTCAGCGCCGTGGGCATCGCGCTGTGCTTTCTGCGCATGCCCGCGCTGCATCCCGGCAGGGCGCATCTGCGCCGCGACGGCGCGCTGCTTGCGCGCATCGCCAGCGTCAGCGTGCTCACCAGCGTCCAGCAGTCCATCATGAACTTCGGCATCCTGATGATCCAGAGCCTGGTCAACAGCTTCGGCGTGGCGACCATGGCCGCCTTCGCCGCGGGCGTGAAGATCGATTCCTTCGCCTATTCCCCGGCGCAGGATTTTGCCAACGGCTTTGCCACGTTCGTCGCGCAGAACGCCGGCGCCAGCAAGCCGGACCGCGTCCGCCGCGGCCTGCGCGAGGCCTGCGCGCTCTCGCTCTCCTTCTGTCTGCTCGTCTCCGCGCTCGTCTTCCTCTTTGCCCGGCCGCTGCTCACGCTGTTCATCGACCCCGCCGAAACGGAGATTCTCGCCATCGGCGCGCGCTATCTGCGCATCGAGGGCGTGTTCTACGTCGGCATCGGCATGCTCTTTCTGCTCTACGCCACCTATCGCGGCCTGGAGCGCGCCGGCATGTCCGTCGTGCTCACCGTCATCTCGCTCGGCCTGCGCGTGCTCATCGCCTACGCGTTCGCGCCGCGCTTCGGCGTGACCGCCATCTGGCTGGCGATTCCCATCGGCTGGTTCACCGCGGACGCCGTCGGCCTGCTCGGCCTTATCCGCGCGTGGAGAAAGCGGGCCGTGCCCGCCGCGCCTCCGAACAGCCCGACAGAATAAAGCGTGCCGCCCTGCGGTTTGGAGCGCCGTTTCCTGTTTGACGAAAAAGGCGGCTGAGCGCGTTGCCGCCCCGCCGCTTTGCGAGTATAATCAGTGCAGATCCCGAGATGAATAGGAGGTATTCTCATGCAAATAGAAAAGATCGACCGCATCCTGCGCGAAACCGCCTATGTCCGCACCGGCGGCAGCGAGCAGGAGCTGGCCTGTGCCCGGTATCTGATGGGCGAATGCGAGCAGCTCGGCTTTTTAGCGCATCTGGAGGCCTTCGACGTGCCGATGGCGAAGATGAAGCGCGCCATGCTGACCGCCGACGGCCGGGAGATTCCCTGCAAGGGCTATCTGTGCGCCGGCAGCGGCGAAATCGAAGCGCCCCTTGTCTATGTGCCGGAGGCAAACCCCTGCGCCCTCTCCGCCTGCAGGGGCAAGATCGTGCTGCTGGACGGCTTCCTCGGCTACTGGAAGTATCAGGACGTCCTGGCCAGCGGCGCCGCCGGCTTCATCACCTACGACGGCAACGCCAACTACGCCGACGAGGACATCGACCAGCGCGAGCTGCGTTCCTATGTGAGCAAGGGCGTGAAGCTTCCCGGCGTGAACATCAACGCCAAGTCCGCCATCGAGCTGGTCCGCTCCGGCGCGCAGACCGCCAGGATCGTCCTTGAGCAGGACGAGTTCATGGGCCAGTCCCACAACGTCGTCTGCGAGCTGCCCGGAGAGACGGACGAATGGATTGCGCTCACCGCACATTACGACTCCAGGCCGCTCTCCACCGGCGCATACGACAACATGTCCGGCTGCATCGGCCTGCTTGGCGTCGCGCAGGCGTTGGCCGAAAAGCCGCGCCGCCGCGGCCTGCGCCTGATCTTCTGCGGCAGCGAGGAGCGCGGTCTGCTCGGCTCCAAGGCGTACTGCGCCGCGCACGAGGCAGCGCTTTCAAAGATCGCGCTCGATGTGAACCTCGACATGATCGGCTCGATCATGGGACCCTTCAACGCCGTGTGCACGTCCGAGGAACGCCTGATGCACTTCATCGAGTACCTCTCCTCCCTCTCGGGCTTCAGCCTCAAGGCACGCCAGGACGTCTATTCGAGCGACTCCACGCCGTTCGCGGACAAGGGCGTGCCGGCTGTGTCCTTCGCGCGCCTCGCGCCGCACAACACCGCAACCATCCACAACCGCTACGACACGCTCAAAGTGATGAGCGCCGCGCAGCTCGCCCGGGATATCGATTTCATCAGCGCGTTCGTCGATGCGATGGCGAATGCCCAGCATTTCCCTGTGAAGCGCGAAATGCCCGACAGAATGAAGGACAAGCTCGACGTCTATCTGGCCCGCAAGCGGGACAAGGACGCATAAGGAGGTTCATTATGACCAGCATTCTCATCAAGGACACCACCCGCGAGGAGCGCGAGCAGATCGTCGCCGATTCCCTCGGCGCGATCGAGGCCTCCTGCGAGGGCTGCGCCGCCGGCATGTACGAGATGTACCAGGACTACATCGAGGGGCGGCGCGAGCTGCGCGAGATCAACATGGCCTACCGCGCCGGCTACGTCTCCGGCCAAACCGGGCCGGACCGGTCGGGCTGCGAAATGGCCTGATACGGATTCCATTTCCCATTGCCCTCACATGCGCGAAGCGAAGAAGGACGTTTGATACTCATTCGCAATGGAAATGCTTAACAGAGCGCATCAGATTTTTCGCTTTGGCGAAGCCGAGTGAAGTGAGGCGTTGCTCACGGTACGTTGAACGGAACAAGGCAAAGTCAGGGCGGAAAAGACGATGCGCGGATCAAGCCATTTTACACACGCTTAAAAAGCAGCCCCACGGAATTCCGCGGGGCTGCGCTGTATGCCGTTGTCGATCAGGCGTTGAAGATATCCTCGTCGAGCTTGCCCTCGCTCTTGGCCACGGCGATGGCGGCGACGGAGTCGCCCACGCAGTTGAGGGAGGTCACCAGCATTTCGATCGGGCGGTTGATCGCCAGGATCAGGGTGTAGCCCATCATGGCCGCTTCGCCGGTGAAGCCCATGCCGGAGAGGATCGTGAAGAGCACGACCGCGCCCGCGCCCGGAGCGGCCGGAGTGCCGACGGAGGCGACCAGCGCGAGAATCATGATCAGGAACAGGGAGCCGACGCTCACCTCGTAGCCGCCCACGCCCGCCAGGAACAGCGTCGCAATGACCTGCATGATCGCGGTGCCGTCCATGTTGATGGTCATGCCCAGCGGCAGGACGAAGGAGGCCATCTGGCTGTCCACGCCCAGCTCCTTCACGTTGGTCTCGGTGTTCAGCGGCAGGGTCGCCGCGCTGGAGCTGGTGGAGAAGCCGAAGACGATGACCTTGAAGATCTTCTTCAGATAGGTGATCGGATTGAGCTTGGTCGTCGCCGCCACGATGAGCGGATAGACGATGAACAGGTAGACCAGCAGCAGCACCACCGCCAGCACGACGTACGCCGCCGCCGGCTTGAGGTAATCGGTGCCATAGGTCGCGAAGGTGCGGCTCAGCAGCATGAAGACCGCGACCGGGCCGAACTTGTTGACCACGAAGTTGAGGAACACCACGACAATATCGCTGATCTCCCGGCACAGGCGGTTGATCACGCAGTCTGCGTCATAGCCCTTCGCGTTGAGGCTCAGGCCGACGATCACAGCCACGACGATCAGCGCCAGAATGCTGGAGTTGGTGCTGATCGTCGCGCCCAGGTTGTTGGGCATCGCGTTCAGCAGCACGTTGAGCGGGTTGGCGCCGGTGGAGCCGGTGGAGGCGGCAATGCCCTCGATCGTGGTGTTGAACAGGCCCATGTTGTAGCAGATCAGCCCGACAAAGCCCGCCATCAGCAGCGCGCAGGCGCTGGTGAACAGGAACCAGCAGAACGTCTTCGCGGAGACGCGGCCCAGGGTCGCTGCGTCGCGGATGGTGCCGATCGCCAGCACGATGGAGGTGAAGACCATCGGGATGATGACCAGCTGGAGGGACTTGACAAAGAGCTGACCGCCGATGTAGAACAGGCCCACGGCCTTCTCTGCGCCTGCGGCGGTGATGTCCTGGAAGAGCCAGTTGTTGATGGTCTGCCAGGCAGCAGAGCCCGCGCCGAGGCTCTCGCGGATGGCCATGAAGATCAGGCCAACGACGATACCGGCGACCATGGAGATCAGCATTTTGACGGCAAGACGGTTGCTGTTGTTTTTCATTGCTTTGTCCTCCTGTGAAGTTGTCGGGTGAAAAAAATCCTAAATCTTCGACATTATATCAGGGGCCGTCCGATTTGGCAAGATGGCATTTTGACATTTTTTGTGTTATTTCATGCAAATTCTCCGCACGTCAAAAAAGAAGCCCCGCAGCGCTGCGGAGCTTCCCGGATCGCGATCAGTCTCGCGATCAGTCGTTGGTGTAGTTGTCGAAGTAGCCCTGGATGTAGATGATCGGGGTGCCCTTGTCGCCGGAGCCGGAGGTCAGGTCGCACAGGGAGCCGATCAGGTCCGTCAGGCGGCGCGGGGTCGTGCCCTGGGCGGCCATGTTGCCCACCAGGCTGCTGCCGTCCTTCTGCTGGATCTTGCCCTTGATGGCGTCGCGCAGCGCCTCGCCGGACAGATCGGCGAAGTCGTTGTCGGCCAGGTACTTGAGCTTGAGCTCGTTGGGCGTGCCCTCCAGGCCGGAGGTGTAGGCCGGGGAGACGACCGGGTCCGCCAGCTCCCAGATCTTGCCGACCGGGTCCTTGAACGCGCCGTCGCCGTAGACCATGACCTCGATGTGCTTGCCGGTGATCTCCAGCAGCTTCGCCTGAATCTGCTCCACGAGGTCCTGGCAGTCGCGCGGGAACAGCTTGACCTTGTCCTCGGTGGACTTGTTGGAGCCCAGCAGGCCGTAGCGCTCGTTGCAGCCGCTGCCGTTCACCGGGGCGTTCAGGATCTCGTCCAGACCGAACACGCGCTCTGCGCCGGCGGCCCTGAGCAGGCGCTTGGTGCGCGCGCGGGTGTGGATGTCGCAGGCCAGCACGTTCTTGGTGTACCTGAGGATCGCGCGCGGATCGTTGGCGAAGATGACCTCCACCTCGGCGCCCATCTCGCGGATCAGCTCGGAGTAGTACTCGACGTAGTCAACGCCCGTGAACGGGTGCTTGATGTAGCCGAACAGCTCGCGGTAGCGCTCCAGGGTCAGCACGTCGCTGTACGGATTGACGCCCTTCTCGTCGAGCAGGTCGAGGTCCAGCAGGTGGTTGCCCACCTCGTCGGACGGGTAGCTGAGCATCAGGACGACCTTCTTTGCGCCCTTGGCGATGCCGCGCAGGCAGATGGCGAAACGGTTGCGGCTGAGGATCGGGAAGATCACGCCGATGGTTTCGCCGCCGAGCTTGGCGCGCACGTCGTCGGCGATGTTGTCGACGGTGGCGTAGTTGCCCTGCGCGCGGGCCACAATCGCTTCGGTCATGGCGACGATGTCACGATCGCGCGGCTTCAGTCCGTCCTCCTTCATCGCTTCCACAATGGAACCGGTGACGATCTCCACCAGGTTGTCGCCCTCGCGGATGATGGGCGCACGCACGCCCATGGAAACAGTACCAATCATTCGGCTCATAGGTAAACACTCCTCATCTGGACAGATCGTCTTTGCTTTCCCTGCCCAGTTTTGCATTTGCCTGAATATTATACAACAATCCTGTTGCCTTGTAAAACAGAAACTTCAAAGAATTCCCGGGTTTTTTGAAAAGGTGAAAATCTGGGGAGGCTGTGCGGCGGCTCGCGGGCAGGCGCGCCGCCTCATTCCTGCGCCGCGGCGGCGTCTGAGCCGCTCCCGACGACATAGCGCTCCAGCCTGCAGCGGACCGTCACGCGCGTGAGCCCGCCCTTGGTGCAGGTGAAGAGCGTCAGATCCCACTCCCCTGCCAGCATCTCCTCCACGGCGTACTTCTGGAGCTGCTCCATCCCGCAGACGGAATAGATGAACACATTGCCGTCCATGTCCGTGAAGCGTACCTCGTCGCCCACGGCGAGATCCTTGAGCCGGCCAAAGTGGCGATCGTAGTTGTGCCCGCAGATCACCATGTCCTTGCTGTAAATGGAGCCGGTATAGCGGCAGGGCGCCTTCTTGAGCCGCGGATATGTCCATTCGCTGATGACCGGGAGCGAAAGCTCCAGCGAGGGCACCTCGACCATGCCGATATACGTCTGGCCGTCGATCTCCTGCGTCGGCATCTCCATCTCGGGATACAGGACGAAGGACGGCTGGGAAGCCGCCAGCGTCAGCAGCGGGGAGAGCGCGTCCAGCAGCCCCTGCCACCTCTGCCGAAGCTGCGCAAAGGACAGCGCCTGTCCCGCGTCATCCGTCGGCCACGGGGTCAGCCGCCCCGCCGCATCGCGAACCCACGGGAGCAGCCCGCCCTGCGCGTCGAGCGTCCAGCCCGAGAGCGCGTCCGTCTGCGCAGC
>JBJEUH010000120.1:0-20457 GCA_051883735.1 Candidatus Ventricola sp.
CTGGACGCCTCCGCGCTCGTTCAGGAGCTTGACATCGGGCGCACCGCCGAGCAGCTGCACACCTACCTTGAAGCCATGCCGCAGCTGGGCCCGTGCGTGATCACGCTCGCAGAGGACGGCTCCCCGGCGGACGTGTATCCCTTCGCGCAGCTGCACCTGCCGCTGGCGAAGACGGCGCAGGCCGACAGCCCCAGCGCCGCGCTGGACGCGTACTTCTACGAGCGCGACCGGCGCGACCGCATGAACCAGCGCGCCAGCTCCCTCGCGCACACGCTCAAGAACCACATCGAGCGCTGTGAAAAGAAAATCGCCATCCAGAACGAGGCGCTGGAGAGCGCGGCGCGCATGGAGGAATACCGCCAGAAGGGCGAGCTGATTCAGGCGAACCTCTACCGGCTGAAGAAGGGCGAACCCGTCGCGCGCGTGGAGAACTTCTACTCCGAAGCCTGCGAGCCGATCGATATCCCCATGGACGTATCCCTCTCGCCCGCGCAGAACGCCCAGCGCTATTTCAAGCTCTATCAGAAGGCCCGCGGCGCGCGCACGCTGGCCGCTGAGCAGAAGGCGAAAACCGAGCAGGAGCTCGCCTATCTGGAGCAGATGGAGGACGATCTGCGCAAGTGCACGGATGCAGCGGGCCTTGCCGAGCTGCGGGGCATGCTGGAGCAGTCCGGCCATGTACGCCGCACGGTCTCCCGCGTGAAGCCGCGCAAGGAAGCGCCGTCCCAGCCGATGAAATTCCTCTCCAGCGACGGCATCGAGATCGAGGTCGGCAAAAACGCCCTGCAAAACGAGCGTCTGACCATGGGCGCCCGGGGCGACGAGCTCTGGCTGCACGCGCAGAAGATGCCCGGCTCGCATGTGCTGGTGCACGCCGCCGACGTGCCGGAGCCGACGCTTCAGGAGGCCGCGATGCTGGCGGCGTATTACTCCAAGGGCATGCGCTCCGCACAGGTGCCCATCGATGCGACGCTGCGCCGCTACATCAAAAAGCCCGGCGGCACGCCCGCAGGCTTCGTGATCTACACGCACCAGCGCACGCTCTACGTCACGCCGGACGAGTCAGCGGTCAAGAGAATCAAGTGCATCCGGGAATAAACGCAGCCGCTCCCACCCGCAAACGGGTGGGAGCGGCTTGATTCAGGGCCGGAATGCGGGATTAAGCTTCCTTTCTCACCGGGTAGCAAATCTCGGTGACGAACTCGTTCGGGTCATCCGTCTCATGCGGGCTTACATAGTAGATGTTGAACGCCGGGCCGTCAAACGCGTATCCGTTGTCCGTCACCCAGCTGGCGACCGCCGTCATCGCCGCATCCAGCTGACTGTAAGAGCCCTTGCAGACCGCCGAAGCCACGGTGACCGGCGGCAGCATCCTGAATTTGACGTGCTCCGTATCCGGATAGCGCCCCTTCACCGTCTTCTGCGCCTCCACGTCGATGTCATATTCCCTGTATTCCTTGTCGTGATAGACCACGCAGCAATAGCAGGGATCATCCGGCACGATGTTCAGCGGCGCCGTCTCACGCACAAGGGTGCTCCAAAGCATGCTTTCCGCGTCGTAGGTCGGGATATTCATGCGCATCGTCGCCGCATAGCGTTCCGGAAAAGTCTTGAGGGTTACATCGTATTGCATGGTATCATCGTCCTTTCTCAGCCGTTCCAAGGCTGTTTCAAGGAGCCGTATCCGCCTCTCCATCTGCCGGAGCTCGTCCTGAAGCGCCGCCTTCTTGTCCATCAGCCGCGTTTCCAGCGTCTCCTTGTCGTCATACGCGTCAAGCAGCGTGCGGATGTCCGCCAGGCCGAAGCCCATGTCCTTGAACGCCGCAATCCGGCCTGCCACGGGCAGCTGCTTTTCGCTGTAATAGCGATAGCCGGTAAACGCGTCCGTCTCCGTCGGGCGAAGCAGACCGATCTCGTCGTAGTGACGAAGCATGCGGATACTGACTCTGGTCAGCTTGGAAAATTCTCCGATTTTCAGCATAGGGATCCCTCTTCAACCTGTTTTCTGAGCTCATGCACCCATTTTACGGCCTGCCACCATGGGAGAGTCAAGCCCATTTTCGCCTCTTGATCCAAAAATCAGGCCGTGTCCGCTGCACGGTTTTCAGTGTGCAATTTTCTATAAGGCAAAAAACCTCTCCAAACAAAATCGGAGAGGCTTTCGCTTAGCATAGCGCACATGAATCGACAGCCGTGAGCACCTGCGGACGCCGCGCACTTTTCATGACGTGGCGCGTACTCCTCAGCGCAGCCCAAGAAGCGCCTTGATCTCCGCGGAATAATACTCCGTGAAGTTCTGTCCCTGCGGATACAGCGCCAGTAGGACAGCGGCAGCCATCGTGACCAGGCAGAGCACGCCGATGATCCGGCTGAACCTCGCAGGATTCTCCCGCCGCTCGCAGGCGCAGCCGATCATGATGAACGCCGCGATGCCCAGCAGCCAGGAGAAATCCATTCTGTATCGCGGTGTGGGATGCGGCGCCCACAGAAGATCGAAGACGATGATCACCAGGACGGAAAGCATCAGGACAGCGGCAAACGGCGTCAGCTGCTTTTCCCGCAGAACGGCTCTGCTCTTCCTGTCCAGGCAAAACAATCCAGCTGTCAGCACCGGAAAGGTGATCAGCAGGCCATTCGACGGCAGGATGTCCGGCGTGCGGAGATTGAGCAGATAGTACCGCAGACCGGAGAGCAGCGCAGGAAGGCTGAAGTGCGAGAGCATGCTGCCATACCCGCTCTGATCCGTCACCGTGAGCTGATACGCCTGTCCAAACTCAAACGGGTTATCATAGCGCGCCCAGTTGTACCACATCAGCCCGGCGGCCACAAGCACATACGGCAGCGCCGCCAGGAGCAGCTTGCACGCCAAGCGCGCATTCAGCCGATGCTTGTTCAGAAAAACGCCAAGCAGAGGCAACACGAGCAGATTGAAAAAGCCAACCGTCGGTCTGCATCCAAAAACCAGCGCGCCGAGCAGCGAGCCAAGCGCCGCACAGGCGATCGCACGGTTCTCGTTTTCGATGCAAAAGACCGCCCGGGCAAAGCAGTACAGGCTCCACACGGCCAGCCCCAGCGCACAGATGATGGTCATGCTGTACAGCTGAGGCGTTGCCACAGCATTCCAGACGCTCAGATAGGAGACTGCCGCGCTCAGGAGCAAATACAGTGAAAGCGGCATCCTCTTCAGGAACTTCCTGCCGAGCAGCCAGAACAGCGCAAACACCCCTGCGATAAACACACCCGTATACAGCTGCGTGACGTGATAGCCCGCCAGCGCCTTGCCGGTGATCAGGCGGTACGGCAAAAAGGCGAGCAGCACGGGCACGACGCCGAAGTACATGTAGTACTGCCCGTCGTAAAACGCATGGTCCCAGTAATAATAGACGCCCAGCCGCTCCCGTTCCTCGGCATCGTAAGGATTCTCCATCGCCTGAAGTCGCGGATCGATGTTGTCATATTGAAAACTCAGCTGGCCCGCAAGGAATGCCTCGGTAATCAGCTCATACTGGTTTCTGTGCTCCGGGTCCTCTCCGTTGTATTTCGGCGAAAGCCCCATGGGCAGCATACAGCTGAGCGTCACCAGCGCAGCCGCGCCTGCCGCAATGCATCGCATCCTTCCGTTCGCCATCCCCAGCGTCATTCGCCGGGCATCCGCATGAGAGAAGTCTAGTAACCCCCCCGATAAAATTACGACCGCAATACAAACCGCAGACGCCGCCAGCAGAGCGATATTCAATGTCTTATCCTCCTCGCCTTTCGCAGAATCCGGACAGGCAATGCCCTGCGGCGCAGCTGTCGCGGTTAAACGATCTTGACCTTGCCCTTCGTGGCCCTGAACACGATCAGCATCGAGATGACCGTCGTCACCGAGAGGATCGTCGCCAGCGCCGCAGCGGTGCCGTCGCTCATGCGGACGACCTCCTGATAGATCGCGACCGCAATCGTCGAGGTCTTGCCCGAGTAAAGCATGATGGAGCTGGACAGCTCGTTGATGCAGGTGATCCAGCTGAGCACCGCGCCGGACATGATGCCCGGCAGCATCATGCGCGCCGTCATGGTGAAGAAGGTCTTCATCGGGGATACGCCCAGGTTGATGGACGCCTCCTCCACCGACGGATCCATCTGATACAGGAACGCGCTGCCCGAGCGCACCGTGTAGGGCAGCTTGCGCACGATGTAGGAGATGATCATGATCGCCGCCGTGCCCACCAGGATCAGCGGCTTGCGGTTGAACGCCACGATGAGGCCGATGCCCAGAACAGAGCCCGGAATCACATACGGGAACATGATGAGCGTGTCGATGACGGTCGCCGCCTTGCCCTTCTTGCGCACCAGGACATAGGAAATCAGGATGCCCAGAATGACGATGAACACGATCGCCACCAGCGAGAACGCATAGGTGTTGAAGATGTTCTGACCCAGGCGCTTGAGGATCGCGCGGTAGTTGTTGAGGTTGACGCCCTGCACCACGCCCGAGAAGCTGCGCTCCACGAACGACTGGCACACCACCACAATCTGCGGCAGCAGCGCAAAGAAGATGACCAGATACACCGGGAAGGAGGCCAGGAAGCGCTTCACGCCGTGCAGCTGCGTCTCCTGCGGCGGGCGCAGCGTGCTCATGGTGTAGTTCTTCTTCTCCACCACCAGCTTCTGAAGCGCCAGCATGACCATCGAGCAGGCCACGATGACGACCGACAGCGCGGAGGCCATGTACGGGTCCGTCGCGCTCTCGGACATGTACTCATTGTACACGAGCACAGGCAGCACGGTGTAGCCCTCGCCCAGCAGCATCGGCGTGCCGAAGTCCGCCAGACAGGTCATGAACACCATGATGCAGCCCGCCAGAATGGACGGCAGCACGACCGGCAGCGTGATGGTCATGATGCGTTTGAGCTTGTTCATGCCCAGGTTCTCCGCCGCCTCCTCCAGCGAGGAGTCGATGCTGTTCATCGCGCCGGAGGTGTACAAGTACACATACGGGAACAGGTGCAGCGTGAACACGAAGATGATGCCGTTTCGTCCGTAGATCGTGGGCGCGGGCAAGCCCAGCGCCGTAAGCGCCTGCGTCACCAGGCCGTTGCGGCCCAGCAGCACGATCCAGGAATACGCGCCGATGAACGGCGGGCTCATCAGCGACAGGATGATGAACACGTGCAGGACGTTCTTGCCCAGCACGTTGTAGCGCGTCATGACGTAAGCGATGAACACGCCGATGATGCAGGCAAAGAGCGTCGTGAACGAGCAGATGACCAGCGAGCGCAGCAGCGTGCGGTAATAGAATTTCTTGGTGAAGAAGCGCTGGAAGTTGTACAGCGTGACGCCCTCCACCTTGCTTGAAAAGACGCTCTTGGTCAGGATGGTATAAAACGGATAGATGATGAACAGGCACAGCGCGAGGATCACGCCGGCCTTGACGAAAAACCAGAAGTCGAGCTTGATCTTCCGGCGCGGGCGATCCGTCACTTGGAAAGCACCTCCTCCGCCTCGTCATAGAGGCTGATGCGCGTGGCGTCGAAGCTGATGAAGACCTTCTCGCCCACCGCGTGCACCTTGGCGGTATCCTTGGTGTACTCGTTGATGATGAGCATCTGTCCGTCGTCCAACTCCACCTCGTACTCGATGAAGTCGCCCAGGAACGTGGAGAACATCACCTTGCCCGGCATGCCCGCCTCCGAGAAGAAAAGCTGCTCCGGCCGGGCGGAAAGCTGGGCCTTGCCGGTATAGCTCTTTCTCACCGGCACGTCGATATCCAATTCGCCCTTGATGGAGACCTTGGCCACGCCATTTTCGCACTTCGTCACGTCGCAGTTGAGGAAGTTGCTCACGCCGATGAAGCCCGCGACGAACGGGTTTTCCGGCTTGGCATAGATTTCGCTCGGCGTGCCGACCTGCATGACCCTGCCCTGGTTCATGACGGCGATGCGGTCGGAGATGGCCAGCGCCTCCTCCTGGTCGTGCGTGACGTAGATGGTGGTGATGCCCAGACGGCGCTGGAGCTTCTTGATGATGGAGCGCATCTGCACGCGCAGCTTGGCGTCCAGGTTGGAGAGCGGCTCGTCCATCAGCAGCACGCTCGGCTCGATGACGAACGCGCGGGCCAGCGCGACGCGCTGCTGCTGGCCGCCGGAGAGCTCGCTGGGCTTGCGCGAGGCCAGCGGCGCAATCTGCACCAGCTCCAGCGCCTCCTTCACGCGGCGGTCGATCTCCTTCTTGTCCACCTTGCGCGCCTTGAGGCCGTAGGCCACGTTCTCCTCGACGGTCAGGTGCGGGAAGATTGCGTAATTCTGGAAGACCATGCCGATGTCGCGCTTGTGCGCGGGCACGTCGTTGATCCGGTTTTCGCCAAAGTAGAAATCGCCGCCCTCGATGGAGTTAAAGCCGGCGATCATGCGCAGAAGCGTCGTCTTGCCGCAGCCGGACGGTCCCAGCAGGGTGAAGAGCTCGCCCTTTTCGATGTTCAGGGACACGCCGTGCAGCGCGGTAAAATCACCGTAGCGCTTGACAGCATTTTTGATGATGACTTCGTTGCTCATTTCAGTACCTCTCTCCATTGGGCGGGCGCGCCGCCAGAATCGCCGGCAGACTGCCGGCGGCAACATCGACCATACAGCAAAAGAAGGGGGACACCGAGTGTCCCCCATCAGTCGCAATACAGATTACTCCTCAGCTTCGATGGTCAGGTCGTTCCATTTCTCCACGATCTCGGCCTTGTTCTTGGCGGCATACGCAAAGTCGTAGTTGCCCAGGTCGAGGGTATCCAGGCCAACCAGGCCAACCGGGGTCAGGTCGCTGCGGACCGGGCGGCGGGCCCAGTCGGCGTTCTGCGCGGTCTGGCACTCAAGGCCGGTGACGTAGTCGATGAACAGCTTGGCGTTGTCCGGGTTCGGGCAGTTCTTGATGAGCGCCACGCCGTCCGGCACCGCGGAGTTCTTCTCCGGATACACATAGGCGATATCCGGGTTGTCGTTGTAGAGCACAGCGGACTTCTCGATGGTCACGCCCACAGCGTATTCGCCGGAAGCGACGAGCTTATGGCAGTTGCCGGAGGAATCCTGCACCTTGCCGTCCAGGTTCTTGATAAAGTTGAAGACCAGCTCCCAGCCCTCGTCGATGGTGTCCTTGGAGAAGAGCATGGTGCACAGCTGGGTGTACGCGGAGCCGGACTTCGCCGGGGAAGCGTACGCGATCTTGCCCTTGAGGGCCTCGTTGCACAGGTCGTCCCAGGTCTTGGGCACGTCTTCCTCAGCGATGAGGTTCTTGTTGTAGATGAAGACCATCGGCAGCGGGGACTCGCCGATCCACATGTCGTCCGCATCCTTGTACGCGTCGCCGATCACGTCGTCGTTCGCGCAGACATACGCATCAAAGTAGTCCACATAGCCGGCCAGGGTGTCCGCGCCGCCGCCCCAGAGGACGTCGCCCTGCGGATTCTCGCTCTCAGCCACGATGCGCTGGCACAGCTCGCCGGTGCCGGCCGCGATGACCTGCACGTCGATATCCGGATACGCAGCCTGGAACATCGTCACGCCAGCGTTCAGCGGGTCCGCGTCATGCGGAGAGTAGACCACGAGGCTGCCGTCGGCCAGCGCCGCAGAGGCGGTCACCAGCAGCATCATCGCGAGCATCAGCGCAAAAAACTTCTTCATGATGGGGTTCCTCCTTTTTGTTTTCGGGCGCTTTCCTGTCGGTTCACAAAAGCGCCCCATTCATTTATGCTTATTGTACGCGCAGGAGCACAATGCTGTCAAGCTGATTTTACGCAGAATTGACAATTTCTTTACGAATATGCTATCATAATGTGGCAATCATCCACACCTGAGCAAAGGAGAACTGCCATGCCCCTGCTGTATTTTCTCGAGAGCATCCGCACGCCGGTCCTCAGCGGCTTCTTTTCCCTGATCACGCATTTCGGTGAGGAGACGCTGTTCATCGTCTTCGGCCTTCTGCTCTTCTGGTGCGTTGACAAGAGGGAGGGCTATTACCTGCTGTGCGTGGGTCTGCTGGGCACGGCGCTCAACCAGCTGCTCAAGCTGCTCTTCCGCGTCCCGCGGCCCTGGGTGCGCGATCCGGATTTCACCATCGTGGAAAGCGCGCGCGCCGGGGCGACAGGCTATTCCTTCCCCAGCGGCCACACGCAGACGAGCGTCGGCGTCTACGGCGCGGTCGCCCGATGGACGAGCCGCAGGGCGGTCCGCATCCCCTGCATCGCGCTTTGCGTGCTGGTGCCGCTCTCGCGCATGTATCTGGGCGTGCACACCCCTTGGGACGTCGGCGTATCGGCGCTCCTCGCGCTGGCGCTGGTGTTCGGGCTCTATCCCCTCCTGCACAGCGCCTGCGACGATCCCCGGCGCATGCGTCCGCTGCTTGTCGGCATGGTGCTCCTCTCCGCCGCGTACCTCGCGTTCGTGCTGCTCTTCCCCTTCCCCGCGGGCGTGGACACGGACAACCTCGCCCACGGCACGAAAAACGCCTACACCCTGCTCGGCTGCATGCTGGGCCTGCTCATGACCTGGGAGCTCGACCACAGGATCATCCGCTTTGACACACGCGCGCCGCTTCCCGTTCAGGCGGTCAAGCTCATCGCCGGCCTCGTGCTTCTGGCAGGCATCAAGGCGGGCGCAAAGGCCCCGCTTCAAGCGCTGTTCGGCGGTCACTATCTGGCCGACGGCGTGCGCTATTTCCTCGTGGTCGCATTCGCCGGCTGCATCTGGCCGCTCACCTTTCCCTGGCTGAACAAAGCGCTGTCCAAATAACCGCATGTGTCAAACGAGGCGCTGCAGGTCCTTCCCGCAGCGCCTCTTGCTGATCTTGCGTCAGATGTTTTCAAGGATTTCCACCACGTCGAGCACCCGCTGCTTGGGCACCAGCGGGGACGGCTCGCCGCGCTTCGCGCAGTCAAGCAGGTGCGAAAGCTCCCGGAGGAACCAGCCGCTCCTGCCCAGGTTGATGCCGCAGTCCACCTGAACCGGCTCGCTCACGTCGAACCTCGTCACCTCGCCGTCATCCGCATAGCCGGTCACGCCGTTTGCATCGCAGATCAGCATGCCGCGCTCGAAGTACACGCGCCAGCGCGCGGTGAACGGAATCGCCGCGTTGAACCAGGCCGCCTCCGCACAGACGTTCAGGCCGCTCTTGTAGGCATAGTGGAAGCGGTACTGCTCGGCGTACGCTTTGCCCCTGCCCGCGCATTCGGTGAAGGTCACCTCGTCCGGCTTGCCGAACAGGCTCACGATCACATCGAGGTCGTGGATATGCAGATCAAACGGCAGCAGGCCGCTCTTCTCCTTGTCCAGCAGCCAGCCGCCCTGCGACCACTTCGGGCAGGCGGTCAGCCGCTCAAAGCAGCCGTCCAGCGGCTCGCCATAGCGCCCGGTCTTCACGACCTCGCGCAGCGTCTCCACCTCGCGCGTAAACTGCAGCACCTGCGCGATGTACAGCTGCACGCCGTTTTCCTCCGCCGCTGCGTACATGGCCTCTGCGTCCGCCAGGTTCAGCGCGACGGGTTTCTCGCAGATGATGTGCTTCTTCTGTGCCGCCGCCTCCAGCACGAGCGGTTTGTGCAGGTAGGTCGGCGCGCACACGTCGATCACATCCACCGGCTCTTTTGCGCAGGCCTCCGCAATGGATGCGTAGATCGGCAGGCCCCATGACGCGGCCGATGCCCGGTCGCTCTCGGACCTGCCCACGCACGCGCACACCTTCGCGTCCGCGATGTGCTGATAGTTCATGTAGTGGCAGGTGCCCATGCCGCCCAGGCCAACGAGCAGAATGTTCATGCTCCGCCCTCCTTAGAGCGCAAAGCCCTGCGCAAGCAGATACTCCGCGCTGTCCTTGACCGCCTGATTGACCTCGTCCAGGTCCTTGGGGCCCTTCGCCGTGAACTCGATCTCGATGCTGAACGGGCTGTCGTTCCCGGCCTCCTCGAGTTCCTTAAAGAACCTTGGGAAATCCACGCGGCCCTTGCCGACCGCCGGGAAGTCCCAGACGTCGTCCGCGCCGGCCTTGTCCTTGAGGTGGACATACGCTACGTCGCCGATGCAGGTCTTCAAATCCTCGCACGGATCGACGCGGCCATAGAAGATCACGTTCGCCGTGTCGTAGTTGACCCTGACGCGCTCGCTGCCCACGAGCCTGACGATCTCGGAGAGCACCCTGCCGGTGCCGTGCTCCTTGCCATGCGTTTCCAGCACGAGCTTGAGGCCGTACCGCTCCAGATGCGGCACCAGCGCGGCGATATGCCTGGCCACGGTCTCGTTATCCGCCACGGCGTTGTCCTTCAGGTGCGCCTCGCCGATGGAGCTGACGATATAGTCGCAGCCGAAGAACGCCGCCAGGCGGATGTTCTTCACGAAGTCGCCGATGCGCTCAGTATCCATCAGGTTGCAGTGCCCGCTCATGGCGAAGGGCTTGAGGCCATAGCGGTCGAGCATGTCCTTCACGGCCAGCAGGCGCTCAAAGCTCTGATCCGGGAACACATGCTCCGTCCAGCCCTTGGTTGCCGTCAGTTCAATGTAGTGAAAGCCCGCCGCCGCGATGCCCTCGATCGCCTCTTCGATCGAAAAGCCGTGGTAGCAGTTGGAATTGACCGCAATGATTCTGTTCATAAGAAGTCTCCTTTTTCGGGATATTGGAAGCGTTGGGACTGCGTCCCAGGCCCTGCCTGAGGGATTTTTATCCGGGGAACTCGCATAGTCGCGCCCATTGGCGCTCCTTGCGATTCCCGACGCTTCGCCTGCCTGTTTCCCGCACTGCGGGCGGCAGGCTTCGGTCCCTCAGGCTCCCTTCTTCGCTTCGCGCTGACCAAAGCAGCTCAGCAGTTGACCGTGACAGCACAGCCCTTTTCGGAGGACTCGATCGCGGCGAACACCGCGCGCATCGCCGTCAGCGCGCTCTCGCTGGTGATGTACGGCGCGTTTTCATCGAGGATCGCCTCGATGAACATATCGATCACGCCGGACGCGGTCTGGTTGTCGTTGGTCTGGATCTGATCGACGTCAAAGTACTCGGTCTCGCCGCTTTTCTTGACCAGCACGAGCGTATGATCCGGATGATCGTAGATGCGCAGCACGCCCTCTGTGCCCCAGAGCACGGTGGAGTTGTCCTCCGCGCCGTAGTTCGTCCAGGAGACGGTCATGGTGCCCATCGCGCCGCCGTCCAGCCGGTAGATGCAGAAGGCGTTGTCGTCCACGGTGATCGGGGAGCCATCGGCAAACTTCTTGTCCAGAACGCTCAGCTTTGCGCTGACCTCGACGATCGTCTGACCGGTCAGGTACTGGATGAGGTCGGTCTTGTGCACGCCCAGGTCGGCCATCGCGCCCATCGCGGCGCGCTTCTTGTCAAAGAACCAGGTGTTCAGGCCCGGATCGACGCTCCACGTCTCGGGGCCGCCGTGGCAGAACGCGGTCTTGAAGGTGAGCACCTTGCCGATCGCGCCCGCGTCGATCAGCTCCTTCGCCTTCCTGTGCGCGCCGGCCAGCCGCTGGTTCTGGCCGATCATCAGGCGCTTGCCCGCCGCCCTGGCCGCCTTCACCATGGCCTCGCAGTCTTCAAGCGTCGTGGCCATCGGCTTTTCGCACAGCACATGCTTGCCCGCATTGAGCGCCGCGATGGTGATCTCCGCGTGGCTGGTGTTGGAGGAGCAGACGCTCACCGCGTCCACATCGGAGGCCAGCAGCGCCTCGACGGACGGATAGGCCGTCGCGCCGTACTGCTCCGCCAGCGCCTGCGCGCGCTCGAGGTTAATGTCGTACAGCGCCGTAATCTTGCAATTCGGGTTCGCCGCATACTCGGGCAGGTGGCGCACCTGGCCGATCTTGCCGCAGCCGATCAAACCGATTTTAATCATCAGAATCTCTCCTTTATTGACAAAATTCGGGGACGTTAGGGCTGCCGATCCGGGAAGCCGGCATAGTCGCGCAAGCGCTCCTTGCCGTTTCCGACGCTCCGTCTGTCTTTATCCGCCACTGGCGGTGACAGACTCCGGTCCCAAACCCGCTCGGGGACACCGTCCCCGAACCCCTTCTCCGCTTCGCGTATGGAAAAGCATCTTGGACGCAAAACAGATTTAACTGTTCTTCTCCTTCTTCTGCAGCAGCACCGCCGCGATGACGATGAAGCCCTTGAACGCCTCGCGCAGGAACGGCGGAACGCCCATCAGGTTGAGCAGGTTGTTCATGACGGCGATGATCAGCATGCCCAGCACGGTGCCCAGGATCGAGCCCTTGCCGCCCGACATGCTCGTGCCGCCGACAACGACCGCCGCGATGGCGTCCATCTCATAGCCGCTGCCCGCGTTGGCATAGTCCATGGAGCCGATGCGCGCCACCTGAATGATCGCCGCGATGGAGACCATGATGCCGGAGAGCACATACACCAGCGCCGTCACCTTCTCCACGTTGATGCCGGAGAGGCGCGCCGTGCGCTCGTTGGAGCCGATGGCGTACACATGGCGGCCGAAGGTCGTCTTCTTGGAGATGATGTGCAGCAGCACCGCCAGCACCAGCCAGTAGACGATCGGCAGGATGACCTGACCGCCGATCTTGGTGTTGGCAATCGCCAGGAACTGCGTGGGCACCTTCACGCTCGCGGTCTGCATCACCTGCTGCGTCACGCTGCGGCAGATCTTCATCATGCCCAGCGTCGCGATGAAGGCCGGCAGCTTCTGCTTGGCGATCAGGAAGCCGGACACGCCGCCCAGCGCGCAGCCCATCAGGATGCAGGCGATGATGCCGATGATGAACGCCGGCACGCCGGTGATGCCGATGCTCGTGAGCAGGCCCGTGGGATAGCTGTTCACGCAGACCATCAGCACCGCGCCGACGGCGACCAGCGTGGAGCCGACCGCCAGGTCGATGCCGCCGGAGATGATGACGAACGTCATGCCCAGCGCGACGATGCCGACGCTGGCGTTGTTGCGCAGGATGTTGATCCAGTTGCGGGACCAGTGGGAAAACCACGCGCCGACGCTCTCAAAGTCAAAGCCCAGCGCGAGCGTCTGCAGAATGATCATCAGCACCAGCACGCACGCGGTGGAGAAGATCGGATTGGTTTTCCACTGCACAACCGCCTTGTGCAGAATCGTTTCTTTTTTTGCGTTTGTCCGCTGTGTCATGGTGATTAACTCCTCTCCGCTTTCTCAGCCGCCGGTTGCCAGGCGCATCATTTCATGCTCGTTCATGGTCTCGCCCGCAACCTGCGCGCGGACCGTGCCGTGGTACATCACCAGCGCGCGGTCGCAGAGCCGGATGATCTCCTGCGCCTCGCTGCAAAGCACCACGACCGCCACGCCCTGGGAGGCGAGCCTGAGGATGATCTCGTAGATCTCCTCCTTCGCGCCGACGTCCACGCCCTGCGTCGGGTTGTCCAGAATCAGCAGGCTCGGATTTGCGCTGAGCCATTTGGCCAGCACCACCTTCTGCTGGTTGCCGCCGGACAGGCTTGTGATGGAGTCCGTCTCCTTCCCCATCTTGATGCGCAGCTCCTTTTTCTGCTTGCCAAACTGCGCCAGCTGCTCCTTCACCTGGATGATGCCGTGCCGGGTCAGCCTGGGCAGGGTGACGATGGAGCCGTTCTCCAGGATGTTCATGTCCTTGATGATGCCGTTTTCCTTGCGGTTGCGCGGCAGATAGCCGATGCCCAGGCTGAGCGCCTGCTGCGTGGAGGTGATCGTCACGGGCTTGCCGTGCATGTAGATCTGGCCCTTGTATTTTCCCTGCGCGCCGAACACCGTGCGGAACAGCTCGCTCCGTCCGTCGCCCAGCAGGCCCGTCACGCCGAGCACCTCGCCCGCACGGACGCTCAGGCTCACGTCGCGGAAGTACGGCTCCTGCGTCAGCTTCTCGATGCGCAGCACCTCGTCGCCCAGCGGCGCGCAGCCCTCCTTCGCGCCGGTGTGCACCTCGTGGCCGACCATGTCGCGCGCGATCTCCGCGATGCTCGTATCCTTTACATAGCCGTCGGCCACCATCACGCCGTCGCGCAGCACGGTGTAGCGGTCGCAGATCTCCATGACCTCGCGCAGCTTGTGGGAGATGAAGACCACGCCGACCTTCTGCGCCTTGAGCGTGCGCAGCATATCAAAAACGCGCTCGATCTCCGGATCGGTGAGCGACGTCGTCGGCTCATCCATGATGATGATCGACGCGTTCATCATCAGCGCGCGTGCAATTTCGACAATCTGTTTGAAGGACGCGTCCAGCGTGGAGACCATCGCGCCGGGATCGACGTCGATCTCCATCTTCTCAAAGAGCGCCTTCGTCTGCTGGTACATCGCCGCGTGATCGAGAAATCCGCTTCTCTTTTTCAGCTCGCGGCCGATGAACATGTTTTCATACACGGGAAGGTCGTTGATCAGGTTCAGCTCCTGATGGATGAACGCGATGCCCGCGTTCAGCGATTGGGCGGGGTTGGCAAAGGACACCTGTTTGCCGTCCAGCTCGATCGTGCCCCTGTCCGCAGGCAGCACGCCGCCCAGGATGTTCATCAGCGTCGATTTGCCCGCGCCGTTCTCGCCCAGCAGCGCGCAGATTTCCCCCTCGTTCAAGTGAAAATCGACGCTCTTGAGCACGTCGTTCGCGCCAAAGGATTTGACAATCCCTCTCATGGTCAGATTCATGCGTTCACATCCGTTCTGTGAAGTGTTTCACGTTGGTCTCAGATTCTTCTAGAAAGAAAGGGCCATGGCAAAGCCACGGCCCTTTTGGCAGTTACGGATTAGTAGATGGTGTTGGCCGGGTCGAGGTACTCGTCAACATTCTCCGCAGACACGATCTGGGACGGGATGACCTTGACGGCTTCCACGGTCTCGCCGCCGACGACAGCGATGGCCACGTCCATGCAGTCCTTGATCATCAGCGGGCTGTACAGCGCGGAGCAGGCGCCGATCTGATCAGCCTTCTCCTTGATGATGCCGAAGTACTCCTGGCATCCGCCGCCGCCGGTGATGGCCTTGATCTCGGTACGGCCGGCGTCGTCAATCGCCTGCAGCGCGCCGATGGAGGTCTCGTCGTCCAGAGAGAAGACGGCGTCGATCTTCGCGTTGGCGGTCAGGATGTCCGCCATATCCTTGAGGCCGTCCTCGCGGGTGAACGCGGTGGCGTACTCGATGATCTGAACGTTCGGGGCGATCTCGGCCATGGTCTCGGTGAAGCCCTTCATGCGGAGCTCAGAGACGGAGCCGGAGGACGGAACCGGCAGCGCCACGACGGTGCCCTCGGTGCCGATCTTCTCAACGATGTACTTCGCGCCGGCAACGCCCATGGACTCGTTGTCGCCGGTGACCTTGTAGATGCCCTCGGCCGGGATGTCCATGTCGAACGCCACGACGGTGATGCCCGCGTCAATCGCGGCCTGCGCGGCGACTTCCATGCCGGTCCACTGCGGCGCGATGACCAGCGCCTGCGCGCCCCAGAGCATCGCCTCGTCGATCTGCGTGGTCATCTCTTCCGCGTTGGAGCTGGTGTAGAGCTTGTACTCGATGGTGCCCGCAGCCTCCAGCTCCTTGCAGTACTGCTCGGCGTTGTAGGTGATGCCGCCGACCCAGCCGTGCGTCACAGCGGGAACGAGCACGCCGACCTTCACAGCCTCAGCCTGCGCGAACGAAACCATGCCCAGGCAAAGCACGAACGCCACAACGATAGCCAGAATCTTCTTCACAACAGTTTCCTCCTTAAAAAAGTTGTTTTTTCCGGTATCCGCCCCGGAAAGGCCCTGCAGCAAACAAACCGGCATGCGCCGGCGGCGCCACCGGCAATGCGCTGCAACGCCCGCGGCTTCCGGGAAAAGCCCGAAACCCCGCAGAGGAATTACATCACAAATACACAGAGGAACCGCTTTTTGTTTGTTCACTTGCGCTAAGAGTATGATAGCATGCCGTTCCCGCTTTGTCAATTCGTATGATTTGTTTTCATAAGTTTACATTTCCTTTATTCACTCGATTTTTGATGTTCACTCCTCCACATACTTTCGTTTTTTCAGCGGCCGTCATGAAAATTTATCATGCTTTGTTTGACACGGTTTACATTTCCATTCATTTGATGCTATAATGGACTTAACCTATCGGAAAGGCGGGGCGTCTATGAAGAAGAAGGGATCGGAGCCGACGATCAAGGACGTCGCGCGCCAGGCCGGCGTCTCCATCGCCACCGTCTCCCGGGTGCTCAACGACAGCGCCGCCGTGCGCCTCTCCACCGCGCAGCGGGTCACCGAGGCGATGGACGCGCTGGGCTATCCACGCGAGCTGCCCGCAGCCGGGCGCGTCAACCAGCTGGTCATCGCCGTGCTGCCCAATCTGTCCAATCCTTTCTATTCCGAGATCATCCTCGGCCTGCAGACCTCGGCCAAGTCCCACAGCCTCGACGTGCTGCTCTACCCGGAGGGCAACGTCGAGCGTCACGCCTCGCAGCTGGCTGCGCTGCTGCGCATGACCAACGCCTGCGGCCTCATCCTGCTCTCCCCTGTGACGCAGCGCGCTGTGCTCGACGAGCTCAACCTGCTCGTCCCGCTGGTGCAGTGCGCCGAATACAATGAAGACAGTCCGCTGCCGTATGTGGGTGTTGACGATATCGCCGCCGCGCGCAACGCGACCGAGACGCTGCTGCGCGCCGGACGCAGCCGCATCGCGCTCATCAACGGCCCGGAGAAATACAAATACGCGCGTCACCGCCGCCAGGGCTATGAGGAGGCGCTGCGTCAGGCCGGCTATCCCGTCGATCCGCTGCTGGAAGCCAACGTGACCGAGATGGGCTTTGACAGCTCCATGGCCGTCGCCCAGCAGATGCTGCTGGCCAAGGAGCGCCCCGATGCGATCCTCGCCGCCAGCGACATGTACGCCGCTGCGGTGGTCAAGGCCGCCGTGATGGCCGGCCTCAGCATCCCGCAGGATCTGGCGCTCATCAGCTTTGACAATACCTACATCTCCCAGATGCACCATCCCAGCGTCACCAGCGTCAATCTTCCCCGCTTCCAGCTGGGCTATATGGCCATGGAGGTGCTCGCCGAGCGCATGGTCAGCGCCGCATCCGGCGAGCCCAAGCAGTTCCTGCTCAAGACCGAGCTGGTGCTGCGCGATTCCGTGTAATTTTGCAGACGGACACGCCTGCCGATGATAGAGTTCACAAGGAGGAATGAACATGAAACTTGGTTTTGTCAGCGCGATCCTGGACGGCTGGACGTTCGAGGAGATGATCGACACCGCCAGCGAAATGGGCTACGCCTGCGTGGAGGTGGCCTGCTGGCCCTGCGGCAAGGCGGAGCGCCGCTATGCGGGCGTGAGCCACATCAACGTGGACGAGCTTACTGACGAGAAGGCCGCCTACATCCTGGATTACTGCGCGAAGAGGAACGTGGAGATCTCCTCTCTGGCGTTCTATCCCAACACGATGGACGGCAACCTGGAAAAGCGCGAGGCCGCCGTGGCGCATCTCAAAAAGGTCATCTGCGCCAGCGCGAAGCTCGGCGTGAACATGGTCACCACGTTTATCGGCCGCGACCAGACGAAGTCTGTCGAGGAGAACCTTGAGCTGGTCCGCGAAATCTGGCCGCCGATCATCGCTCTCGCCGAGGAAAAGGGCGTGAAGATCGCCATCGAGAACTGCCCGATGCTCTTCGGCCGCGATCAGTGGCCGGGCGGACAGAACCTGATGACCACCCCCGCCATCTGGCGCAAGGTGTTTGAGATTCTTCCCTCCCCGAACCTGGGCATCAACTACGATCCGTCCCACTTCGTCTGGCAGATGATCGATTACATCCGCCCGCTCTACGAGTTCAAGGACAAGATCTTCCACGTCCACTACAAGGACATCAAGCTCTATCCGGATAAGCTGCGCGAGGTCGGCATCATGGCTTATCCGCTTGACTTCATGAGCCCGAAGCTGCCGGGTCTGGGCGACGTCGATTGGAGCAAGTACGTCTCCGCCCTCACCGACATCGGCTACGACGGCTGCACCTGCATCGAGGTCGAGGATCGCGCATTCGAGGGAAGCCGCGAAAAGGTGCTCGATTCCCTGCGCCTCTCCAAGCGCTACATGGAGCAGTTTGTGATTTAAGCGCTCTTTCCATGACATAAAGACAAGACCATCGGCCTGCGCCGATGGTCTTGTTTGATGCGGTTTACTTGCCCTCGAGCTTGTCGAGCATGTCCCACACGCCCAGCATGTACATGATGCCCAGCGCGCGGTCATACAGGCCGTAGCCAGGACGGCAGGTGCCCGGGCCCTCGCCCCAGAGCTGACGGCCGTGATCCGGACGGATGTAGCCCTCGAAGCCGCAGTCGTGATAGGCCTTGAGGATGTCCAGGATGCCGGTATCGCCGTCGCAGTCGCGGTGGCTGGCCTCGGAGAAGTCGCCGTTCTCAAAATGCTTGACGTTGCGGATGTGCGCAAAGGCAATGCGGTCGCAATGCTTGCGGACGATATCGGCGACGTTGTTCTTCGGATCCGCGTTCAGAGAACCGGAGCACAGCGTGAGGCAGTTGTACGGATTGTCGACCATCTTGAGGAAGCGGTCGATGTTCTCCGCGCTGGTCAGCAGGCGCGGCAGGCCGAAGATGTCCCACGGCGGATCGTCCATGTGGATGGCCATCTTGATGTCGCACTCCTCGCAGGTGGGCATGATCGCCTCGAGGAAGTACTTCAGGTTGGCCCAGAGCTTCTCATGATCGACGTCGGCATAGGCCTTGAACAGCTCGTCCAGCTTCGCCATGCGCTCCGGCTCCCAGCCCGGGAAGGTCATGTTGTACTTCTCGGTGAAGCTCATGATATAATCCGCCATGCCCTTGTAGTCACTCTGGATCATATCCTTCTGATAGAAGAGCGCAGTCGAGCCGTCGCCGACCGGGTGGAAGAGATCGGTACGGGTCCAGTCAAAGACCGGCATGAAGTTGTAGCAGATCACCTTGACGCCAAACTTGGACAGGTTGCGGATGCACTGCTTGTAGTTCTCGATGTACTTATCGCGGGTCGGCAGACCGATCTTGATGTCGTCATGCACGTTGACGGATTCGACAACGTCCATGTTGAAGCCATACGGCTCCAGCTGCTTCTGCACTTCAGCGATCTCTTCGACAGTCCAGATCTCGCCGGGCATCTTGTTGTGCAGCGCCCACACGATGCTGGTCACGCCAGGAATCTGCTTGATATCGGCCAGGCTGATCTTGTCATTGCCTTCGCCGTACCAACGGAAACCCATCTGCATTGGCATACGAATTCCTCCAATCAATGTGTATTCGCTCCGCCTGCAATCAAACAGAGCATGTAAGTTAGCATGATTATACCATAAATTCTTCCCCGCTGGCAATCGGCTGAAACAAGTTCAGCAAAAATGCGCATTGAAAGCCAAAATACAATATTCGGCTTCCCAAATGCTTCGCCGCTTTCCGGCGCTCGCTGCGGTCATCCGCGCAGTGATCTGTTCATCAAAAGAAACCCGGCAGATTTCTCTGTCGGGTTTCTCGTATGCAGGATTACAGCTGCGGGCCGGCGGCGACCAGGGACTTGCCCTCGTCATTGCCGGTGTACTTCACAAAGTTCTTGATGAAGCGGCCGGCCAGATCCTTCGCCTTGGTCTCCCACTCGGAAGCGTCGGCGTAGGTGTCGCGCGGGTCGAGGATCGCCGGATTGACGCCCGGCAGGGAGGTCGGAACCTCGAGGTTGAACATCGGAATGGTCTTGGTCTCGGCCTTGAGGATATCGCCGCTCAGGATCGCGTCGATGATGCCGCGGGTATCCTTGATGGTGATGCGCTTGCCGGTGCCGTTCCAGCCGGTGTTGACCAGGTAGGCCTTCGCGCCGGAGACTTCCATCTTCTTGACCAGCTCCTCGGCGTACTTGGTGGGATGCAGCTCCAGGAAGGCCTGGCCGAAGCAGGCGGAGAAGGTGGGGGTGGGCTCGGTGATGCCGCGCTCGGTGCCGGCCAGCTTCGCGGTGAAGCCGGACAGGAAGTAGTACTTCGCCTGCTCCGGGGTCAGGATGGAGACCGGCGGGAGGACGCCGAACGCATCAGCGGACAGGAAGATGACGTTCTTGGCGGCCGGCGCAGCGGAGATCGGACGGACGATGTTCTTGATATGGCTGATCGGATAGGACACGCGGGTGTTCTCGGTGACGGACTTGTCGTCGAAGTCAATCTTGCCCTCGGCGTCCACGGTCACGTTCTCCAGCAGCGCGTTGCGCTTGATGGCGTTGTAGATGTCCGGCTCGGACTCCTTGTCCAGGCCGATGACCTTCGCGTAGCAGCCGCCCTCGAAGTTGAAGACGCCGTTGTCATCCCAGCCGTGCTCGTCATCGCCGATCAGCAGGCGCTTCGGGTCGGTGGACAGGGTGGTCTTGCCGGTGCCGGAGAGGCCGAAGAACAGCGCGGTGTTCTCGCCGTTCATATCGGTGTTGGCGGAGCAGTGCATCGCGGCGATGCCCTTGAGCGGCAGGTAGTAGTTCATCATGGAGAACATGCCCTTCTTCATCT
>JBJEUH010000121.1:0-3843 GCA_051883735.1 Candidatus Ventricola sp.
CCCTTGCGGGGTTCAGGGGCGGCGCCCCTGAGCGGGTTTGGGCGGCAGCCCAACGTTTTCCCAAATAAGGAAGAAGCAGCATGATCGAATCCATCGTAAATCTCCTGCGCTGCCCGCTGTGCGGCGGCGCATTATTAAAGAAAGACAACAGCCTGGTCTGCGAACGCCGCCACACCTATGACATCGCGCGGCAGGGCTACGTCAACTTCGTGCCCGGGCAGAAGGAGCTGTTCTACAAGAAGGAGCTCTTTGAGCACCGGGCAAAGGTGTTCGAGGCGGGCGTGTATGCGCCGGTCGTCGGGCGTCTGACGGAGGCGATCGACCGCTATGCGCCGGGGGAGAACCCCGTGCTGCTGGACGCGGGCTGCGGCGAGGGCTACTACGCCAAGGCCGTCTGCCCGGGCAGGCGCATGACGCGCATCGGGTTTGATCTCTCCAGGGACGCGGTGCGCCTGGCCGCGCGGGGGCAGAAAAATGCGGCGTTCTTCGTCGCGGATCTCAAGCGCATCCCGATGCGGGATCACACGGCCGATGTGCTGCTGGACGTCTTCACGCCGGCCAACTATGCCGAGTTTGGGCGTGTGCTCGCCCCGGGCGGCGTGGTGATGAAGCTCGCGCCCCGGAGCGGCTACCTGCGTCAGCTCCGCGAGCTGGCGGGCGCGCAGCTGCGCCATGCGGCCTACGACGACAGCGACGTGGAGCGCTACGCGCACGAGAAGATGGACGTACTGCATCAGGAGGCGATCACATACACGCTGGACGTCTCCCCGGAGACGGCGCAGCACCTGGCGCGCATGACTCCGATGCTGGCGGGCGTCGATGTGGACGGACTTGACCTGTCCGGCGTATCGCAAATCACGATTGATGAAACCCTGTATATCGGCCGCGTGAAGGAACCGGCGGGGATATTGGAAACCCATGGGGAGGACACAAGATGAGCAAGCTCTTTTTCAGAAACGACTACGGCGAGGGCGCGCATCCGCTGGTGATGGAGAAGCTCGTGCAGACGAACATGGAGCACACCTGCGGCTACGGCCTGGATGCATACAGCCTGCGCGCGGCCGACCTCATCCGCGAGAAGTGCGGCCAGAAGGACGCGGCGGTGCACATGATGATCGGCGGCACGAGCGCGAACATGATCGCCCTGAGCGCGTTTATGCGCCCGTATGAGGCGGCGATTGCGGCGCAGGGCGGTCACATCAACGTGCACGAGACCGGCACCGTCGAGGGCAGCGGGCACAAGGTGTGCATCGCCGCCTCGCGCGATGGCAAGGTGCTGCCCGAGGGCGTGCAGGCGGTGGTCGATGCGCACACGGACGAGCACATGGTGCATCCGCGCGTGGTGTACATCTCCCAGCCGACGGAGATCGGCACGGTGTACAGCCTGGCGGAGCTCCGCGCGCTGCGCGAGGTCTGCGACAGAAACGGCCTGATTCTCTTTGCGGACGGCGCGCGCCTGGGCAGCGCGCTGGCGTGCAGCGAGGCGACGGCGACGCTTGCAGACATGGCGGCGCTGACGGACGCGTTCTACATCGGCGGCACCAAGAACGGCCTGCTCTTTGGCGAGGCGCTGGTGATCGTGAACCCGGCGCTTCAGAAGGATTTCCGCTTCATGATCAAGAACCGCGGCGGCATGATCGCCAAGGGGCGTCTGTGCGGCGTGATGTTCCTGGCCGCGCTGGAGAACGACGACTACTTCGCCTGGGCGCGCCATGCCAACGAGATGGCGGATATCATCCGCGCGGGCATGAAGAGGGGCGGCGTGAAGCCGCTGATCGCGACGACGACCAACCAGATCTTCCCGATCGTCACGCGCGAGCAGGAGAAAAAGCTCGCCGAACGGATCGAGTTTGAGCGCTGGGGCGAGGTGGACGATGCGCATGTGGCGATTCGCTTTGTGACCAGCTGGGCGACGACGCGGGAAGACGCGCAGGCGCTTGCCGCCCTCATGGAGGCGCTGTAAGCATGGCGCGCGAGGAGAGATCGCACGTGAGAAAGAGGCGGCGCGGCTGTCTGAGCGGCTGCCTGACCAACATTCTGCTGATCCTCGGCCTGGCTGCGCTGCTGTTTGTGGGCGCATGTGTGCTGGGCTTTGTGAAGAACGACCCGGAAACCGGCGCGCCGAGCCTGTCGCTTGACGGCGTCGCGGGGCTGGAGAACCTCCGCCTGCCGGACGTCAGCCTGCCGGACGTGTCGCTGCCGGGCTGGGCCTACGGCGTGAGCAAGACGGGCCTGACGGTCAAGACGCTGCGCGCAGGAGACGGCGAGGCCGTGCTGGTCTGCGCGGACGGCTACACGATGCTCCTGGGCGGCGGCAGCGGCATGGGCGTCACGCTCACGGGTCAGCTGCTGCTGTGCGGCGTGAGCCATCTCAATGCGGCGGTGGCAATGAGCAGCCAGCAGAGCCAGATCGGCGGTCTGCCGCTGGCGATCACGCTGATGCCGCCGCAGTACCTGCTCTTTCAGGATTCGCAGACGAAGGGCGCGGCCTACAACCGGCTGATCGCCCAGGCACAGCGCAGCAGCATCCAGGCCATCGTGCCGGAGCAGGGGCTGTCGTTCATGCTGGGGCGCGCGCGGGTGACGTTCATCGGCCCGGCGCGCACGGCGCACACCGATGAGCGCGACGACGGGCTGTCCGTGCGCATCGACTACGGCAGCACATCCGTGCTGATCATGGGCTCCATCACCGCGGGCGGCGAGCGGGAGCTGATCTCCTCGCGCGTGAACCTCGACGCGGACGCGCTCATCTGCGCGCTGGGCGGCAGCGAGGAGGCGACCTGCGCGGAGCTCGTCAGCGCCGTGTCGCCAAGAATCGCCCTGATGACCGGCAAAAGCCCGGCCAACGCCGTCAAGGTGCGGCTGACCCGCGCAGGCGCGCAGGTGTATACGGCGAAGGAGCACGGCGTCATGACGCTGATCTCCGACGGAGAAACGATTCAGATCAAAGAATGAGCCTTCCTTGCGGAGGGCTTTTTGTTATGTACTATAAATGAGCAAATTTGAAAAACCTCACAAAAAATTGAGACATCCCAACGTGGTGAATGGTACAATAAAATTGCAAAAAAACCATCCGACCACCGCCACGAAAGGAGATGTCTCATGCCTACAGTGTAAAGCAGTCAGAAGAGATTTGCAAGACCCTAAACGTATTACAACTCAGAAAAATTTTGTCCGGTGTCTATCTGGAACACTTGGAAACCATTGTCCATTCTGTCTTTATGCCCGGATATAAGGGCAAAGTGGTCAATGCCGAATTCTTTCGTGAGAAACACAGAACAACGGTATCTCATTTTCTGAACAATGGCAAATGGAACAGCCTCCAGTTTGAACAAGCCCTGAAGAGACAAGTCATTGACAGAATTTACGGAGAATCCCGAAAGAGCGGAGAACCTGTCTTCTGCATCGTGGATGATACGATTGCTTCGCATACAAAGCCTTCGTCACAGGCTGTGCATCCTATCGAAGCAGCATATTATCACCAATCGCATTTGAAGAAGCGTCAGGATTATGGACATCAGGCAGTTGGCGTGATGTTATCCTGCAACGGTCTTTCTTTGAATTATGCGATTGTGCTGTATGACAAGACACGCTCGAAGATCGAGATTGTCCAGAGCATCATCAATGAACTGCCCAGACCGCCACACTCTGCGTATTTCCTGTGCGATAGCTGGTACGCATCGAACAAGCTGATGGACGCTTTTGCTCAAAAGGGATTTGAAACGATTGGCGCATTGCGCACCAATCGCATCATCTATCCCAACCAGACTCGACAGCAGGCCAAACAATTTGCCCTTGGTATCTGCAAGGAGGATCCCAATGTCAGCCTCGTGACAGTTGGCA
>JBJEUH010000122.1:0-20214 GCA_051883735.1 Candidatus Ventricola sp.
GGTTCTTCGGCGCGGCGTCCACCAGGCTGCTCATCAGGCTGTCGATCAGCCAGTGGTCGCTGTCCAGCGCCCCCAGCCATTCCGGCGTCTGGATGCTCAGGGAAACCACCGGGAACTGCCCCAGCACCTTCTCGAGCACATTCCGGATGTCCTCTTCCTCAATCTGCGCGACGTTCAGCGCCACAACCGGCACGCCATAGTCGTTTTCCAGCGTTCTGCGCAGCGCCTGCGCTTTGGCATTCGCCGGGTTTTCCGTATTCAGGATCACGGCGAACGGCTTCTGCAGCGCCTTGAGTTCTTCAATCACGCGCGCTTCCGCAGGCACATAGCTGCTCCGCGGCAAATCCGTCACGCTGCCATCCGTCGTGATGACCAGACCGATCGTCGAATGCTCCCCGATGACCTTCTGCGTTCCGAGCTCCGCCGCGCGCTCAAAGGGAATCTCCCCTTCAACCCACGGCGTGCGTACCATGCGCAGCGCTTCGCCCTCCTGCGTTCCCAGCGCGCCGTCCACCAGATAGCCCACGCTGTCAATCAGGCGAAGCCTCACCCGGTTTTCAGAGGGCAGCGTCACCTCCACCGCGTCGTTGGGCACAAACGCGGGCTGCGTCGTCATGATTGTCCGCCCTGAACCGCTCTGCGGCAGTTCATCCTGCGCCCTCGCGCGAATGTGCGCGTTTTCTATGCCGGGAATCACGAGCTTTTCCATGAATTTGGTGATGAACGTCGATTTGCCTGTTCTCACCGGCCCGACGATGCCGATATACACATCGCCCTGCGTTCTCTCCGATATATCCCTGTACAGGTCGTAAGCTTGCATACCATCCCTCCCTGCCGTCACGCCAACGTATGCGCACGGCGGACAGGATATGCCCGGCTTACAGCGACGTCTCCGCTGGCATCTGCAGCTCGACCACAAACTCCAGCTCCTCTCCCTTGGGCACGCGGTCCTGCACCGTCAGCTCAGAGAGCCCCGGAATGCGGTAAATGGTCAGCGTCACGGTGTCGCCCGGCTGCTTGCTGGCGATGCGGTTGGTCAGATCCGTGTGCAGCGTGATGCGCTCGCCGTCCACTCGGATGATGATGTCATCCGGCTGAATCCCCGCCTGTTCCGCCGGGCTGCCCTTGCTCACCGCGCTGACATACACGCCTGCTGGCAGCGTGCCCTCCGCCGGCTCCTCGCTGCCGCGCAGCGTCATCACCGAGATGCCCAGCTTCGGCCTCGTCACCTTTCCGTACTGAATCAGGCTGTTGACCACCGGCTGCACCACGTCCATCGGAATCGCCATGGCGATGCCTTCGATGCTCGCGACGCCCCGGCTGCCGGAGGAGCTGAACTTGAGCGACGGAATGCCGATCAGCTCGCCGCGCGTGTTGAACATGCCGCCGCCGCTGTTGCCCGAGTTGATCGCCGCATCGGTCTGCAGCATCTTGACGATCGACGAGCCCTCCAGCTCGCGATTGAGCGCGGAAACCACGCCGACCGTCACCGTATCGGCAAACTGCTTGCCCAGCGGATTGCCGATGACGATCGCCCAGTCGCCCACGCGCACATCCTGCGCGTTGCCCATCCGGACGGCCGGCAGCGAAACATCCTCCATCACGCGCAGCACCGCCAGATCCGTCAGCTCATCCACGCCGACGATCTCCGCCTTCAGATACTGCCCCTGCCAGAGCACCTGCACGTCGCTCGCGCCCTCGACGACGTGATAGTTGGTCACGACATGTCCCTGCGTCGTCACCACGACGCCGGAGCCGGTGGCCTGCTCGACCAGCTCCGTCTGCCCGCTGACGATGCTGTACGTGTTGGCCCGGTTGCTCACGCCGACCACACACGGCATCACCACATTGGCCACATCCGCAAAGGGGCTCGCCGTGCCTGCCAGGGCAGCGACATATTCGCCCTGCGCGTAGACGGTCCGTGCTTTTCCTTCCGCTCCATTGCCGATAAAAAGAATCGCAGCGAGCGTTCCCATGAGCAGGGCGCCCGCTGCAATCTCGCGTTTCATTTCCATTCGCTCACCCCGGGCTTATCATGGCCCGGGACGCGAAAAACTATCACAGATTTATTTGAGGGATACGATGGTCACGCCGGTCTCGCCCTCGCCGTAGCGGCCCAGGCGGAAGCTGCTCACGCACGGATGGCGGCGCAGGCAGTCCTGAATGCCCGCGCGCAGGATGCCCATGCCGTTGCCGTGAATGATCGACACCTCGCCCAGGGAGGAGAGCATCGCGTCGTCCAGGAACTTCTGCACCTCCGGCAGCGCCTCGTCCAGCGCCATGCCGCGCACGTCCAGCTCCTGACGCACCGCGCGCGTCGTCACATCCACGCGCTGCTCGCGCATGGATTTCTTGCGTTCGAGCTTCTTCTGCTCCTTCTTGAGCATCTGCTGGGTGGAGGTCATCGTCCGCAGATCGGACAGCTGCGCGCGCATCTTCATCATGCCCACCTTCAGCTGCACAACGCCCTTCGCGTCCGGCGCGGTGACGATGGTCGCATCCACGTCCATCGACGCGATGTGCACCATGTCGCCGGGCTTGACGGTCTTGGGAATCTCGCCGCCGACCTCTTTCTTCTCCGCAAGCGCTTCCTGTGCCTGCTCCATCTTCTTCTTGACGCGCTGAATTTCGTGCTCCTGCGCGCCGCCCGCCTTCTTCATCGCGCGCAGCTCGGCGATCATCGCCTCCGATTCGCGCCGCGTGTTCTCCACGATGCGCTTGGCCTCGTCCTTCGCCTTTTTGATCGCGCGGTCGCGCTGATCCTCCAGCTTTTTGCGCTCGGCCTCCGCCTGATTGCGGATCGCCACCATCTCCTGGCGGGTCTCCTCGGCGATTTTGCGCTCCTTCTCCGCGATCTGGCGGTGATACTCCGCGTTGGCGATCACGTCCTCAAAGCGCACCGCCTCCTTGGAGAGCAGGTCCTTCGCCTTGTCGATGACGAATTCAGGCAGGCCCAGCCTGCGGGAAATCTCAAAGGCGTTCGACTTGCCCGGAATGCCGATGGACAGCCGGTATGTCGGACGCAGCGTCGCCACATCGAACTCCACCGAGGCATTCTCCACGCCCGGCGTCGTCAGCGCGTATTCCTTGAGCTCGCTGTAATGCGTCGTCGCAACCGTACGCGTGTTCATGGACAAAAGCGTCGAGAGGATCGACTGGGCCAGCGCCGCGCCCTCGGTCGGATCGGTACCCGCACCCAGCTCGTCAAAGAGCACGAGCGAATCCGGCGTCACGTTTTCCAGGATCGACACGATGTTCTTCATGTGGCCGGAGAACGTGGAGAGCGACTGCTCGATCGACTGCTCATCGCCGATATCCGCAAAGACGTCGTCAAATACCGCCAGCTCCGTGCCGTATTCCGCCGGCACCTGCAATCCGGCCTGCGCCATCAGCGTAAACAGACCGGTGGTCTTGAGCGTAACCGTCTTGCCGCCGGTGTTCGGGCCGGTGATAATCAGGCTGGTGAAATCCTCACCCAGCCGGATGTCCAGCGGAACGACCTTCTGCGGGTCGATCAGCGGGTGACGGCCGCGAACGATCCTGATTCTGCCCTCGCCGTTGATCTTGGGCTCCACGGCGAACATCTCCCGCGCCAGCGACGCCTTTGCAAACGCGAAATCAAGCTGCGCGAGGATCGCCAGGTTGTCAGCCATCGCGGGGGCGTCCGGCGCGACCTGCGCGGACAGCATGCGCAGAATCCGCTCGATCTCCGCGCGCTCGCCGGCGATGAGCTGCTTGAGCTCGTTGCCGATCTCCACGACGGACATCGGCTCCACGAAGATCGTCGCACCGGTGGCGGACTGATCGTGCACGATGCCGGGCACCATGGCGCGGTATTCCTGCTTGACCGGCAGGACATAGCGGTCGCCGCGCATGGTGATGATCGCTTCCTGCAGGTATTTGGCGTACGTCGTGCTGTGGATCATGCTGTTCAGGCGCTCGCGCACGCGTTCGTTGCAGGCGCGCATCTTGCGGCGAATGGAAAACAGCTCCGGGCTGGCGCGATCCGCAATCTCATCCTCGCTGATGATCGCGTCGGTGATCGCCTGCTCGACATTTTTGAACGTCGACAGCCGGGAAGCGTTCGCCGTGATCATCGGCGTGCCGTCCCGATCGCTGACCAGCGCGTCGCGGCAGGCGCGCGCAGCGCGCAGCGAGGCGCCGATGTCCATCAGCGCGCGCGGCGAGAGCGTCGAGCCGATCTCCGCCAGGTGCAGCTGCGCGCGCACATCGGAAAACGCGATCATCGGCGTGCCGCCCAAATAGGTCAGGATGTCGTGCGCCTCGCGCGTCTCCTGCTGCATGCGGCGCACATCCTCGATGCGGCTGATCGGCTCCAGGCTGTTGCACAGCGCCGCACCCATATCGGACACACAGTACTGCGAAAGCTGCGCGCGGATTTTGACAAATTCCAGCACGCGCAGGGTTCTTTCCGTCATGGTCTTCTCCTTTACTCGACGCCCCGCGCCAGATGGCCGGAGGTCGCAAGCTCCGCAACGTCATGCACGGCCACGCCGCCGTCCAGAATGCTGCGATAGGATGAAACAATCTCTTTCTGCCGCTCAAGCGGCTCGTCGGTGAAGCTCACGCGCAGGGAAACGCCCGCGGCGTGCAGCTTCCTGGCAAAGCGCGCCATGTCCGTAGGCACGCTGTTATACAGACGAACGACGCAGCCGTGCGCCATCCTCTGGCGCCTTAATGGGAAACGATAGCCCTTTCTGTCCGTATACACCTGCGGACAGCCGCCGTCGGCCGCGCAGGCGCTGCAGGCAGCGTCCTGCCGGTCCTCGCCCGCTTTCGTGCGCCGCGGGCAATGGCTGAGCAGCATCAGCTGAACCCGGCCATACGCCTCAAGCTCATAATTGCCGCCGCAGGCCTGCAGCTCTCTGAGCTCCTTTTCGCTCAGCTCGCAGGAGGCCGTCAGGCGCTTCGCGCCCAGCGCGGTAAATAATCCCGCGCTCTCGCCGTTCATCACGTTGAGGCCCTGGCCGCCGAAGACGGCAACCGGCCACTGAAGTTCAAACTGCCCCACATTGTTGGCCACCACGCCGGCAAACCGTGCCGCATGCCGGCACACACACGTGTGAAGATCGCTGAGCTCTTCGGTGCCCGTCACAGCAGGCAGCACGAGCACCGGGTTTACCTCCGGATTCTGCGCGAGCGCCTCCCCGATTGCCGCAGGCGTCATCACCTGCGGCTCCCAGTAAAACACATCCGCACCGCAGGCAAGCAGGGCTTTGGCCTCCGAGAGCCGTTCGCTCTGCGCGATGAGCAGCTTCTGCTGCGCGGGCATGTCCGCCGGCATCGGCTGGCCCTTCGCCGCCTCGCGCACCACCTGCGTCCTCGCCGCTTTCATCGCCGCCAGCGCATCGCGGCGCAGGCTGTTGAGCATGCCCGCCGTCATGAACGCATGTTCGCTGTGCAGCGTGAGCTGCTCAAGCACATACGGCGTGCCGCCCATTTTGGCAAGCTGCTTCATCGCGCTTTCGTGATCCAGCGCGCGCTGCTGCGCACGGTCAACCGCCTGCTCGCCCACCGCCTGCACGACGTGCCCGTCTGGATCGCGCAGCTCGAGCACAGGCAGGCTGCCCGGCATCGCCGTCAGCGCCGCCTGGAGCGGAATGTGCACGTTTTCCTGCGCCATGATCGCGCGAATTTCCGCCATCTGCACGGCGTCCGTCAGCCGGTACAGGGAATCGCCGGGTCTGAATTGGCCCGACGGAATGCGCACCGTCGCCTCCTGACCACGGCGGACGTCGCTGCCCGAATACGTCAGGTCCGTTTCCTCTTTGCCGCGCGCCTGCAATCCGTCGCCGTTGTTCAGGTTTTCCTCCAGCAGCACCTTAGCCAGCGGGCCGCGCATGGCGGTGATTCTGCCCACGCGGATGCCCCAATGGCTCGGGCGCTCCCAGCTCATCAGCGCCGCGTTGCTGCGTCCCATGACGTAGCCCTCGGTGAAGCCGCCGCGGTTGAAAATCTGCCTGAGCGCCTGTTTGGTCGTTTCGCTCGCCCGGTACGGCACATGCGCCTGCGCCGCATCGAGCGCCTCCCGATACGCCCTGGTGACGACACCCACGTATTCCGGGCGCTTCATGCGTCCCTCCAGCTTGAAGGAATAGACGCCCGCGTCGCGCATCTGCGGGATCCTGTCGATCAGCATCAGATCGCGCGTGGAGAGCAGATAGCCGCTCGTGCCGTCGTCCATGCGGTATGGCAGGCGGCACGGCTGGGCGCAGCGCCCGCGGTTGCCGCTTCTTCCGCCGATCATGCTGGAAAACAGGCATTGGCCGGAAACCGCCACGCATAGCGCGCCGTGCGCAAACGCCTCGATCTCCACGCCCGTATCCGCCATGCGCCGCAGCTCCGCAAGCGAGCATTCGCGCGCAGGCACCACG
Organism: Candidatus Ventricola sp.; assembly: GCA_051883735.1. Lineage (GTDB taxonomy): Bacteria > Bacillota > Clostridia > Christensenellales > Aristaeellaceae > Ventricola. Next base: position 6,396 of record JBJEUH010000122.1, read on the forward strand.
CGCGTGAGGCCGAGACTGCCCAGGAGCTTCGCGCCCTGCGCGTTGTTTACCGTCATCTGCGTGCTGGCGTGCAGCGTCAGCTCCGGAAAACGCGACCGGGCAATGCGCACCACGCCGAGGTCCTGCACAATCGCCGCGTCCACGCCGGTGCTCACCAGCAGCTCGAGCACGTCGCACAGGTCGTCCACCTCGCACTGCTTGACCAGCGTATTGACGGTCACGAAGATCTTTTTGCCTCGCTCGTGCGCGTACTGGGTCGCTTCCATCAGCTGCTGAGCATCAAAGTTTCCCGCGTAGCTGCGCGCGCCAAAGGCCGTATAGCCCAGATACACGGCGTCCGCGCCGCAGGAAACGGCCGCCACAAGCGCTTCGCGGTTGCCCGCCGGGGAAAGCAGTTCCATAATTCCTCCATTTGAAAATGCGGCGACAAAGAGCTTCCTCTCCTGCCGCCGCCAGATGCTTACGCTTTGTCTTCCGGCTGCAGGGCAGCCAGCTCCTTTTTCAGGCGTACATTCTCATCCTGTGCGCGAAACAGCTCATCCGCGAGCGTCATCGCCGTAAGCGTGGGCACCATGCTCTCGCCCGCGCGGGTCGTGATCGATACCTCGCGCATCCTGCGGTCAACATAGCGCGCCAGCCGCTGCACCTGCGCCGCGTCCTCGTCGGTCAGCAGCGTGTAATCGCGGCCCATCAGATGGATGACCACCTTGTTCTTTTTCACAGGCGCCTCCCGATCAGAATCTGCTGCTCTTGATCTTCTCGGCCTTGTATTCAACGCCGAAGGTCTCCACGCGCACAGACTTCATCTTCTGATCCTCGTACGGCTTGTCGTTGCGGCGGTCACGCGGGGCGGCCACGATCGCGTCGGCGGTCTCCATGCCCTCGGTCACCTTGCCGAACGCCGCGTACTGGCCGTCCAGGTGCGGCGCATCCGCGACCATGATGAAGAACTGGCTGCCGGCAGAGTTGGGCATCATGCTGCGCGCCATGGAGAGCACGCCGCGGGTGTGCTTGAGCGGATTGTCAAAGCCGTTGCGCGCAAACTCACCGCGGATCGAGTAGCCCGGGCCGCCGATGCCCTGGCCCATCGGGTCGCCGCCCTGGATCATGAAGCCCGGGATCACGCGGTGGAAGATCACGCCGTCATAGAAGCCGCTGTTGGCCAGCTCCACAAAGTTCGCCACGCTGTTGGGCGCGGTTTCCGGGTAGAGCTCGCCCTTCATGGTCATGCCATTTTCCATCTCGATGGTGAAAATCGGATTGCTCATTGTTCTTTTCCTCCTGAAAACAATGTGAATTGAAAGGGATTACAGGGTTTCCGGCCTGCACAGCGCCAGCAGATTGCCGCTCAGAAGCCTCCGCACGTCGCGCTCAATCGCGGCGCTGTCCAGCTCATAGCCGCTTCTGGCCAGCGGCAGGTAGGCGTTGACCAGCGCCTGCCAGATGCTTTCCCTGGCCAGCAGCCAGCGGCCCAGCATCTGCTCCGGCAGCTTCGCCTGCGCGCTGTACGGGACAAAGCGCGTGCCCAGCGTTCTGAGCGCCGTGCCGATGTATTCAGGCTCGTTCAGGCAGACCAGCAGCCGCGTGCGCCTGGCGGCCGCATCGATCAGATGCAGCGCGCACGTTCCCTGCGCGCATGCCAGCGCGCGCACGCCGTCAAACGCATCCAGCAGCAGCGCAAATCGGTCGATCTCCTCGCAGGAACGCAGCTGCACATGCAGCGCATACCCGTTGTCCTGGCACAGCGGCAGCAGGCAGTAGCGCAGCGCCTGCTCGTCAAACCGATCCAGCAGGAGATTGCGCGCGCCGCACGCCTGAGCGCCATGGGCGAGCGTTCCCGCCGCGCCCGCATAATCCACGCCGTAGCGGCCGGGAATGAACAGATCGCCGCTCACCGTGAGCAGCGGCTCAAGCCGGTCGTCCTCAAACCGCGGCGCGTTCTCCATGGGCACGCGCACGAGCACGCATTTGGCGCGCATCGTATCGAGCACCTCGCGCAGATATGCCGGGCGCTCGTATTCCATCGCCATCGCCTGCGCGCGGTCAAGATCCCGCACCGGCAGATCCATCGCATCGAGCGCCGCAAACATCGCCGCCGCGTCCGCGTCAAACGGCGTGTGCTCCGCCGTCGCGCGGCGAAGCGCCTCGCCCGGCGTCGCCGCCGGATGCGCCCACGTGTCGAGCATCGCCTCCACGCCAATTTCGCCGCTGTGCACGTCAAAGTCGAGCGACGTCTCGCAGACCTCCGCGCGCCGCACCAGCTGCTTGACGCAGCGGCGCAGCTCCTGTTTATCGCTGATCATCATGCATCGCTCACGCTCCTTTGCCCGCCTGCGCAAGGCGCTTCGCCTTCTCTCCAAAGTCCTCGCGCTTGCGCGCCGCCATTTCATCGACGCGGTCGATATACTGCCCGATATTCGCTATATTCGGTGCGCGCAGGATCTTTTCCTCTTGCCGCATCACACATTTTGAGATTCCGCCCGCGCCCAGTGCCAGCACGCTGACGGTCTCCTCCATGTTGTCGATGTTGTAGCGGCAGATGCTCGCGGGCCTCGCATAGCCCACGTTTTCCAGATTCTGCGCCATGTACTTCTGCCTGTACAGATAATACGCCCGCATGCCCATCGCATGCGCCGTCTCCCGGCCCAGCGCCACCATGCGCGCCACGTCCTCCTCCTGCTGCTGATACCTTTGCTCGTGCAGCCGGGAGGAGCGCTTGATCGCCAGCGTATGCACCGTCAGGCTGTCCGGGTTCAGCGCGCGGATCACGTCCAGCGTGTGCGCGAACATCGCGTAGTCCTCGCCCGGCAGCGCGGCGATGACGTCCATGTTGATGTCGTCAAAGCCCAGCTCACGCGCCAGATGATAGCAGTCGATCGTCTGCTGCGCGGTGTGCGCGCGGCCGATCACGGCAAGCGTCTCGTCGTTCATGGTCTGCGGGTTGATGCTGATGCGCGTCACCGGATGGCTGCGCATCATAGCGAGCTTCTCCCGATCCAGCGTGTCCGGCCTGCCCGCCTCCACCGTCAGCTCGGACAGCGTGCCGAAGCGGCGCTGCACATGGGAGAGCAGGCGATGAAGCTGCGCGGTCGTCAGGCTGCTGGGCGTGCCGCCGCCGATGTAGCCGATGCGGATATCCAGTCCCATCTCCCGGGCCATCTCGCTGCACAGGTCGATCTCATGAAACAGCGCATCCAGATACGGCTCCACCAGCCTGCCATCGCCAATCTCGCCGGACGAGAACGAGCAGTATGAGCAGCGGGTCGTGCAGAACGGGATGCCGATGTACAGATCGCAGGCGTTCTGCGGCCGCCCAATCAGGCCCTCCTGCGCGGTGATGATCTCGTCCAGCAGGTCGAGCTTCTCCTCAGACAGATCAAAGAGCTCCGCCAGCGCAGCCCTCGCCTCTTCGCGGCTCTTGCCGCCCTCCATCTGCTGGTAGTACAGCCGCGTCGGGCGGATGCCCGTGAGCGAACCCCACGCGGGACGGCGGCCCGTCACCTCTTTGAGCAGACGGTAGCAGCAGCGCTTGATCAGCCGCTTGAGCTGGCGCTTTTCCTCCAGGCCGCCGCAGGTGACCGCCTCGCCGCGCAGCGCCGCAGACGCGCCGTCCGGTCCCGGGCTGAGCGAAAAGCTCTCGGTCCACACGCCGTCCTCCAGCGCATGGGTGTGCGTGAGCACCGCGTCGTGTTCCTCCTGCGCCGTGACCGCCGCGCCCTCGCCGTAGAACAGGCGAACGACGTCCGCGATGTCGTTGCGAAAGCCATCAAACGGCGTTTCAATCGCGATTTTCACGCAAAGCTCCCCCGTTCCCAGGCGATCTTCGTCTTCATGCCGTGGCCGGGATAGGCCAGCGTCTGCGCGGGCAGCTGCATCAGCCGCTTGAGCGAGGCGATCATCTCCTGCGCGTCGCCGCCCGGCAGATCGATCCGGCCATAGCTCCTGTAAAAGAGCGTATCGCCGCAGAAGAGCGTGTCGCCGCTCAGATAACAGACGCCGCCGGGCGTATGGCCGGGCGTGTGCAGCACAGTCAGCTCAAGGCCCGCCTCGCAGACGACGTCGCCGTCCTGCAGCTCCACATCGGCCTTCGGCAGCACGAGTGACGTGTTGATCACCTGGCTGAGGTTGAGCGCCGGGCTGCGCAGGGCCTGCGCGTCCAGCGCGTGCACATAGAGCTTCGCGCCCCGGTCAAGCCAGGGCTGTGCGTGGAGCATGTGGTCGAAATGGGCATGTGTCAGCAGCACGGCATCCACCCCACGCTCCCCGACGGCCTCCGCCACGCGCGCAGCCTCCGCGCCAGGATCGATGATCACGCAGCTTTCGCCGCCCTCACAGCCCACGACATAGGTGTTCACGTCCAGCGGGCCGCCCGTTACCGTGCGGATATCGAGTTCAGCCATCAGAATGTCCTCCTGGAATCGAGCAGCAGCGTCACCGGGCCGTCATTGATCAGGGAAACCTTCATGTCCGCCTGGAAAATGCCGGTCTCCACATGGATGCCCTTCTCGCGCAGGCCCTGGCAGTACGCCTCGTACATGGGCACCGCCACCTCGGGCCGCGCCGCTGACGAGAAGCTCGGACGGCGGCCATGGCGCGCGTCGCCCAGCAACGTAAACTGGGAAATCGCCAGAATCTCGCCGCCCACGTCGATGATCGAGCGGTTCATCTTACCCGCGTCGTCCTCAAAGATGCGCAGACCTGCCGTCTTCTCCACGCCATAGCGCACGTCGTCCAGCGTGTCGCCTTCCTCCACGCCGCACAGCACCATGAATCCCTTGCCGATTTGGCCGACGACCTCGCCGTCCACCCGGACGCTGGAATTGAGCACCCTCTGTATCACCAGTCTCATGCGTACCTCTTTCTTCAACGATCAGAATTTGCAGAAGCATCCGGCTGCGCGCCGCGGTCACACGCGGAAAATCTCAATCGTATCCTGCCGCTTGGCGATCTGCTTGATGACCCAGTCCAGCTCCTGCTTGCTGGCCACCTGCAGCGTCAGCTCGATGGTACAGGTCTGGTTGTTGTTCACGCGCGCATTGAGCGCGCAGACCGTCACCTTCTGCGCCGACAGATAGCTCATCAGATCGGCGAGCAGGTTGCTCCTGTCCGTCGCCAGGATCTGAATCGAGCCGTTGTAGGAGGAGTTGGTCGTCTCGGACCACTCCGCATCGATCCAGCGCGCCGGATCGTGGGAGGCGTTGACGTTCACGCACTCGCGGGAGTGGATCGTCACGCCGCGTCCGCGCGTGATATAGCCGATGATCTCGTCGCCCGGCAGCGGCGTGCAGCACTTGGCAAAGTGCACCTGACAGCCCGGCAGGCCCGCGACGCGGATGCCGAGGTCCTCCTTGGAAGTCGACTTGCCGCCTCTGGACGGCGCAGGCTCTGCCGCTACGCGCGGCAGAACCGGCACCAGCGGTTTCTCATGGCTCTTCTGTTCCTCGCGCAGGCGCGTGATCACATGTGCCGCCGTGATGCCGCCGCAGCCGACCGCCGCATACAGATCGTCGAGATCGGCGAAGGAGAACTTGCGCAGCATCGGCTCGGCATACTCCGGCTTCATGAGCGCGGACAGGCTGGAGGACTGGCGCTTCGCCTCGGCGTCCAGCATCTGCTTGCCCGTGGCGATGTTCTCCTCCTTGAGCTCCTTCTTGTAGAAATTGCGGATTTTGGCCTTCGCCTGCGAGGTCTTGACGATCTTGAGCCAGTCGCGGCTGGGGCCCTTGCTGTTCTGTTGCGTGATGATTTCGATAAAGTCGCCCGTCTGCAGCGGCGCGTCGAGCGTCACGATGCGGCCGTTCACCTTCGCGCCCACGCACTTGTTGCCGACCTCCGTATGGATGCGATAGGCAAAGTCGATCGGCGTCGCGCCGCTGGGCAGATCGACGATCTCGCCCTTGGGCGTGAAGACGAAGATTTCGTCGCTGAACAGATCGACCTTGAGCGACTTGATGAACTCCTCGGAGTCGCGCGTGTCGTTCTGCCAGTCCAGAATCTGCCGCAGCCAGTAGAGCTTGTTGTCCAGGCCGTCCGCCGCCTGCTTGCCCTCCTTGTAGCGCCAGTGCGCCGCAATGCCGTATTCCGCGATGCGGTGCATCTCGTAGGTGCGGATCTGCACCTCAAAGGGCATGCCGTTTTCGCCCACGACCGTCGTGTGCAGCGACTGGTACATGTTGGGCTTGGGCATGGAGATATAGTCCTTGAAGCGATTGGGCACCTGCTTCCAAAGCGTATGCACGATGCCCAGCACCGCATAGCAGTCCTGCACGCTGTTGACCAGCACGCGCAGGGCAATCAGGTCGTAGATCTGCTCAAAGGGCTTGTGCTGGAGCACCATCTTGCGGTAGATGCTGTAAAAATGCTTCGGCCGGCCGTCGATCTCGAATTGAATGCCCATTTCCTTGATCTTCTCGCCCAGCGTCTGCATGACGGCCTGAATGTTCTGCTCGCGCTCGGCGCGCTTCATGCCGACCTTCGCAATCAGGTTCTGATAGCCGTCCGGGTCCAGATACCGCAGGCACAGGTCCTCCAGCTCCTGCTTGATCTTGTACACGCCCAGACGGTGCGCCAGCGGCGCATAGATATCCAGCGTCTCCTGCGCGATGCGGCGCTGGCTCTCCGGCGACTGCGCCTTGAGCGTGCGCATGTTGTGCGTGCGGTCTGCCAGCTTGATGAGCACGACGCGGATATCCTTGCTCATCGCCAGGATCATCTTGCGGATGGACTCCGCCTGCTGCTCCACGCGCGAGGAAAAGTCGAGGCGCATGAGCTTGGTGACGCCGTCCACCAGCAGCGCGACCTCCTGGCCGAACTCCTTGTTGATGACCTCCAGCGTCACGCTCTCGCAGTCCTCCACCGTGTCATGCAGAAGGCCCGCGGCGATCGTCGGCGGGTCCAGCATCAGCTTGGCCAGAATGCCCGCGACGATCATCGGGTGGATGAAGTACGGCTCGCCGGACTTGCGCTTCTGTCCCTCATGCGCCTTTTCCGCAAAGTGGTATGCCTTTTCAACCAGTGCCACGTCGGCGTCCGGATGATATTTGACCATTGTAGCGATCAGTTCGTCCAGATTCTTGCATTCATCGTGTGTCAATCAGGTATACCCCCTTCGCCGTATAATCCCTTCAGGCCGATGAGCCTGCCGCGCAGCGGACTGGCCTCCAGCGAAACCCTGCCGCTTCTGAGCAGGGTATAGCGCAGCGGCTCGAGCGTGAATTCGAGCAGGTTCAGCTCGCCGAAGATGCTCATCGCGCACAGCACCTGGCTCTCGGAGAGCCCCGTCTCTGCGGCCAGGGAATGAAGCGTGGTTTCCATCTTTTCTCTTTGGCGCAGCACGCGGTAAATCGCGCGCAGATGGTCGTCGTCCGGCAGGAGCCTGCCGCTTGCGCGCACCGCATACGAGCCCATGTCCGTGACCTCGATGATGCGGGCGTCCGGGAACCGCAAAAGCGCCAGCGCGCGCTCCTCGTCGCTGAGGAATCCGTCCAGCGCCACCACCGCCCTGGGATGGAAGACGAGCTTCTCCCAATCCGGCGCCATGACCAGCGTATTGAAGCTCCGGATATCATCAAGCGCGCGCATCGCATAGTCGATCTGCGCATGCAGAATCGCCAGATGGATGTTGAGCATCTTGAGTGCGGAAACCGTATGTACACACAGAAGCGTTCCCTGATAGGCCGTCAGCAATTCCCCGCTGAGCACATTCTTTGCTTCCTCGAGCGTCATGCGCTCCACCCGCTGCGGCGCGGCCTTGCCCGCAGGCAGGCTCAGCATGCGCAGCATCGCCGCATCGATCTCATTCTCCCTGCGCTGGCACTCCGAAAGGAACGCCTTCGCCGGCAGATAGGCCTTGAGCTGGCGCAGCTCGCACTGCACGCTCCGCCTGTCCTGCCACTCGTTGATCGAAAGCCCGATGACGGCCTCGACTACCTCCGGCATCGAACCGGCCCTGTCGCCCATGCGAAAGCCGATGGCGCTGCGCATCTCTCTGCCGTTGGACAGCCGCATGCGCAGGTGCGCGCCCTCCTTGCCAATCGTCCGCACGTCGGTCGTATGCACGCCGCGCACGCAGAAGACCGGCGCGGGGTTGCCAAAGCCCGTGGGCTGCATCGAGGAAAACGCCTGCACAAGCGCCTCCGTCATGTCGCTCAGCTCAAGCTCCAGGTCGTATTCCTCCGTCGGGATGAACGCTTCCTTCTCGGACTGCTCCAGGATCGCCTGCGTCAGGCGGCGCTTGAACTCCGGCACATGCTTCACTTCGATCGTTAGGCCTGCCGCCTGCGCATGGCCGCCGAAGCGGACAAACAGGTCGCGGCAGGTGGCAAGCGCCCGATGAATGTCCACGCCCGGGATCGAGCGCGCCGAGCCGACGCAGACCTCGCCGTCCTTCGACAGCAGAATCGCCGGCCACTTGTACTTCTCCACCAGCCGTGAGGCCGCCAGGCCGATCACGCCGGGATTCCAGCCCTCGCCGCACACGACGATCGCGCGCTCGGTGAGGAAATCGATCTCCCTGCGCGTCATCTCATCCGCTTGGGAAAAGATCTCCAGCTCCAGTTCGCGGCGCTTGGTGTTGTCCTGATCCAGCTCCGCAGAGATTTCCCGCGCGATATCCAGCTTGCGCGTCGTCAGCAGCTCCACGCCTCGGGAGGCGAGCGCCAGCCGTCCGCCCGCGTTGATGCGCGGCGCCATGCGGAAGGCCACGTCGGACGCGGACACATTCTGGGCATCTACGCCCGCGGATTCCATCAGGGCGATCAGGCCCGGGCGCTGCGTATGCGCCATGGCCCTGAGGCCAAAGGAGACGATCACGCGGTTTTCATCCAGCAGCGGCACGATATCGGCGATCGTCGCCAGCGCCGCCAGCTCCCAGAGGGATTCGATCGCCTCCATGCCGCCCAGCGCCTGCACCAGCTTGAAGGCCACGCCCGCGCCGCACAGGCGGCGGAACGGATAATCGCCCAGCAGCGGATTGAGCACGGCGGAGCAGATGGGCAGCTGCGGCCCGAGCTGGTGGTGATCGGTGACGATCACGCGCATGCCCAGCTCCTGCGCGCGGGCCACCTCGTCCGGGCAGGTGATGCCGCAGTCCACGGTGATGAGCAGCCTGGCGTGCTTCGCAATCTGCTCCACCGCCGCCATGTTGAGGCCGTAGCCCTCGCCGTGCCGGTCCGGGATGTAATACCCGGCCTTCGCACCCTGCTTGCGCAGATAAGTCAAGAGGATGGCTGTTGCCGTCACGCCGTCCACGTCATAATCGCCGAAGACGACGATCTCCTCGCCCTTTTCAATCGCGTCCCGGATGACCGCAACCGCCCTGTCCATGTCCTGCATGCGCATCGGGTCGTACAGGTCATCCATCTTCGGATGCAGATACCTGTCGATCTTCTCGGGCGTGTCGATTCCCCGATCCAGCAGCAGGCAAAGCAGCTGATCCGGCACGCCAAGCGCCTTGAGCGGCGCGGGAATCTCCCGCTGGGCACTCTGCTTGGGCATGAATCTGAGCATATGCGGCCTCCTTTCCGTTGATTTCGCTGCACGCTTGGCCGTAAACGTGCCCTCACGCACACGGCCAAACGGGAAAAATCAAAGACCGTAAGGGCGGGTGAATCCGCCCGCCCTTACGTCAGCATCAAACTCTTACGCCTTGACCTTCTTGCCGCGCTTGTCCATCAGCAGCGCCCAGACATAGCCGTTGATGAGGTTCGCGGAATAGGTGCCCGCGAGGATACCGATGATCAGCGGCAGCGCGAACTGCTTGATGGAATCGACGCCCAGCACATACAGGGTGACGATGGTGATCAGGGTCGTGATGGTGGTGTTCAGCGTGCGCGGCAGGGACTCCTTCACGGAGAGGTTCACGATCTGCTCGCGCGGCAGCTGACGCACGCCCGCCTTGTGCGCATTCTCGCGGATGCGGTCGAAGATGATGATGGTGTTGTTGATCGAGTAGCCGACGATCGTCAGCAGCGCCGCGATGAAGGTGGTCTCCACGCGGATGAAGCTGCGCAGGATCACGACGAAGGACAGCATGATCGCCACGTCGTGAATCAGGCCGATGATGGCCGCGATGCCGGAGTACAGGTCAAAGCGGAACGCGATGTACACCAGCATGAGCACGGCCGCCAGGGTCAGGCTCTTGATGGCGTTGCTGATCAGCTCGCTGCCGACCACCGCGCCGACGCGGGTGATGTCCACATACTCGATCTCCGGATAGCTGACGGCCAGATTCGCCTCCAGCTCGGTGCGCAGGTCGTCGGTGTTCTCCACGTCCTTGATGCGGATCTGCACCTGGGTGTTGCCTTCGCCGGTCGCAGCGATCTGCGCGTCGGTGATGCCGCAGGCCTCAAGCGCCGCCGTCACGTCGGCGGTCGTGAACGTGGTGCCCATGTTGTAGGTCATCAGGGTGCCGCCGGTAAAGTCGATGCCCAGGTTCATGCCCATGCCCATCAGGGTCATGACCACCGCGATCACGATGATCACAGCAGAAATCAGCGCGCAGGGCTTGAGGCGATTCTTCACTTCAAATTTCATGACATTTCCCTCCTTGCCTTAGCGCACGTAGAGCTTCTGGTTCTTGATGCCGAAATCGGCAAAGATGTCCAGCAGCTTGTGGGTGATGAAGATGGCGGTGAACATGGACGTAATCACACTGATGCCCAGCGTCAGCGCGAAGCCGCGGATGGAGCCGGTGCCAAAGGCATACAGCACGACGGCGGCGATGACGGTGGTGACGTTCGCGTCAATGATGGCGGACAGCGCATGGGAGAAGCCCATCTTGATGGAGGAGGCCAGCGGACGGCCGACCTTCATCTCCTCGCGGATGCGCTCGAAGATGACGACGTTCGCATCGACGGCCATGCCGATGCCCAGGATGATGCCCGCGACGCCCGGCAGCGTCAGCTGCGCGCCGGTGAGCGCCAGCAGCAGCACGACGATCATCACGTAGATGGTGAGCGCGATGTCGGCCACCAGGCCGCACAGGCGATAGCGCAGGAGCATGAACAGCATGACCAGCGCCACGCCGATCACACCGGCCAGGACAGCCTTGTCAAGCGCCTCGACGCCCAGGGTCGCGGAGATCGCGCTGACCTCCAGCTGGGTCAGGTTCAGCGGCAGCGCGCCGGACAGGATGAGGGTCGCCAGGTTCTTGGCCTCGTCAGCGGTGAAGTTGCCGGTAATCTGGCCCTTGCCGCCGGCGATGACGCTGTTGACGGTCGGCGCAGAGATGACCTCGCCGTCCAGCGTGATGGAGATGGTCTTGCCGATGTTGGCAGCGGTCGCCTCGGCGAAGCGCTTCGCGCCCTCGTCGTTGAGCTCAAAGGAGACGCACGGCAGGCCATTCTCGTCCTGGGAGGCCTGCGCGTTCTTGATCATCGCGCCTTCCAGGATGTTTTCGCCGTTCTCGTCCACAAAGTACAGCTGCGCCGGGGTGCCGATGATGCGCAGGATCTCGTTGGGATCGGAGACATTCGGGATCTCCACGCGGATGCGGTCCGCGCCCTGGCGGGTCACGGTCGCCTCGGTGAAGCCCTGACGGGTCAGGCGGCTGGTGAGGATGGACACGGTGGAGCTCATCTTCGTCTCAAACTCCTCGGAGCCATCGTCTTCCGCCGCATAGACGGTGTACACGCCGCCGCGCAGGTCCAGGCCCAGGGAGATCGCCTCGCCCCAGGGCTTCAGATAGTTGACCATCGTGCCCTTGCCGATGCCAAACAGCGCCACATATCCGCAGACAGCGACGACCACCAGGATGGCAACCAGCGAGACGATCGCGCGGGTGCGCGGGTTCTTCGGCTTTGCGTTCTTTTTCGCCATAGTGATTTTCCTCTCTTTATCTTGTTTGATCGGTTCTGCATGAGGCGTTCCGCCCGTCATACAAATCCGTCTCCCAGCGCAAACGCCTGATATACCGCGCGCAGATAGGGCTGGCCTTCGAGCACATTGCCGTTCGCGTCGCACACCGCGAGGGTATTCAGGATCAGGTTTTCCGGCGCGGGCGCGGATGCGCGGCGCTGCACGCTGTGCTCGCGCGGATGCGCCGTGCCCGTCTCCGCCTGCGGTGCGGGCGCGCTGACAAACGCCGCGCGCACCAGGGAATCCGCCTGCTCCGGCATGGCGTTTTCCCCGTCCCGCGTGCTGATCAGCCGCGAACCGCCGCTCAGCAGCAGGCCGATGAAGGCGAAACATATAAGCAGGAAAACCAGCGATCGTTCGCTCTTTCTCGCCATCCGTTCCGCCTCCTTCCGCGCAAGGTTAAGAAAACCCAGAATTCAATACTTCATTATATGCACAAAACCCCATATCGTCAAGATTGATGCTTTCAAAATGCACGAATTGGGGAAAAAAAGCGCCGCTTTCCTGCGGAAAGCGACGGATTATGCAGCTGTTTGCGCATCATGCGCGAAGCCTCAGCACCGCGTCGAGAATCCGGCCGGCGACCTCGTCCTTCGTCAGCAGCGGCAGGGATTCCATGTCATCGCGCGTGATCAGGGTCACGATGTTGGTACTCACGTCAAAGCCCGCACCCGGCGCGGTCACGTCGTTGGCCACGATCATGTCCAGGTTCTTTTTGATCAGCTTGCCCCTGGCATGCTCAAGGACGTCGTTCGTCTCCGCGGCAAAGCCCACGAACGTCTGATCGCCGCGCTTGGCCCTTCCAAGCGTCGCCGCGACGTCCGGGTTTTCCACCAGCTCGATCGTCATGTCCTCGCCGCCCTGCTTCTTGATCTTCTGGGGCGAGATCTCCCTGGCGCGGTAATCCGCGGGCGCGGCAGACTGAATGATCACGTCCTGCTCCTGCGCGCATGCAAGCGCCCGGTCAAGCAGGTCCTGCGTCGTCATGAAGGGCACGACCTTCACACCCTGCGGCGGCTCGATGGACACGGGGCCGGTCAGCAGCGTCACCTGCGCGCCGCGCAGCCGGGCCGCGCGCGCGATCGCGTAGCCCATCCTGCCGGAGGATCGGTTGGAGATATAGCGGACGGGATCGAGCGCCTCCCGCGTCGGGCCGGCGGTCACCATCACGCGCAGGCCCTCCATGTCGCGCTTTGCGCTCAGCAGATCCAGCGCGCGCTGCGCGATCACGGCGACGTCCTCCAGCTTGCCCGCGCCGCTGTCTCCGCAGGCCAGATGGCCCGTCGCCGGGGTGACGACATGCACGCCGCGCGAGACGAGCATCGCGATGTTCTGCTGCGTCGCAGGGTTTTCCCACATGCCGGTGTTCATCGCCGGGGCGATCATCACCGGCGCCCTTGTGGCCATGACGGTCGTGGAGAGCATGTCGTCCGCGATGCCGCACGCCATCTTGCCGATGATATTCGCCGTCGCCGGGGCGATCAGAAAGAGATCCGCCCGCTTGGCCAGCGCAATGTGCTCGACCTCCCAGGTCGCCGGGCGCGCGAACGTATCCACCGCCACCGGATGCCCGGAGAGCGTCTCAAACGTCAGCGGCGCAACAAACTGGCACGCATTCTTCGTCATCACCACAAACACGTCGATGCCCTGCTTCTGCAGCAGACGCAGAATCTCGCATGCCTTATATGCAGCGATGCCCCCGGTCACACCGAGGACAACGCACTTTTTAGGTTTTAAATCAACGGACATCGCTGTCAGCGGAGCGCTCGTAGGTGATCAGGCCGCGGTTGACCTCGTCAATCGCGATGGAGACGGGCATATTCTCCTTGTCCTTGGCGTCGATGAGCGGCGGGATGCCGTCCACCAGCTGGCGGGCGCGCTTGGAGACCTCGACCACGAGCGTATAGCGGCAGTCCGCCTTCTCCAGAAGCTGCAGGATGGTGGGATTGGTCATGGACATAAA
>JBJEUH010000123.1:0-3789 GCA_051883735.1 Candidatus Ventricola sp.
CTCGCGACATCCACCTTGGCAAGGTGGCACTCTACCACTGAGCTACTACCGCATAATGGTGCGGGTGAAGAGACTCGAACTCATACGCCTCTGGCAACAGATCCTAAATCTGCCGCGTCTGCCATTCCGCCACACCCGCAAAGTCACTAAAATGGTGACCCATTGGGGATTCGAACCCCAGGCACCCTGATTAAAAGTCAGGTGCTCTACCAGCTGAGCTAATGGATCAAATGGCTGGGGTGGCAGGATTCGAACCTTGCGAATGCGGGAGTCAAAGTCCCGTGCCTTGCCGCTTGGCGACACCCCAACGGAACCTGCATCCTGCAGCGAAAAAGTGGGGTGAGTACTGGGAGTCGAACCCAGGACCTCCAGAGCCACAATCTGGCGCTCTAACCAACTGAGCTATACCCACCACATGGCGCGCCTTAAGGGATTCGAACCCCTGGCCCACGGCTTAGAAGGCCGTTGCTCTATCCAACTGAGCTAAAGGCGCCCGGTTCTACTTCTCTAGCGCTGCGGCGTTCCCGCTGACGGATATTGATTATACAGGATGGCGTGCATTCTGTCAAGCGCTTTTTCCCACATTTTTGAACTTTTTCTCCTGCCGTTCCGCGCCTCAGAGCAGAAAATTCGTCACGCGGCAGCGCCCTCTGTCGATCTCCAGCACGCTCGCCCTCGCCCTTCCGCCGCGGCAGTAATTGCCCGCCGAGCCGGGATTGAGCAGCATCACGCCCTGCGCCGTCTCGCACAGCGCCTCGTGCGTGTGGCCAAAGAGCGCGACCTGCGCCCCGCATTCCTGCGCCTTGTAGGCAAGGCCCATCAGGCTCACCAGGCGGTGTCCGTGCGTCATGTAGATGCGCACGCCGCCCAGCTCGATGAGCAGCTCCCACGGCAGCGCGCACGACTGAAAATAGTCGTTGTTGCCGCGCACGGCGTAAAGCGGCGGCTGATTGGGCATGGCCGCCAGACGCCCCTCAAGGTGCTCCGCGTCGCGCGCGACGTCCCCCAGAAAGCATACCGCGTCCAAAGCGCCCATCTTTTCCAGAAGCTGATCCAGCGCGTCGTGATCGCCGTGGCTGTCCGAAAACACGCCCACGCGCATCATGCTTCCTCCCCCAGTGCCGCCAGCACCGCCACAATGCCGCGCTTTCTGTGGCTGATGGCGTTCTTGGTCTCCATGGACACCTCAGCGAACGTCTCGCCCGTCTCGCACTGGAACAGCGGATCATAGCCAAAGCCGCCCTGTCCCCTGCGCTCAAAGAGGATCTCGCCGTCGCAGGTGCCGCGGCGGACAATCGTCGCCTTGCCCGGGCGCACCAGCGCGATCGCCGCCACATAGCGGCCCGTCCTCGGCGCAGGCACATCCCTGAGGTTGGCCAGCAGCAGGTCGTTGTTCGCCTCGTCGTCGCCGTGCCGCCCGCAGTAGCGCGCGCTGTACACGCCCGGCGCGCCGCCCAGCGCGTCGACCTCCAGCCCGCTGTCGTCCGCGATCGCCGCGCAGCCGGTGGCGTTCATCACATAGTTCGCCTTGATCAGCGCGTTCTCCTCAAACGTCGCGCCGTCCTCCTCGATGTCCGCGTCCACGCCCGCGTCGCGCATGGAGACGATCTCATACAGATGGCCGAGGATCGCGTCAAACTCCTTCAGCTTGTTCCTGTTGTTGCTGGCCACGATCAGGCGCGGCAGATGGTTCGTCATGAAAGCATTCCTCCGGACAGGTTTTCTCGAGCCCAGTATACCATATTCTTCCGATGAAAAAAAGGGCCGAACCTCCGCTTCAGCCCTTTTTCATGTCATGGGATATTGCGCAAGGAATCGCACAGCGAGCACCAGACAGCCTGACTTGGTCAGGCATTTCGCAAGCAGAAGCAGGCACAGCCCGCTTACTCGATGAGCATGACCTCGGGAAAGCTGTTCTCCACGTCCGCCGCCACGTTGGCAAACGTCGGCACGTCGCTGACCGGCATCTGGTACGGCTCGCCGTCCACCAGGATTTTGACCTTCTTGATTCCCGGATAGCGCGTGCAGGTCATCATCAGCCCGCGCATCGCCTGCACGCCGCCGTCGCTCCGCTCGGCGATTTTCGTGAACTCCTTGGAGAAGTTGATCGTCACCACGCCGCCGCTGACGCTCACGCCCAGCAGCTGCACGTCGCTGTCCAGCGGCGTCTCCAGACCGCTGTCCGCCTTCGGCCCGCGCAGGAACTCAAACACCGCCGTCGCCACGTCGTCGTCCGAATACACCGTGCGCGATACCGGCACCAGCAGGCGCCCGTCCTGCGCCGGGAAGTACATCTGCACCTCGCTCGCCCCGGCGAATGTCTCCGCCGCGGGCTCCTCCTGATTGAGGCCCACGCGCGTGTAGGAGCCGGAGATGTTCGTGCCGTGCGTCAGCGTGTCGCGCTTTTGCCCATCCACCAGGAAGTTCACGTCCTTCACCGTGTCAAACTCCGTCAGCGCCCAGACGATGGCCGTGCGCATGTTTTCCTCCTGCTGCTTGCTGCTGGCGGAAAGCGCCTCACGCCCCAGATCCACGCGCGCATGTCCGTCCGCGATGTCCAGATCGAACGTCGTCCCCTCCGGCACCACGGGCGAAAGGCCCAGCCTCGCCGCATCCATGTCGTTCCTTGCACTCTGCACCATCAGTTCAAGCGTCGCCTTGGCGATGCCGTCCTGACGCAGCACGTCGCGCTGGACGGGCACGAGGTATCCGTCCCCATCCTCGTAGTAGACGACCGTCTGCTGCATGTCCTGCGCCGAGGCGGACACGGCCGCCTGTGCCTGCGGAATGTCCTCAAGCGGCTCTTCGTACGGCTCCCGCTCTGCATTCCGGCTTTGAAGGGACAACAGCAGCACCAGCGCGGCGCTGCATCCGATGAGCGTGCGCTCCACATGCACCCGTCTGAATCGGAACTCCGGCATTTTCGGCCACTTCATCCTCCATCACCCCTTGCCCTTTCTTCCGCTTGAGTGTATTCCCGCGCGCGCGTCTGCATGCCATTTCCCGCGCGCGTTTTGGGTTTGCTTCTGCGCGTGCGGCATGCTATAATGATGAAGCTGATTTTTGGAATTCCCAAGGAGGTTTTTCATATGCCCATGGACGGCGTGATGCTCGGCTTTGTCGCGCGCGAGCTCGACCGGAAACTCAAGGACGGGCGCGTGGACCGCGTCATCCAGCCCGAGCGGGACGAGATACACCTGCTCATCCGCGCGCAGGGCGCAAACCATCGCCTGGTGCTCAGCGCCTCGGCCAACGCCGCGCGCGTCCACCTGAGCGAGCACGCCAAGACCGGCCCGATGGAGCCGCCCATGTTCTGCATGCTGCTGCGCAAGCATCTCGCCTCCGGCCGCGTGCAGGCCGTGCGCCGCGTGGCAGGCGACCGCATCCTGGAGATCGAGATTCAGGCGCTCAGCGAGATGGGCGATCCGGTCACGCGCACGCTGGTCGTGGAGATCATGGGCCGCCATTCCAACATCATCCTGCGCGGCGGCGACGGGCGCATTCTGGACGCGGCGCGCCACATCGGCGAGGACATCTCCCGCGTGCGCCAGGTGCTCCCCGGCCTGCCCTACGCCTATCCGCCCTCCCAGGGGAAGCTGAATCCGGCGACGGCGACGGCGCAGGAGATCGCCCGGCGCCTCGCCGAGACCGGCGGCAAGCTGGACAAGGCCATTGGCGCGTGCCTGGCCGGCTTCTCCCCGCAGGCTTCGCGCGAGGCCTGTGCGCGCATCGGGCTGGACGCCTCCGCGCTCGTTCAGGAGCTTGACATCGGGCGCACCGCCGAGCAGC
>JBJEUH010000124.1:0-30157 GCA_051883735.1 Candidatus Ventricola sp.
CGGCATTTCGTGCAGCACCGCTACCCCTATTCTTTTGATGGATCACCCTGATCCGATTATCCCTCTTTGCCCATTCGTCGCACATATGCGGACAGCGGTCCGGCGAGCCGTCGTCCACCAGGATGATTTCCAGATTCGTGTAGGTCTGATCCACGATGGACTGCACACAGCGATCCAGATAGGCTTCCACCTTATAGACCGGAACGATTACACTGATGAGAGGCAGCTTGTCCATGCTTTCCTTCCTTATTCAAACGGATTGTATTTCAAAAAGCGTGCGTAAAGCACATAAAGACTTATGTACAGAATCGGCAAATTCAGAATTAGCTCTGCCATGAGACGTCTTTTTTTACTCAAAAGCCGTAAGGCACTCCGCTCCTCTCGGATACACCTGCGCACCTGCCACAAATCGGATCGATATTCTTTTCCCGCGGCAATCAACTCATGGCACATGTTGATGCACGCGTTGAGATAGGCACGCTGTGCATCCTCCTCAATCTCTGCCGGGGCCTCTTCGCAAATGATCCGCCTGACCCGGATGGGGTCATAAATTCTGCACGAGTTCAACCCTGACCGCGTAGCAGACGCCTGTCGTGCCATATAGTGATACGGACACCAGTCCTCATAGACCGTCCGCTCAGCCGCAGCAAACAGATAGTAGTTCATCAGTAGATCTTCATTGATCCGGATATCCGTCGGCATGACGCCGTCGCTCAGCAGTCCCGCAAACAGCGTTCTGCGAAAGAGCTTATTCCCCAGGCTTGGCTCGATCCGCTGTCCGGAGAGCAACTCCCGCAAGGCGGTTAGCCTGTCCTGCTTTTCCAGCGTTCCCGTGTTGTAAAAGAAATGCACCCGACCGTCCAAAAAAACTATCTGATATCCGCAATGGGAGATCTGCGCATCATGCGTCAATGCGTTCTTCAGCAGCCGTTCATACATGTCCGGCTCGATCTCGTCGTCGCTGTCGACAAAGCCGATCCATTCTCCCCCGGCCTCGGCAATGCCCCGCAGACGCGCCGACGTGACGCCGCCGTTCTCCTTGTGGATCACCCGGATACTAGCATACTCCTGCGCGTATCGGTCCAGTATCCTGCCGGAAGCGTCCGTGGAGCCGTCATTCACTGCTACTATTTCAATGTTCGGATATGTCTGCCCAAGAATGCTGTCCAGACAGCGCGGCAGCTCCCCTTCAACGTTATAGACCGGAACAATGACGCTGACAAGGTCTGACAAATTATTCCTTCCCTTCTAATAATCAGGCAGAATCACTTCACACGGGCATTCAAAGAATACTCGTTCTGCTTTCTTTGCCGCAGCAAGCACATTCATGGCTTCGCATGGATTGGATCCAGGTCACGATACGCCTTCGAATGAATAAACCTCCATCCATCAAACCAACCGCTTATCATGGC
This sequence comes from Candidatus Ventricola sp., assembly GCA_051883735.1. Taxonomy (GTDB): domain Bacteria; phylum Bacillota; class Clostridia; order Christensenellales; family Aristaeellaceae; genus Ventricola. The sequence continues at coordinate 1,413 of JBJEUH010000124.1, forward strand.
CTTGTAATTGTCCATGGATACTTTGCCTCTGATCACATTGGCAAAATTGTAAACCAGATCCCAAAGCAATCTGTACCCATAGCAAAGTACGGAAAGTAGTTTGCATTTTTGTGTGCAGTATATAAACCGGTGCCAGAAAACAAACCTGTTGCAAGTCATTGCGCGATAAATGCCTGAATTCCTATACGCCGTGGATGTTTTCGCATCCAAATGTTCATAAACCGCATCGGGTACGACAATGGGCTTTTTTCCCTGCAGCCACGCCTTGTAAAACAGTGTCTGATCCTCCATAGCGGCATACCCGTTCTTTTCCAGCCACGTTTCACGATCAAAGCCAACATCCCGCATCCGGGCAGTATCTGCAAAAAAGCATGTTCCGGGCAGAGATTGCGTTTCGTAAATCTTATTGTTTTTTAAGTTTCGGTTATACGAATATCCCGATGATCTCAGCACCGACACATATCTGTCCCGTTTATGAAGGAAGGTTGGAGACGCCGCCGCCGTAATCATGCAGAACAGCGCGTTCATCCCCTTGGGCGGCAGAAACGAATATAGAGGTCCTGCGGAAAAATCTCCCAGTCCCTGCTTCACAGGTTCATACAGCTTTTTGACAAAATCCGCATCAAACGTGACATCATCGTCACAGCAGAGGGCATATGATGTGGTGCATTGATCAATCCCCTTCATCCGCTGAGGAACCATTCCCTTTTCAGAAAAACAGAAGGTTTCCCATCCGAGTCTCTCCTGCGGCAGGCTATAGCCTTCGGGGAGCACGACGATGACTTCCCTCGGCTGCGGATCCAGCTTAGCGATGGAGTCCAAAAGCCTTTGGTATTTTTCCCCGGCTTTTCCCATCGTCCGAATCACAACCGAATAAACTACTGCACTCATGGATTTTCCCTTCCCTCGTTCACAGAGCGTGAAACATGGTTTCTACCGCCCTGACGGTTTCTTCCGTTCTAAAAGTCTTCCCCCGTTGCCGGGCACGAAGCCGATAATCGTTCAGCATTTCCGGCGCTTCCAGAAAGCGTCGGATTCCCCGGTACAAGGCGTCGTCGTCATTCTCCGTCACAACGCCCCACTCGTTGTTTTCGCCCAGCATCTCCCGCATGCCGGAGACCTCAGTGGTACAAACCGGCGTTCCAACAATCAGCGCCTCGGTTGCCGCCGTGGAAAATCCCTCGGCAATGCTGGTACAGACAAACAAATCACACTTCGCCACATATTTGTACGGATTGATCTGGTATCCCAGGAGCGTGAACGAGTTTTCCAGGTGATGCTCAGTAAGATAAGCTTCAAGCTTCTCCTTCTCAGGGCCGTTTCCCAGCACATAGCTGTGCACGGGATACCCCTCATCCCGAAGCCGCTTATGAATCCGCGCCAATCTGTCAAACCCCTTCGTCGGTAACAGCTTGCCGACGCCACAGAGCCGAATCTCTCCCTCAGAAAAAACGTTTTCCTCCACCGGTTCATCCTTAAGCGATAGAATCTGATCCGTCTCATTGGTGTTGTACAGCACACATGTTTTTGTTGAAAGCGGACAATACCGGAGAAAGGCCTCCCTTACAGAATCACTGACAAATACCATTTGGTCAAAGCAGTCATAGCAAGCTTTCGCCTCTCTTTCGCTACGAAACGATGCCGCTATTTCTTTTTTGCTGCTCATCGTACAATGAATCCATGACACCAGCTTTGTGTCAGCATGCTGGCATCCGCTGATAATCCGGGCCGATGGCCCTTCCAGATACGACACCTCGATGTCGTAATGCTCTTTCACAAACAGCCTGTGCAGCAGCCGGGGAGAAAACAGCTTCATTACATGGCTGTTGCCCGGAAAATCCTTGGGGAAAACTGCTTTGTAATGAATATCAGGTTTCAAAAACTGCTCGTTGACGCCGCCGCCAAAGAGTGCAATCACCGTGATATCGAATTTGTTTCGATCCAGATGATTGACCAGATTCACCAGCACTTTTTCCGCACCGCCATGTCCCAAATCATGGATCAGGAATAGTACCTTTGTTTTACTCTTTGCCATCATTTTTCCATCTGTCCTGCTGTCTTCTAAAGTCTTTTTTGTGACAAGTGTCGCTTATGCATCACGTTGTACAGCCATCGCGGCATCAACCCAACAAGAATCGGTCGCAGCGCATAGAGATATCCCCACATTGGAAGGTGAAACATGCGCACGGCTAAGATCTTGACATACACCTCATTTAGCCGGTATCTGAACTTCCGTCGCGCATATGCGTTCCGATCATCGCGCATCTGGTACAGCGGTTCCTGGATGTTCTTCCCCTTGTATCCGGCCAGATACATCTTGTACCAGAGGTGATAGTCCTCCACGCGCAGCAAGCGCTTCCCTTCGGAGTACCCGTTCACCGCTTCATACGCCCGCCTGCGCACCATGCACGGCGCGTGGCAGAAGGGCGATTCCTTCGCAAAATCCTTCTTCTGCGGATAAACCGGATGATCAATCCGGCCCCATTCGCCGGTCTCGTCAAAGAAGGTCATGCTTGTGCTGACGATGTCGATCTCCGGCTCCGCCTCAAGCACAGCCAGCTCCTTTTCAAAACGATCCGGCGCGCAGAGGTCGTCTCCGTCCATTCTGGCGATGTACTCACCCTTTGCTTCCTTCAGGCAGCGGTTGAGCGTGTAGTTGAGTCCCCGGTTCGTCCCGTTCTGAAGCAGCACAAATCTCTGCGGATATTGTTTTTGATAGCTCCGCACCACATCCGCTGTGCCATCCGTCGATGCATCATCACACAGAATCCATTCCCAGTCTCTTTCCGTCTGGTAGAGGATCGATTCGATGGCCTCAGGCAGCGTATCCGCGCAGTTGTATATCCCTGAAATTATCGAAATCTTCGGCATTGTCTTCCGTTCCCATCCCACGCATCTGCGCGTGTCTTATATCATACCCCAGACAAAGTGCATCTGAATATAGTAGAACATCAGGAAGCAGACGATGGAGAGCACCTTCATGTTCCTGCCGAACACATATTTGAGCTCCCACGGCAGCAGAATGCCCGTCGCATACAGCGAGCAGTAAATGGGCAGTCGTCCCATAAAGATGCCAGACGTCACCATGCTCACCAGATACAGCGCTGTGGAGACAATACTCATGTTGCAGCAGATCTGAATCACACGGTCGCCGGATTTGATGATCCGCTTGCGGCACAGCAGGGAAAGCAGCGTCGGCACGGAATACACCAGCACGCGCAGCGGGTTCGTGCCGTCGTCGCCGCCTCTGCGCCAGTCGCCGACGACGTTGCGGTACTGCGTATCCGCCAGCACCGTATCCAGCGTATCGGTAAACAGGCCGCTGAAATTCATGATGACGACGGTGCCCATGATCACCAGCAGGGTCTTCCAGTTCCACGGCCTGCCCTGTACGATGAAAATGATGGGGATCATCATCAGCGCGGATTTGTGGAACAGCGAAGCGACCAGGATGGCCACAATTGCGCGTCCGTATTTCCTTCTGAATATCCAGTCCGATGCACCGAAGATGATCGCAACCGCCGTAAACTGACGGATGCCGTTGAACATCCAGGAGTAGATGTCGGTGGAGGCCACAAAGAAAAAGATGGACAGCCAGTAGTCCGGCGAGTACTTGCGGAAGGTTTTCATCAGGCAGAAGCCCTGAATGAAAGCGATAACCAGGAAGTAATACCTGAAATGCCTGCCGGCAAACACGCTGATCAGCGCGCCCAGCGAATAGAAGCCCGCGTCCTTTTCAAGCGAACGGACATACTGCAGCTTTCCGCTGATGGACGACGGGATGCTCTGATACTCACGAATGTACATGTTGGTATCGCCGAAGTAATTCCATCTGAACGCTGCAAACAGAATAAGCGGCAGCATCAACAACCATGCGTACACCCAGGTCGCGCGGCGCTCCTCGCGCCCGAGCACCTTTTCCCTGTGGTACATTCCGCCTGTATGCCCCATGATCGCGGCAAAGAACAGCCAGAAGAGAATCAGGATATATCGCATAAACTACTAAACCTCACTGAGAATCTCGCAGAGCCGGGCGGTCACGGCCTCCGCGCTGTAGCGGCTCACGTCGCCGTGCGTCAGGCGCGCACGCAGCTGCGGATCATCCGCAATCTCGATCACGCGCCGCGCCATGGCGTCGCTGTCACCGATGTGCACCAAAAACCCGTTACTCCCATCGTGAATAATCGTTACATGCCCCCGATTCATCGTTGCAATCACAGGCAGACCGCAGTACATCGCTTCCACGATATTAAGGCCCAACCCCTCGCGCAGGCTCGACGCCACCGCGATGTCCGCCGCGCGCAGACAAGCGCCGACGTCGCTGCGCCAAAGCGTAAATACAACAGAATCCGCCACGCCCATCTGCTGTGCCAGCCGCTGGAAGGAACCATCTGCATGATCCGGTCCAACGAGCACCAGATACGTGTCGGTGTGCGTTTCTTTGATTTTCTGAAGCGCTTCAAAGAGCATCTTCTGGTTCTTGTTGCGGATCAGCTCCGCGACGTAGATCAGCACCAGCGCGTCCTGCGGGATGCCCCATTCGCTGCGAAGCCGCTTCCTCGCCGCCACAGCGTCGTCCACCTCAAGCCGCGAGAAATCCACGCCCACGCCCGGCACCCTGACCACCGGAAGCCGCCTGGGGAACAGGCGCCTGGCCCGCTCCTCGTCCTCGCCGTTGAGGGTGATCAGCAGATCGGTGACATGGGCCAGCATCCACTCGATCGGGTAAAACAGCAGCCAGTTCACCAGCGGCGCTCCGGTGAAGAAGTGAAAGCCGTGCGCAAAATAGACGACCTTCGTGCCCCGCCTGCGCGCGGGAATCGCGGCCAGACGGGCTACCAGCGCGCCCACCGGCGTGTGGCAATACACGATATCGTAATGCTCTTCGCTGAGGAGCCGGCGAAGCTGACGCACGCCGCGCAGCGTATCCGGCGTAAACGGAGAGCGCTTCCACAAGCCGCGGATCTGGCGGTCGCAGTATGGCACGTCCTCCTCTCCGGAGGCCGCTACATCGACCGTCCAGCCCTGCGCCTTCAGCGCCCGGATCGTAGGCACATGAAACTTGAGCACGTGCTCCTTGACCACGTTGGCCACCAGCAGCAGCTTCTTAGGCTGAGTTCTTTCCTCCATAGGCATGTTCCAGCTCTTCCTCTTGCTTCTTGAGTTCCTGCCTGCGCGCCTCGATATGCGGCACCAGCGCGCCGGTGCCGCCCTCCACGACGCCCTTCTGCCGCAGCACGCTGCCGACCGTCATAATGACGCACGTCGCATCCATCTTGAACGTCAGATGGCGCACATATTCGCCGTCAAGCCGCGCCTTCTCCTCGATCTCCAGCTCGTCGCGGCCGTTGACCTGCGCCCAGCCGGTCAGACCGGGCGTCACATCGTTGGCGCCGTAGCGGTCGCGCTCGGCGAGCAGGTCGTCCTGATTCCACAGCGCCGGCCTCGGGCCGACGACGCTCATCTCACCCTTGAGGATGTTGATGATCTGCGGCAGCTCGTCCAGGCTCGTCTTGCGCAGAAAGGCGCCGCTTCGGGTGATGAACGCCTCCGGATTCTCAAGCAGGTGCGTCGGCATGTCGTGCGGCGCGTCCGTCCTCATCGTGCGGAACTTGAGAATATTGAAATACGTTTTGTTCTTTCCCACGCGCTTCTGCTTGAAGAACACCGGACCCGGCGAATCCAGCTTGATCCACACGGCCAGGATCAGAAACACCGGGGAAAGAAGCACAACGCCGCACAGAGAAAGGATGACATCCAGCATCCGCTTGACAAATCGCTGATACATAGGCGCTTTCCTCCTCATATTTCTCCGTCTTCCTTTGAAAAACGATCAACCGGCGCAGTCTTCTCCGCTTTCTGCCATCTGCATTTCGTCCGCCTCCACCGCCGCGGAGTTGACCTCCTCCGGCGCGTGATACGTCGGCACGACGCGCTTCATCGCTGCGCGCACGGTCTCGTCGTTCCCCGTGGCCACCGCCCTGCGCAGAATCTCAAGCTTCTCCTCGATCTCCGCGCGGCTGAGCGGCTTGTCCCGCTCGATGAAGATCATGCGGTTGTCGGTCTTGGTCAGTTCTTCCGTCTTGATAAGCAGCTCCTCATAGAGCTTCTCGCCCGGGCGCAGGCCCGTCTCCACGATGTTGATGTCCCTGTACGGCTCGTAGCCGGAGAGGCGGATCATGCTCTCCGCCAGCTCGAGAATCCGCACCGGACGGCCCATGTCCAGCACATACAGTTCGCCGTCCCTGGCCATCGCGCCGGACTCCAGCACCAGCTGGCTCGCCTCCGGGATGGTCATGAAATAGCGGATGATGCGCCGGTCCGTCAGCGTCACCGGGCCGCCCGCCGCGATCTGCCGCCTGAACAGCGGAATGACCGAGCCGTTGCTGCCCAGCACGTTGCCAAAGCGCGTCGCGCTGAAGTTGGTGCTGCTGCCGCCGGCGCGGCTGAGCACGATCATCTCGCACATGCGCTTGGTCGCGCCCATCACGTTGGTGGGATTGACCGCCTTGTCCGTGGAGATCATCGTGAACTTCTTCACGCCGTGCTTTTCGGACACATCCACGATGTTCAGCGTGCCGAACACGTTGTTCTTGACCGCCTCGCAGCAGTTGTGCTCCATCAGCGGCACATGCTTGTGCGCTGCCGCGTGCAGCACGATATCCGGCCTGCAGCGCGCAAAGACCTGGTCAAGCGCCGCCCTGTCGCACACGGAGACGATCTCCACCTGCACGTCGAGCGTCACGCCGTAGGCGATGCGCAGCTCCTGCTGGATGTCGTACGCGCCGTTTTCGTACACGTCCAGAATCACGAGCCGCCTGGGCTGCATCTTGGCGATCTGGCGGCACAGCTCGCTGCCAATCGAGCCGCCGCCGCCGGAGATGAGCACCGTCTTCCCGCGGTAATACGCGGAGGTGCGCTCATTGGTGAACTCCATCGGCTGGCGGAAGAGCAGCTCCTCAATGTCAAACTCGCGCAGGCTGCGCCGGCCGTTTTCCACCGTCTGCGTCAGCGGATAGTCGTAGACCTTGAGCTTGCAGCCCGTCTGCTTGTACTGATCGTAGAGCTCCTTCTTGCGCTCCGCCTGCATTTTGGGCAGCGCAAACACGATCTCCTGCACCGGGAAGCTCATCAGGCGCTCCTGCGTCGCCTCGCTCTCCGGGAGGACGGGAATGCCGTTGATCGTGCGGCCGATCTTCTCCCTGTCGATGTCGATGAAGCAGCACGGCCTGTACGCGGAGCGCGGGTTATTGGCCAGCTCCTCCGCGAGCATCACGCCCACGCGGCCCGCGCCGACGACGGCGATGTTGATCTTCGGGGTGATGGCGTGGGCGCTGCTGTCCCTGCGCACCGGCCGATCGCTCAGGCCCGTGAAGCCCGAGGTCAGCTTGCGCAGCAGGTTCGCCGCGCGGTTGTCGTTGTATTCGTAGAGATACTGGTACACAAAGCGGATCGTCATGCAGAACAGCAGGTTCAGCGCGACGATGCACAGCGCGCGCACAAACGAAATCTTGAAGCGCGTGGGCATCAGCAGGCTCTGCGCCGCAAAATAGGTGAGGCCCGCGAGCAGGTCCATCAGAATCATCTGCATGTAGGCCATCGTGCCGCCATAGCGCCAGATCTGCCTGTACACGCCGCCCGCGATGCGCCATCCGAATATGCTCGCCATTCCCAGCAGGATCTGCGCCGCGACGGCGGCTGCCGCCAGATGCTCGTCCTCGCTGGGATAGATGACCAGCATCAGCACGTCCACAAACAGCAGCAGCGCCAGATCGCACAGCATCAGCTTGATCTTATGGTTCTGGCGGCTCTGTTCCGTCTGTTTGTTTTCCTGGTTCATGTTCTCTTGTTCTTTCCCTTCCGCCCCTGTCTGAGCACAGATGCGGCAGTCATCCTATGCAGGCGCAGAGTTGCCCCTTGGTCAGCGCCTGTGATTTTCCTTATTATACATCTGGTGTCACATTTTTGCAACTAAACCGGCCGCATTTTTTACAATTCCTTAATAATTCATCGAATCCGGATAGATAATTCCATGAATCTTATCGATGCCATAGGCCGGATCGATGATCAGCTTGGACGTGCCGTCCGAGCTGTCGTACTGGAACTCACCCTCCTCCGGATACGCGTACATGCGGATATCGGAGACGCCGGTGCTCATCACCTTGGTCGCCAGGCCGATGATGTCAAAGAGCGACAGGTTGGTGGAGACGTAGTTAAAGCACGTCGTCGCCAGCGAGATCATCTGCGGAATGGAGCTGTCCACCACCTCGCGGGCCATCGCCATGAGCAGCTTGCGCTGCCTGGCCTGGCGGCCAAAGTCGTTGTCCAGCTTGCGGATGCGAGCGTAGGCCAGCGCCTGCGCACCGCAGAGCCTCGCCTCGGTCGCGTCGCTGGGGATGCGCTGAATCGGCGTATCGCCGTAGTTGCCGTAGGACTCCTCCACCGTCGTGTTGATCGCCCAGGGCTCGTCCTGCTCCAGCTGGACGGTCACACCGCCCAGCGTATCCACGATGTCGCAGATGCCGTAGAAATTGACGGTCACATAGTGCTCGATGTTCAGGTTGTACGTCCGGTTGATCGTCTGCATCAGCAGATTCGGTCCGCCGAACGTGTGTGCCGCGTTGAGCTTGTTCTGGTGGCCGTTGTCGCCCATGGTCACCCAGGTGTCGCGCGCCAGCGAAATGACGTTGATCAGGCCCGTCTTCTGATTGATCGAGCAGATCATCATCGTATCCGCGCGGCCGGAGTCCAGTTCGTTTTCGCGCGTATCCGTGCCGATGAGCAGGATGTTCTTCACGTCCTTGTCGAGGCCCTCGTATACGCTCAGGTCGCCGTCCTTAACCGGCATGCTGTAATCGGCGAGCGCCGTGCACGCCGGCAGCAGCGCCAGCAGGAGCAGCACGCAGAGCACGGCCCATCTCCTCTTATTGACCATCGTTTGCCCTCTCCTTCTTCTGCGCCAGAAGCGCCTGCGTCAGCCGGTTGCTCCTTGGCCACTCGCCGCGGAACGTCCGCTGCGCCTTCTCAAAGTCGTCGTAGTCGCACGGCCTGTGCGCATCCGAGGCGACGTAGGCCGCCATGCCCTCCTTGAGCAGCTTCCTGGCCGTGCGCCGCTCGTCGCTCGTCAGCGGGGCCATCAGGCCGCAGGCGTCCACCTGCAGCTCACAGCCCAGATCCCGCATCTCCTGCGCGATGCCGAAGTCCCGCTGGATATAGCGGTAGCGCTCCGGATGTGCGATGATCGGCAGATAGCCGTGGTCTTCAAGCTCGCAGACGGCGGCGTCCCAGCGCGGCATCAGCTCAGTGTTGGAGAACTCAAGCAGGATGCAGCGCGTGCCGCTCAGGCAGAACGCGTCCAGGTTCTGTGTGCCGGCCTCCAGAAGCGCCCGATAGTTGAACTCGCAGCCCAGATTCAGCCCCATATCGAACGCATGCGCGATGCTTCTGGCGATGCGCAGGCCATGCCGGTTTCTGCGCTGATCCTGGACGCGATAGACGTGCGGCGTGGCGACGATGAAGGTGATGCCCGCATCCGCCGCGCGCCTGGCCATCTCGTGTGTCATCTGTACGTCTTTTGCACCGTCGTCCACGCCCGGCAGGATATGCACGTGCATGTCAATCATCCGTCAAACCCCTCATGCCCCGCGCTCATTCCTCGTCATCCTGCTGCGTGCGGCGGCTGCTCAGGCTGCGGGTGCGGCGGCGCTCGCTCTTGTGATGATCGCCATAGCGGTAATAGCGGTTATAGTAGTAGCTCTTCTCCTTGTGGTTCACGAAGTTGAACACCAGGCCCAGCAGCCTCGCCTTCACCTGATCCAGCTGGCCGAGCACCTTCGCCAGCTCCTTGCGCTCCACGCGGCCGTCCGCCACGACGACGATCGTGCCGTCGGTCTTGGCCGCCAGCGAGGCCGCATCGATGAACATGCCCAGCGGGGACGTGTCGAAGATCACCAGGTCGAAGTACTGCCTGCAATCCTCCAGGAAGCGGCTGAAGGAATCCAGATTCGCGTTCACCGCCATGCGGTGGTTGCTGTCCATGAAGAACAGGTTCGGCGTGCTGGTGCGGGTGACCACCTCGGTCAGCTTCGCGCTGCCGTTCAGGTAGTCCATGATGTCCTTCTTGTTGCGCCGGCCCAGATACCGTCCGATCATCGGGGAGCGGTAGTCCATGTCCGCGATGAGCACGTTCTTGCCCTGTCTGGCCAGCTCGCAGGCCAGCATCAGGGAGACGGAGCTCTTGCCCTCCTTGGGCGTGGTGGAGGTGACGGTCAGCGTGCGCAGCGGCTCGCCCATCGCGGCGAATTCGATGTTCAGCGCCAGCTTCTTGATGCTCTCCTGCGTGTACTCGTTCATGCAGGAGAGAAGATTGCTCTCCCTGGACATGTTCTTTTTGAGGAACAGGTCCATCTCCTTCTTGTAGCTGAAGACATTGGAGAGGATGTTGGTCTTGAAGCGCACGTCCGCATCGCCTTCCGCACGCACCCGGGTATTGAGGACCTCCAGCGCCACCAGCGCGAACGCCACCAGCGCCAGCGAGGTGAGCGCCGCCATGGGCACCATGGAGCCGCGGCCGCCGTTGGAGGGCCAGGTCGGCAGCGTCGCCTCCACGGCGACGTGCACGCTGTCCTGATTCAGCATGTTGCGGATGTACTCGGAGAACACCTGGCCCAGCATGTTGGCGGCCTGCATGCACATCTCCGGGTTCACGCCCGTCACGCTGATGGTGATGAAGCGCGTGTCCTGCACGGCGCTCACGCCCACGGACATGCCGCCGGGCCAGCCCGGCCAGCCGAGGCGATTGCAGGTTTCCCGCAGGACCTCCGGCGCCTGGATGAGCTCCTTGTAGTCGTTGACGAAGTACGCGCTGGAGGACAGGTCGTAGCGCGTGGTGCCGGTGGAATCGACGTAGTCAAACAGCGTGTACAGCTTCACCTGCGCCGTGTACACGTCCACCGTGTAATTGGCCACATAGAAGCTGGCCAGCAAGGCGACGATGATCGGGATGATGATCATCAGATACCATCTGCGCTTGAGGGCCTTGAGGATGTCGCTCAGGGACAGTCCCAATTCTTCTTCCACAGTATCCACTCTCCTTTGGTTGGTCAAATTGCTTTCCGGTCGTGACGGGATGAATCAGTTGATGAGCTTCATGCTCAGGTCATATTTTTTCTCCCACAGGAGGTTGCCGCGCTCGTCATACTCGCGCTCGATGCGGTTGACGCCGTCCTTGTCCGCCGCGCCCCAGCCGTTTGCGCCGTAGTACGTCTGCTTGACGACGTTGCCGTTCTTGTCGTACGCGTAGGCGATCTCGCAGTAGCCGTCCGTGCTGTCCACCTTGGTCTTCATGTCGGCCAGATAGCAGGCCTCGGAGATCACGCGGTTCATCATGTCGCGCGTGTAGCGCTTGGCCTGATAGCCCCTGCCCGTGGTGACGGGATTGCCTTCCGCATCCTGATAGTACTCCTCCAGCACGCGGTCAAGCCCGTCGTAGACATACGCGATGCGCGTATAGCCCTCGCTGGTCACGATGGCCTGGCCGCTGCCGTCCTCGTATGTCTTCGTCGCGGGCACGCTGGTCGCGTCGCTGTCGTACGTCATGCGCGCCTGCATGGCGCCGCTGTACGCCTGTGTCGGCTGGCCGTTGGCGTCAAGGTACCGCTCCAGCACCGCGCGGCTGTACATGTCGACCTCGATCTCCTTGGCCTCGTAGCCCTCGGTGCACTTGACCGGCGTGCCGTCGTTCAGGTAATACGCCTGATAGATGACCGCGCCGTTGGCGTCGTAGTCCTGCTCGAGCACCTCGTAGCCCGCCTCGTTGCGCACCGGCTGGCCAAACTGGTCGTAATACCGGATCTCCACCGGCAGGCCGCGCCAGTCGCACACATAGGACGCGCTGGCATAGCCCGCCAGGATCTTGACCGGATTGCCGTCGCCGTCCAGATAGGTTTCGCCCGTCAGGCAGCCGTTCACGTCGTACTGCGCCGCGCGCGCCGCAAAGCCGTAGGTGGTCATGTACAGCCCGCCGTCCTGCGCCAGGAATGCCTCGCGGATCACGTTTCCGTTCTCATCCAGCGTGCGCTCCACCGCCGCCGCGCCGACCTCGTTGCGGCCGACCACGCCGTCGGTCTCGTAGTAGTCGATGCGGATCAGGTTGCCGCGCTCGTCGTAGGTGTTCTTCTGGATGGCGTACATGCGGCCGTAATCGCACACCTCGCCCTTCTCGTTGTACGCGCGGCGCTCGGTCAGGTTGCCCGCCGCGTCATAGGTGAAGGTCTGCCGGGCGTAGCCGCCGTTGCAGATGAAGAGCTCGCCCTGCGGATTGTAGTAGCACTCCTCGATCTCGTTGTCGTTTTCGTCGTAGGCATAGGTCACGCGCGCATATCGGCCGTTGCCGAACGTCGGCTGCCCCTCCGCGTCCAGGTTGGTGACGGAGGTGCGGTTGCCGTGCTCGTCGTACGTCATGCGCTGGCCGCAGTAGCCCATGGGCGAGGTGACGATCTGGCCGTCCAGACCGTAGAACCAGAACTCGATCAGGTTATCCCGCTCGTCGTAGGTGTAGCGCACGCTGGCCGCCAGTCCCGAGCGCGCAACCTGCTGGCCGTCCGCGCCGTAAAACGCCTCGTAGAGCCTGTTGCCGCGCGCGTCGTATTCATAGACCAGGGAGGCAAAGCCGCCCACCGCCACGGGGTTGTTCTGCTCGTCGAAGTAGGAGACGCGGGTCGTGTTGCCGTTTCCGTCGTGCTCGTAGAGGATATACGCGCAGCCGTTCCGGCCGTTCATCAGGCCGTACCAGGGGTTGAGATATGCCTCGCGGACCAGGCTGCCGCTTTCGTCGTAGGTGTGCTCGAGGATCGCGTAGCCCTGGCTGGTGATCATCAGGCTGCTGCTTTCGTCGTAGTAGCGCGTCTGCGTCGTATGGCCCAGCGCGTCGTAGCTGTACTCGATCGCCGCGTAGCCCGCCTTGATGCGCGTGGCCTGGCCGTCCACGCCGGTAAAGGAGCGGCGCAGCAGGCGGCCCGCGTCGTCGTAGACCATGTGCATGGACGCATAGCCCAGCGAGGTGCGGATCGGATCGCCGTTCAGGTCGAAATAGGCCACCAGGTTCTGCCTGCGCAGGTTGTCGTAGCCAAAGCGGATGATCGCGTAGTCGCCGCTTCCGCGCATCGGATTGCCGTCCTGATCGAGGTAGGCCTGCTCGATGAGCAGCCCGTCGTCCGAGCTCGTCGTGCGGATCACCCATGCGCCGTCGGTCTGGCGGCACAGCTCGCCCAGGCGGTTGTACACCCGCTTCCACTGGATCAGGCCGTCGTCCGACCAGGCCGTCTCGATCCAGGAATAGCCCGAGGAGAGGTTGACCGGCTCGCCGCTGGCGTCCAGATAGCGCTGCAGGGTCTGCCTGTTCTTCTCGTCAAAGGCGAACTCGATCTGCGCAAAGCCGTCGCTGATCATCACCGGCTGATGCGCGCGGTTCAGGTACGCGATGTGCGTCACGTTGCGCGCCGCGTCGTAGCCGTAGCGGATGGCGGCAAAGCCCGCCTCCAGCATCACAGGCTGCTCGAACTCGTCGTAATACGCCTCCAGGGTCCGGTTGCCCGCCGCGTCGTACTCAAAGCCGACGGCGGCAAAGCCGCCCGAAAGGCACACCAGCTGGCCGTCCTCGCCCAGATAGCGCTCGTACACCCGCTGGCCCAGCGCGTTGTAGCGGTATTCCGCCGCCGCATAGCCGTCCGCGATCGCGGTCAGCCGGTTCTCTGTATCCAGGTAGCGCAGCGCGACGAGCTGATTGCGCTCGTCATAGTCGCGCTCGATCGCCGCATAGCCATCCGGGATGCGCACCAGGCCGCCCCAGCCGTCGCCATAGGCCTCGCGCGTCACATTGCCGCGCTCGTCATAGCTGTACGTCTTTTCGGCGTAGCAGCCCAGCAGCAGCTGCGCGCCGCCGTCCGCGCCAAAGTAGGTTTCGCGCGTCACCCGGCTGAGCGCGTCGTATTCGTAGCCGATCGCCGCGTAGCCGCTGGCGGTGATCACCAGCTGATCCTGCGCGTCCAGATAGCCAAGGCGCGTCACCCGGCTGAAGATGTCGTACTGCGCCGCGATCTTCGCATAGCCCATCAGCGTCATGACGGGGCTGCCCTCTGCGTCGTAATAGGTCGTCAAGGTCACGCGGCCGCGCGTGTCGTACTCGTAGCCGATCGCCGCATAGCCGCTGCCCAGCGTGTACGGCACGCCGGAGGCGCTGATGTACGTCTCGCGGACCAGGCGGCTGTACGCGTCGTACGCCATGTCCACGCCCGCATAGCCGCGCAGGCAGTTGGTCATCTGGCCCGCCTTGTCCAGATAGCGCACGGCGGTCTGCCGCCCGCGCGTATCATAGTTGTAGGCGATGCTCGCGTAGCCGCCGGCATGCATCGCCGGCTGCCCGTCCGCGTCCAGATAGTCCACCCGCGCGACGTTGAGCATCGCGTCGTAGGTGTAGGCAACCATCGCGTAGCCGCTGAGCATCACCGGCAGGCCATCCACATCCAGGTACTGCTCGGTGAGCACCCTGCCCTGCGCGTTGTACGTCCTGCGGACCCCGGCATAACCCGCGCCGCTCGCGCAGCGCACGCCGTCCGCATCCAGGTAGCTCACCTCGGTGCAGTTGCCCGCCGCGTCGTAGGCGTATTCGCACTGCGCATAGCCCAGGGATTTGACCATCACCGGCAGGCCGTCCGCGTCCAGATACGCCTCCCTCGTCAGCCGGCTCTGGCCGTCATAGGTGTAGCGCACGCCGGCATAGCCCTCGCTCGTCATCACCGGCTGACCGTCGAGGCCCACAAACGTCTGGCTCGCCAGATGGCCGCCCGCCGCGTAGGCCACGTCCACGCCCGCCGCGCCGGAGGCGTTCAGCGCCAGGCTGCCGTCCGCGCCATAGTAGCGCTCGCTCACCTTGCGGCGCTGCGTGTCATAGCCGTAGCTGACCGCGGCATAGCCGTCCGCCGTCACGCTCATCTGGCCGAACATGTTCGTGTAGGACAGGCGCAGCAGGTTGCCCACGCCGTCATAGGTATAGCTCTTGGTCGCGTAGCCCGCCTTGTTGTCGCACAGGCTTCCCGCCGCGTCGAGGTATCGCTCGCTCAGCGTCCGCCCCAGCGCGTCGTATCCGATCTCGATGGAGGCATAGCCGCCGTCGGTGAGGATCGCCTCGCCCGCCGCGTTCAGGTAGGTCTGCATCGTCACGCGGCCCAGCCGGTCATAGCGCATCTGCCGCTGGGCGTAGCCCTCCAGCGTGTTCACGCACACGCCCGTCGCGTCGACGTACTGCTCGAGCACCACGTTGCCGTAGCTGTCGTAGGTGTAGAGCACCGCCGCATAGCCGCTGAGCTGGTAGAACGGCTCGCCGTTTACGTCGACGTAGCCCAGCTGCGTCAGCCTGCCCAGCCGGTCGTAGACCGTGTTCATGCCCGCGTAGCCGGCGCGGCACACCGTCGGCGCGCCGTTCACGTCCAGATAGCGCACGGTGAGCTGCCGGCCCAGCGCGTCGTAGGTATATTCCTCGCTGGCATAGCCGCTCGTATGGAACGCCGCCTGTCCCTCGCCGCTTAGATAATCCTTGCGGATCAGGTTCTGGCGCGCGTCATAGGTGTAGCGCACCGCCGCGTAGCCGTCTGCAAGCTGCACCGGCACGCCCGCCGCGCTCATGTATCGCTCGTAGGCCAGCTTGCCCGTCGCGCTGTACGCCTGCTCGACGTAGGCGTAGCCCTCCGCGCCGGTCGTCAGCGCGCCGCTCGCGTCCAGATAGCGCGTGGAGGTCTTGCGGCCCAGGTTGTCATAGGTGTATTCCACCTGCGCGAAGCCGCCGGTGCCGGTCGTCATCTGCCCGTCCGCCTGGAGATAGGTCTCCCGGATCACGCGGTCCAGGCTGTCATAGGTGTAGACCAGCGCCGCATAGCCGCTGGCGGAGGCCATCGGCTGACCGTTTTCGTCCACATAGGCGGCTTTCAGCAGGTTGCCGCGCTCGTCGTAGGTCATGTCCGCGCCGGCCACGCCCATCGCGGAGAGCGTCAGGCTGCCGGACGCGTCGTAATACCGCTCGGCGATCCGCCTGCCGCGGCTGTCGTAGGCATAGCTGGCCATGGCGTAGCCGCTTGGCGTGACGCAGCGCTGGCCGTTCTCGTCCGTGTATGCCTCCTGCGTGCAGTTGCCGTCCGCGTCAAACGTCCGGTTCACCGCCGCATAACCGCCCGCGATCATGCGCGGCGCGCCGTCCGTGCCATAGTAGCGTTCTTCGGTGCAGTTGCCGTCCTCGTCGTAGGCGTAGCTGACGGCGGCATAGCCCGAGCCGCCCTCGCAGAGCTGGCCGTCTGCATCGTAGAAGCTCTGCTGCGTCAGCCGGTCGTCCTCGTCGTAGGCAGCCGTGACGCGCGCATAGCCCGCAGAGCCGGCGATTAGGTTGCCGTAGCCGTCCTCGTAGGCCGTCTCTATCAGCCGGTCATCCTCATCGTAGGCGTAGGAGACCGCACAGTAGCCGTCCGCGCCCGGCGTGGGGCTGCCCTGCGCGTCCAGATAGACCGTGCGGGTCAGGCGGTCGTCCCCGTCGTAGTCCGCGCGCACCTGCGCATAGCCCATGCTGGTGAGCACCGGCTCGCCCTGGGCGTTCAGGTACTGCGTCGTCACGATGTTGCCGCGGCTGTCCCGCTCATAGCGGCACATCGCGTAGCCGCCCGCGCTCACGGCGCTCTGACCCTGCGCGTCCAGATAGCGCTCCTCGATCACCTCGCCGTGCGCGTTGTAGCTGTACGCCATGGCCTCATAGCCGTCTTTCGTCGCCGTGGGCTGGCCGTTTTCGTCGTACCAGGAGACGCTGCTGACGTTGCCCATCGCGTCGTACGCGTACTTCGCCAGCGCATAGCCCTCGCTGCCGCAGACCGGGCTGCCCTCAAGGTCCAGCAGCGTCGCCGTCGCCTTGAGGCCCGCGTCGTTGTAGGTGTAGGCCGTCGCGGCGCCGCCGTTCTTGCCGATGGTCGCCTCGCCGTTTTCGTCGTAGTAGCTCTCCTTGAGGACGTTGCCGCGCACGTCGTTTTCAAAGCTGCGCGAAGCGTAGCCCGCCGCGCAGCGGATCGCCTCGCCGTCCTTGCCGTAATACGCCTCGCGCACGACGAGGTTCTGCCCGTCGTACTCGCAGACCCGCTCGCTGTATCCCGCGTCGGTCAGGGTGCGCTCGCCGTCCGCGTCGAAGTAGCGCTCGCGGGTCACGTTGCCCATCGCGTCATAGTCGCGCTCAAGCGACGCATAGCCGCCCTCCAGCTCGACGGCCCTGCCGTCCGCGTCCAGGTACGTCTCGCGCAGCACCCTGCCGCCCGTGCCGTTGACGCGCACAATCATCGCGTAGCCGTCGTCACACATCACCGTCTCGCCGTTCAGGCCCAGGTACGTCACGCGGCCGATGGCGCCGTAGTCGTCGTATTCGTAGGCCACCGCCGCGTAGCCGTCCTCATGGAGCATACTCTGGCCGTTCGCGTCGAGATAGCTCTCCTTCACCTTGTCGCCGGTGCGCTCGTCATAGGTGTAGGCGATGGCGGAGTAGCCCTCCTTCACCACCGTCGTCTGCCCGTCCGTGCCCAGGTAGGTGTCCGTCAGCTTCTTGCCGGTGCGCTCGTCATAGGCGGAGGAAACCGCTGCGTAGCCCTTGTCCCTGAGCTCCACCAGCTGATCATCCGCATCCAGGTATTCCACCAGGATCAGGCGCCGTCTGCCGTCGTAGGTGCTGCGGATGGAGGCATAGCCGTCCTTCAGCTCATACGGCTGGCCGTCCCCGTCCAGATAGTTCTCACGGATCTTCTGCCGGAACGCGTCGTACTCATAGGTGACGGTCGTGTAGCCGTCCTCCGTCTTTGCGGGCTCGCCGTTGCTGTCCACATGCACGCTGGAGATGACGTTGCCGTACACGTCGTAGGTGTTGCGCACGCCTGCGTTGCCGCGGGAAATCTCCAGCACCTCGCCGTACACGTCGTAGTAGGTGCTAGAGAGCATGTTGCCGCGCTGGTCGTAGGTGTAGCTGGCGGACGCGTAGCCGTCCTTGCCCAGCACCGGGTCGCCGTTCAGGTCGTAATACGCCTCGGAGAGCGTCTTGCCCTGCAGGTTCTCGTACGTCACGCGCACCGCGTAGCCGTCCGAGGACATCACGGGATTGCCGTCCATGTCGCAGGTTGTCGCCGTCGTGGTCCTGCCCAGCACGTCGCGCTCGTATTCGTACTGGATCTGCGCATAGCCCGCCGGCAGCGTCATGTGCTCGCCGTCCACGTTGCAGTACCACTCGCGGATCACGTTGCGCATCGCGTCGTATTCGCGCTCGGTGTAGGCCTCTCCGCCGCCGCTGACGATCATCGTGCCGTCCACGTCGTAGCTCTGCGTGCTCACCGCGTCGCCCAGCGCCGTATTGACCTTGACCGTCTTGAACACGCCGTCGTTGTTGCGCACGGGATCGCCGTTCTCGTCGTAATACGCCTCGCCCGCCGAATAGCCGTTCTCGTCGTAGCTGCGGCGCACCTCCTGGTAGCCGTCGTTGCTCCTGGCGCCGTTGCCCTCCAGGTCAAAGTACTGCTCGCTGATGACCTGGTTCTCCGCCGAGTAGTCCATGGTCTTGTAGCTGTAGCCGTTGCTGGTGATCATCGGCTTGCCGTTCTCGTCGAGGTAGTCCTCGCGGATCACGTTTTCCTGATCGTCGTACTCGTAGCTGATCTGCGCGCAGCCCTCCTTGATCGCATAGACCGGGTTGCCGTCCGGGTCCTTGAATTCCTTGAGCTTGAGGAAGCGCTTGTACTTTTGGGGCACCAGCTCGTAGGTGTACTCGATGCGGCTGTAGCCGTTGTTGGCGATCACCTCGTTGCCGTTCTCGTCGTAGTAGATCTCCTTGGAGAGGTAGCTCTTGTTCTCGTAGATGTATTCCACCGATGCGTAGCCCTTGTCCGGCATCATCATCAGCTTGTTGCTTGTGTCGTAATAGCGCTCGAAGCCCTGCTCGCCGTGCATGGTATAGGCCGTCTTGTAGCGCCAGTAGCCCTCTGCGCAGGCGACGGGATCGCCGTTCATGTCGTAGTAGCGCGTCTCGATCATGCGGTCGTTCGCGTCGTAGTCGTACTCCACGCGCGCATAGCCCTTGCTGCAGTTCACGCGCTGCTCGTTCGCGTCGTAGTATTCCTCGCTGATGGGCTGCGCGGCCGGGCGCTCGTCCTTCCTGTCATAGGTCCTGACCATGCGCGCATAGCCCTCGCTCATGTTGATGAGCGCGTCGCTCTCGTCGAAGTACGCGATCTCGGTGATGCGGTCAAGGCTGTCCATCTTGACCTCGTAGCGCGCATAGCCCGCGCTCTTCACATAGACCGGCCTGCCCTCGGTGTCGTAGTAGACCTCCTTGACCAGCTGCTTGCGCTTGTACTCGCGCTCCACATATGCCCAGCCCTCTTCGCACAGGGCATAGTTGCCGTACTCGTCGAAGTATTCCACCTTGGTCGTGTAGCCCGTCTCCGTGTCGATGGTGTTGACCATCTGCGCCCAGTAGCCGCGCTGCCTGCAGAGCCTGCCCTCCGTGTCGTAATAGCTGATCGACTTGAGGTGCACGCCCTGGTAGGTGCGCTTCTGCTCGGCATAGCCGTTTTCGCACATCACCAGGTTGCCGTCCAGGTCCTTGTAGCGCTCCTCCAGGAACCAGCCGAAGCCGGACCACTTGTACTCGATGGTCGCATAGCCGTACGCTGTGTTCACATGGTTGCCGTCAACGTCGTGGAAGGTCGTCCGGATGCGCGCCGGCAGCTTGCTGTACTCGTGCTCGGCATAGCAGTAGAGCATGTCGTCCGCCATGACGGGGTTGCCGTCCCGGTCGATAAACGTCTCCTTGCTGAACAGGCCGTAGCGGTTCTTTTCGCGTTCCACCTCCAGGCTGGTCGACGTTTCCGCCAGCGCAGGCGCCGCTGCGGCCGCCAGGGCCACGCCCAGCAGCACCGGCGCGCTCATGCCCGCCAGCCGCCTGAGAAAACAAGCCTTCGTCAGGTTCCAAAGATCCATCGATGTACACCTCAAACAAATGCGCAGGTCGCCCTTGGGTTTCTGTAACGATTCTGTTAAGAAGATCCATTCCAAATATTTCATATGGTCATTCAGTTTATTATATCACACAGCAAACCCCGATTCAACAAAAATACCCTTTCTGTCAGGATATGACAAAAAGGGTTCACATTTTTAACCGATTATGCGCGCATACGCCCAGGCGATCAGCGGACGAAGCGGGATGAGCTTCGTCCAGACGCGCGCAAAGAAGGTCCACCAGAAGTCGCCCGGCCCGATGAGCCTTCCCTTGCGCTTCACGCGCGTGATGATCGCGAAAATCTGGTCGCGCCGCACGCCCCGCTCGATCTGCGTCTGCGCGTCGCCGATGATATCGTACACATTGCCGCGCACGCGCAGGATGCGGTGCATGACGTACTGCCCGCTGTCCCGCTGATAAAAGACGATATCGCCCGCGCGCAGCGGACGGTCCGGCTGCTTGAAGTAAATCGTGTCGCGCAGGTGAATGAGGAACGGGCTCATGCTGCTGCCCGAGACCAGCATGCTGACCTCGTGCCCCTCCTCCACCAGACCGCGCAGCACGCCCACATACTCCGCCGTGTCCACCAGCCGCGCGGCGACTCTCTGCTGTTCCATGACGCTGTTTCACTCCGCCTTCCTGAGTTCGGCTTCCAGGCACGCCACCGCTTCCTCGGAGATCGTGCAGCTCAGGTGGTAGACCGGCGTCTGCGTGACCAGGCGCTCGATCAGGTCCATCGCGCGCTGCTGCGCGTGCCTGTTCCAGAAGTTGATCGTGATCTGGCTGTAAATCTGCGAAAACGCCGCGAACGGCGCAAGCCGCTCGATCGCGTTCTCCTTGCCCTGGCTGAGCATCACGATGGCGCGGATGGGCATGCGCTCGTCGTGGCACACCCCCGAGGAGCCGCAGACCGGCCAGCCGTTCGCCGTCCACACGCCGTCCGCGCAGCGGATCAGCGCCTTGTCGCCGTTGACGACGCGCGTGCCGCGGTGCTTTTCCCAGAGCGTCGCCTGCGTCGTCTTGCCCGTGCCGCTGGGCGCGGAGAAGAGGATCGCCTTCCCCTCCCGCTGCATGTAGGCGCAGTGCAGCACCAGCGCGTCCCTGACCATCATGTGCCGCTCCATCGCAAGCATCGCCAGGAACATGGGGTCCACCCACATCGCTTCGGTCGCCGCACGCGCCAGGAGAATCGTCGCGCTGTGCGCGTCCTCCTCGCGATAGCAGGCGTAAAACCCGGGCACGCCCGTCACGCCGATGTAGCGCATCTCCAGCGCGTCCTGCTCAAACACCGCCAGGTCGGGCCGCATGGCGATCATCCTGCCGCGCGGCTGCGGAAGGCTGTCCGCCAGCTCAAGCGTATAGGTATAGGAGGGCTCGCCGCTTTCCCGGGCAAACAGCATGAAGTTCTCCGGCGGCGTGACGCTGTCCGGGCCAATCAGCCGGAAGCAGAAATCCCCGATCGCAAACACCCTATCCACGGCGCGCATCTCCCCCCATCAGGCGGTTATTTCCAATAAGGGTATCACGTTTCGTCCCCGCCGTCAAGCGTCCGGCCCGTTTCTTCCCCCAGCAGCGCCGCCGCGCCCGGCAGCATCGCCACGCTGCGCTTCAGCACGCCGTGCATCAGCGCGATCGCCACGCCGTAGTTGACCACGGGCACGCCCGCCTCCCTCGCGCGCCCGATGCGCATCTTCATCGCCTGCTCGGTGAGCATGCAGCCGCCGCAGTGCACGACGAGCGCGAACGCGCTCAGGTCCTCCGGGAACTCGCCGCCCGAGCAGAACGCAAACGTCACCTGCTTCCCCGTGTATGCCCCGATCCAGCGCGGGAGCTTCACGCTGCCGATGTCGTTGCACTGGCGGTGATGCGTGCAGCCCTCGGCGATGAGCACCCGGTCGCCGTCCCTGAGATGTGCGAGCGCCGCCGCGCCGCGCAGCTGCGCCTCCAGGCCGCCCTTGTAGCGGGCCATGAGGATGGAGAACGACGTGAGCGGGATGTCCTCCGGCACGTCGGCGGACACCCGGCCGAACGCCTGCGAGTCCGTGATGACGAGGTCGGGCTTTGCGGCCAGCATCGCCAGCGTCGCCTTGACCTCCGTGTCCTGGCAGACGACGGCCGTCATGTGATGGTCGAGCAGCTCGCGCAGCGTCTGCTGCTGGGGCAGGATCAGCCTGCCCTTGGGCGCGGCCTCGTCCACCGGCACGACCAGCAGCGCCAGGCCACCGGGCGGGAGCAGATCCGCGGCGATCAGCCGCTCCCGCTGCGCGGGGCCAGCCAGGCGGCCGAGGCTCTCCTTGAGCGCGTGCACGCCCTCGCCCGTCGCCGCGCTGACGTACAGCTCGTTTTCGGAAAGCGGCGCGCGCGCGCTCAGCCGGTCGCACTTGGTGAGGCAGACGATGTGCGGCAGCTTCCGCGCCTTGACGAGCGCCAGCAGCGCGCGGTCCTCCGCGCACATGCCCGTTTCGCCGTCCACGACCAGCACGGCGATATCGACCGTCTCAAGCGTCTGCCGCGCGCGGGCGGCGCGCATCTCGCCCAGCTGCCCCTCGTCGTCCAGGCCCGGCGTGTCGATGATGACCACCGGCCCCAGCGGCAGCAGCTCCATCGCCTTTTTGACCGGATCGGTCGTCGTTCCCTTCACGTCGGAGACCAGCGACAGCGCCTGTCCGGTCACCGCGTTGACGAGGCTCGATTTGCCCGCGTTGCGCATGCCGAAAAAGCCGATGTGCAGGCGCTCGGAGGATGGTACATTGGTCAGGCTCATGCATATCCCTCCTCAGAATCTGAAGTCGCGCCGGTTGGAGCTGCGGATGGCCTCGATGTTCTCCCTGGCGATCGCGCGCACCTTGTCCTTGGGGATGCGCGCCAGCTCCCGCTCAATCATCTCAAAGCCGACGCGCTTTGTCTCCTCGCTGGCGTAGTCCGTCAGAAACTCGGTCAGCGTCATCAGCGCGTTGGGGTGGCAGCAGTTGAGAATCTGGCCGCTCTTGCACAGGCTCATGAACCGGTCGCCCGTGCGGCCCTCGCGGTAGCACGCCGTGCAGAAGGACGGCACATGGCCGTTCTCCATCAGCCAGCGCACCACCTCGTCCAGCGACCGCTGGTCGGACACGTCGAACTGCTCCGTGTCGTGCGGGCGCTCCGCCTCGGCATAGCCGCCCACGCTCGTGCGGGACGCGCCGCTGACCTGGGATACGCCCAGGCTGAGCAGCCTGCCGCGCACCGCCTCGCTCTCGCGGGTGGAGACGATGATGCCGGTGTACGGCACCGCCAGGCGGATGCAGGCGGTGATCTTTTCAAAGATCTCGTCGGAAATGCCGTTGTCGAACTGATCCGGATCGATGTCCGACGCGCGCTTGAGCCGCGGCACGCTGATGGTGTGCGGGCCCACGCCGTGCACGGCCTCCAGGTGCTCCGCGTGCATGATGAGGCCCGCGAACTCGTACTTGTACAGCTCCAGGCCGAACAGCACGCCCAGGCCCACGTCGTCGATGCCGCCCTCCATGGCGCGGTCCATCGCCTCTGTGTGGTAGTCGTAGTCGTGCTTGGGACCGGTGGGATGCAGCTGCAGATAGCTCTCCTTGTGGTAGGTCTCCTGGAAGAGGATATAGGTGCCGATGCCCGCGTCCTTGAGCTTTCTGTAGTTCTCCACCGTCGTCGCGGCGATGTTCACGTTCACGCGACGGATCGCGCCGTTCTTGTGGCTCACGGAATAGATCGTCTTGATGCACTCGAGGATGTACTCGATCGGGTTGTTCTTGGGGTCCTCGCCCGCCTCGATCGCCAGGCGCTTGTGGCCCATGTCCTGCAGCGCGATGACCTCCTGCCTGACCTCCTCCTGCGTCAGCTTGCGGCGCGGAATGGTCTTGTTCTTCATGTGATACGGGCAGTACACGCAACCGTTCACGCAGTAATTGGACAGGTACAGCGGCGCAAAGATGACGATGCGGTTGCCGTAGAACGCCTGCTTGATCTCGCCCGCGATCTCATAGATCTTCTGCACCTTCTCCGGGATCTCGCAGGCGAGCAGCACGCTCGCCTCCCGGTGCGTCAGGCCCGCGCAGGTGCAGCCTGTGGCCGTCTTCCTCGGGCGCGCCTTCTCGAGGATCGCGTCGATCAGCTCCACATTGTTCTTGTTCGCCTCGGCGTAGGCCAGCGTCTCGCGGATCTCGCCGTCGTGAATGAATTCCTCCGCATGCAGGGACTTCGGGTTGTAGCTTGCCATGGTCGTCTCTTCCTTTCTTCGGGTCAGAGTCTCTTCCCCTTCAGATCATTTTGCGTGATGGGTGATCCCCGCGATCCGTCACGATCTCGTAGCCGATCGCGGCCATCCTCCGCCGGAGGCTCTCCACGCTCTGCGCGGATTCGTCCCCGTCGGAGAGCTTGTTGTTGTACAGCTCGTATTTTCTGCGCACCGCTGCGGGCGACAGGTTGGGCATCACGACATTCGCCCCGGCGAGGATGCCCTTCTCGCGGCCTGTGGGGTCAATGGAGCCCAGCGCCGTCGTCGCCGGCAGCAGGACATGGGGATGGATCAGCCGGATGATGGACAGCAGGTAGCACGTCAGCTCCGCCGAGCCGGCCGGCTGGTCCGCAAAGGGCGTCGCCGCGTGCGGGATAAACGGCCCGATGCCCACCATCTGCGGCGAGAATTCCTCGATGAACCGGAGGTCCGCCGCCAGGTCGCGCGTCGTCTGATACGGCGAGCCGACCATGAACCCGCAGCCCACCTGATAGCCCAGCCGCTTGAGGTCCTGCAGGCAGCGCATGCGCCGGTCAAACGACATCTCCTTCGGATGCAGCCTGGCATAGTGCGCAGGGCTGGCCGTCTCATGGCGCAGCAGGTAGCGGTCCGCGCCCGCCTCGCGCAGGCGCGCAAAGCTCTCGTATCCCCGCTCGCCCAGGGACAGCGTCACCGCGCAGTCCGGATAGCGCGCCTTGATCGCGCGCACGATGTCCGTCATCACCTCGTCGGTGAAGTGCCCGTCCTCGCCGCCCTGCATCACGAACGTGCGAAAGCCCAGCGCATAGCCCTCTTCGCAGCAGGAAAGGATGTCGTCCTTCTCAAGCCGGTAGCGCGCGCAGCCCGCATTGCTGCGGCGGATGCCGCAGTACAGGCAGTCGTTTTTGCAGATGTTGCTGATCTCGATCAGCCCGCGGATGAACACGCGGCTGCCGTAGACCTGCCGCCGCGCCGCATCCGCGTATCCGGCGAGCAGCCCGGCGGCCTCCCCGTCCCGTTCGTCGATCAGCTGCGCGTATTCCCCAAGGCTCAGCGAATGGCGCCCGCGGAGCCTCTCGATCAGCGCCCGAACCGCCTCAGTCATGGAAGATCACGCTGGAGAACGAGGTCTTGACGCTCACGCCCTCCATCTTGCCGATGCGCCCGGAGAGCGCAGAGATCGTATCCTGCGGCGCGTCCAGCGCGATGGAGATGATGCTGATCTTTCTTGCGCGGTACGGAATCCCCATCCGCCCGATGATGTACTCGCCATACTCGTGCAGCACGGCGTTCACCTGCTCCACGGCGTTCAGATTTTCGATGATGATGC
The DNA here is from genome assembly GCA_051883735.1 of Candidatus Ventricola sp. GTDB lineage: Bacteria > Bacillota > Clostridia > Christensenellales > Aristaeellaceae > Ventricola. The sequence continues at coordinate 27,027 of JBJEUH010000124.1, forward strand.
TCATCACGGCCACGCGGCTGTCCATGCAAAATTCCTCCTTGAACGTAAAAATGCCGTGCCTCTTTGCAGGGCACGGCAAAAACACGGCGAAAGCCGCCTGTCTATCTTGATCCGCACCTTTCACGCAGAGGCTGTCTTTGTGTCAGGACAGGGACATTATATCACAGAAGAGGGGATTGGGAAAGGGGCAATCTTCACTTTGTCTTCACGACCTCCTGATTGATCATGCCGCCCAGCGCCGTCTTGATCAGGATCTTGACATCCAGCCCGACGCTCCAGTGCTCGATGTACCACAGGTCGTACTGGACGCGGTCCTCGATGGAGGTATCGCCGCGCAGGCCGTTCACCTGCGCCCAGCCCGTGATGCCGGGGCGCACCTGCTGCCTGAGCAGATACAGCGGAACCTCCTCCTTGAAATGGCGGACGTGGTAGGGAAGCTCCGGCCTGGGGCCGACGAGGCTCATGTCGCCCTTCAGCACATTGAAGAACTGCGGCAGCTCGTCCAGGCTGAACTTGCGGATGAAGCTGCCGAACCTCGTCTTGCGCGGATCGCTGTCGGTGCTCCAGCCGGTGTCCTCCGTGCCGGTGACGCGCATGCTGCGGAATTTGAGCATCCTGAAGGGCTTTTTGTTTTTGCCGATGCGCTCCTGCTTAAAGAGGACCGGACCGGGGCTGGAGAGCTTCACGCCGATGGCGACGGCCAACATCACCGGGCTGAAAACCACAATCAGGCACAGCGAACCGGCGATATCCATCGCCCGCTTGACCATCGCCCAGCCCAGATCATCCAGCGGCGTGACGCGCATATCGATGAGCTTGGTATGGCCCAGGGCCGTGATCGTCGGGTTGCTGGGAATGTAGTCGTTGAAATACGGAATCAGGCTCAGGCGCACGCCCTCCTTGTCCGCCGCCGTGAGAATATCCGGCATGACGGCGATGTCCTGCGGATCGAGCGCGACGATCACCTCGTCCGGGCTGTACTGCTCCAGGATTTCCTCCATGCGCATGTAGCCGCCCAGATACCTGCCCGGCGCGCTGGATCTCTCCTGGCCGATATAGCCCACGATGGAAAAGCCGGTGTGCGGGTTATCCCGGATATCCTGCGCGTACTGGCACGCCAGATGGCCGCTGCCGACGATGACCACATGCTTGAGGTTGAAGCCCAGGCGGCGGTAATACGCGAGCACGGCGCGCATGGCCGTCCGCTTGAGGACGACGGCAAAGCTGGAGATCAGCCAGAACAGGATGAGCATCAGGCGGGAGAAATCCACGACGCGCACGGCGTAGAACGTCGCCATCAGCGCCAGCGTGCCCAGACCGTTGATCAGCAGGATGCTCAGGCCTTCCTCGCGCTTGCGCCGCAGACGGCCGCCGCCGTACAGGCCCAGGGCGTAGTACGCCAGCACGATCAGGACGGTGCCGCAGAAGATGATCGCCACCATCATAGGGCTTGCGAGCTGCAGCGTCCGGTAGCCTTCCAGCACCTCAAACCGCAGCCACATCGCCAAAACGTAGGACAGCAGAATCAGCACGCCGTCGGAAATCAAATTGAGCGCATTGAGCACGCCCTGATTGCGCTTAATCATGTTGTCTGCCTTTCTGCCAAAAATTCAGTCATTCCGCGCCACAGCGACGACGCTCCGCTTTTTCCACCTGCCGCGGCGATAGAAGAAAGCGGTCAGCACCGCGCCCATGACCCAGGAGATGAGCAGGGAAATGAAGATGCAATCCGGTGTGCCGTTTGGCAGCGTCTCGCTTCGGGTGAGGTAGGCGATCGCATATGCCAGCGGCATGCGGATGACAAACGTGGTGACAAAGGAGATCCACATCGGGGTGACGGTGTCGCCCGCGCCGCGCATGACGCCGGAGAGGCTCTGCGTGACGGACATGGCGATATAGCCCAGGGCCAGGATGTGCAGCATGTGCACGCCGAGGCGGACGACCTCCTCCGTGGAGGTGAACATGCGCATCAGGCTTTCGCCGAACAGGAGGATGCACGCCACCAGCACGACCGCCACCGCCAGGCCCGCGGCCACGCCCTTGCGCACGCCCTCGTGCACGCGGCCCATGCGGTTCGCGCCCACGTTCTGGCCGACAAACGTCGTCATCGCCGTGCCGAAGGTGAAGTTCGGCATCATCGCAAAGCCGTCCACGCGCATCACGACGATGGCGCACGCGATGACGCTGGTGCCGAACGAGTTGGTCAGCGCCTGCACGACGATGGCCGCCATGGAGAAGATCGCCTGCGTCAGGCCGGAGGGCAGGCCGAGCCGGATGGTTCTGGCCGTCATGTGCCTGTCCGGGACGAGGCTCCTGCCACGGAGCTTCAGCGTGTCCCGCATGTGGCACAGCCGCCAGAGGCACAGCACGGCGGACGCCCCCTGCGCGATGACCGTCGCCAGCGCCACGCCGTCCGCCGTCATGCCCAGCTTCGCGACGAACAGCAGATCGAGCGCGATGTTGAGCAGGCACGCCACGATCAGGAAGATCAGCGGCGTGACGGAATCGCCCAGGCCGCGCAGGATGCCGGAGACGATGTTGTAATAGGCGCAGCCCATGATGCCCACGGTGATGATCGACAGATAATCGACCGCCATGCCGTACACGTCCGGCGGCGTATCCAGCAGCGTCATCAGCGGCTCGATCACCAGCGGGCCGGCTGCCATGATGATCAGGCCGGCGATGAACGTGAGCGTCAGGCAGGTGCCCACGCTCGCCTCCAGCTCCTTCTGCTTGCGCGCGCCGAAGTACTGCGAGACCAGAATGCCTGCGCCGGTGGAGATGCCCATGAACAGCAGCATCAGCAGGTTGAGAATCGGGCCGCTGGCGCCCACGGCGGCCAGCGCGCTGTCGCCGACGTACTGGCCGACGATGATCGAGTCCACCGTGTTGTACATCTGCTGCGCCAGATTGCCGATGAGCAGCGGCACCGAGAAGACGATCAGGTTGCTGAGCGGCTTGCCCACCGTCATGTCCTGCACGCCAAAGAATTTCTTGAATGGGTTCATCTTTTCGTTTCTTTCCCCTGCCACGCAGGTCTTCTCCTATGTATGATTGCTTTCTAAGTATAATCGGCGGGATATTTGATGTCAATATCAAAGCGGACGGCAGCAGCCGTCCGCATGAATATG
>JBJEUH010000124.1:30257-61932 GCA_051883735.1 Candidatus Ventricola sp.
GGGATATTTGATGTCAATATCAAAGCGGACGGCAGCAGCCGTCCGCATGAATATGAATGGCCGATCATCAGCACAAACTCGCAGGCGTCACCTGACCGAAGGCGATCAGCAGCTTGACCGGCGCGGGCCCGGAGGAGACCAGCGCCGTGACCAGCAAGATGCCCGTTCTCCATACGGAATTCTTCGTCTCGCTCGATCAGATGAACGGGTTATAGAAGCGGTTCCCGTCGTGAAACGTGATGACGATGCTCAGCGCCAGCAGCAAAACGCCCAGCGCCAGGGCCAGAATGTCGTTCCGGGCGAACGGACGCCGGCGATACCAGGTCCGCTTTTTGTTCTTGCCGAAGCCGCGCAGCTCCATGGCGTTGGAGATCACGTCGATGCGGGCGAGGCTGGAGAGAATCAGCGGGAGCAGGATGCCCGCCGCGTTCCTGAGCCGCGTGAAAAGCGGCTCCTTTTTGCCCAGCTCCACGCCGCGCGCCTGCTGCGCCTGGCTGATGCTGTGGTAGTCGCGCTGGATATCCGGGATATATCGCAGCGCGATGGCCACCGAGTAGCCCACGCGATAGGACACGCCGATGCTGTTCAGGCTCGCGGCGAACTCGCTGGGGTCCGTCGCGGAGATGAACAGGATCGCCACCGGCAGCGCGATGAAGTACTTGAGCGTGATGTTGAGCAGATAAAACAGCTCCTCCGCCGTCACGGCGAACCGCCCGGGCAGATTCAGCAGCACGTGCCGCGTACCGTAAATCTCCGTGCCCTGATTGGGGTTGAAGAGGAAGACAAAGAAGTCGTTCATCAGCAGGAAGACCAGCATGAACACGAGCATGAACCGGACTTCCCTCACCCGGATGCGGCTGGCCCTGAACGCCAGCAGGCTGACGCACAGCAGGCCCACCAGCACGCGCGTGTCATACGTCAGCATGCCGGCGAACGTAAAGAGCAGAAAAAACGCCAGCTTCGTCGTGCCGGTGAGGTCGTGCACGACGCTCCTTCTGGGCAGATAGTTGAGCACCGTCTTAGCCGCCATGCGCGCGCACCTCCCTGTCCGCATCGATAAAGCGCTCCACAAACGCCTCCGGCGCATCCACGCCGCAGCGGTTTGCCAGCTCAAAGAGGCTCGTCTCCTTGAGCGCGGCGCGGCGCACCAGCTCGCCGTCACAGAGCACCTGCGCGGCGCTCCTGTCTGCGATCAGCGTTCCCCCGCTGAAGACCAGCGCCCGCGGCGTGTACTCGAGCATCAGGTGCATGTCGTGGGTGATCATCACGACCGTCACACCCTGCGCGTTGAGCCCGCGCAAAAACTCCATGATCTCGGTGTAGTGCCTAAAGTCCTGTCCGGCCGTCGGCTCGTCCAGGATGATCATCTGCGGGCCCATGACCAGCACGCTGGCGATGGTCACGCGTTTCTTCTGGCCGAAGGAGAGCGCGGAAATGGGCCAGTTGCGGAAAGGATACAGGCCGCAGATCCTGAGCGTCTGCTCTACCCTCTCGCGGATCTGTTCCTCCGTGTAGCCCCGGCGGCGGATGCCCAGCGCCACCTCGTCGTAGATCATGGTCTTGGAGATCATCTGGTTCGGGTTCTGCATCACATAGCCGATGCGCGAGGCGCACTCGCGGATGGACAGGCCCGCCATGTCCTCGCCGTCAAAGACCATCGTGCCGCTCTCCGGCGTTTCAAAGCCGCAGATCAGCTTGGAGAGCGTCGATTTGCCCGCGCCGTTTCTGCCCACGATGGCGACCATCTCGCCCCTGCCGATGGAAAAGCTCACGTCGTGCAGCGTCCTTTGCTCCGGCGTGTAGCCAAAGCTCAGGTCCTTCACCTCAAGCAGCGGCTGCGGCGGCGCGGCCTTCTCCCCGGGCTGCGCGGTTTGAAACCACGCGCGCACCTTCTCCTTCTGCGCCTCGCTCAGCGTCAGCGTGCCGATTCCCGCCGGGCGCAGCGCCGGGGTGATCTCCACACCCGCGTAGCGCAGCGCCGTCAGGTACAGCGGCTCGCGGATGCCGTGCGTACTGAGCAGCCCGGTGGAGAGCAGCTCGTCCGGGCGCATGTCCGCCGCGATGCGGCCCTCGCTCATCAGCACGATGCGGTCGACGCTGCGCCAGAGCACGTCCTCGAGCCTGTGCTCGATGATGATGACCGTCGTATCCGTCTTCCTCTGAATCTCGTCGATCAGCTCGATCGCCTGCCTGCCGGCCGCGGGATCGAGGTTGGCCAGCGGCTCGTCAAACAGCAGCACCTTCACCTGATCCACCATCACGCCCGCCAGGCTCACGCGCTGCTTCTGCCCGCCGGAGAGCTCGTGCGGCGCGGACTCCAGATGGTCTTCGATGTCCACCAGCCTCGCCGCGCGCGCCACGGTTTCCTTCATCTGCTCCTGCGGCGCGCACGCGTTTTCCAGCGCGAAGGCGATGTCCTCGCCCACCGTCAGGCCGATGAACTGGCCGTCCGGGTCCTGCAGCACCGTGCCCACATGCGCGGACAGCTCGAAGATGCCCGCCCGGGGCGCGTCCACGCCGTCCACCGTCAGCTCGCCCGTGACCTCGCCGGGGAAGGAGAACGGAATCAGGCCGTTGATGCAGCTGCCCAGCGTGCTCTTTCCGCTGCCGGAGGGCCCGGCGATCAGCACGCGCTCGCCCGGCATGATCTCCAGATTGATGCCACAGAGCGTCGGCCGCTTTTGCGCACGGTACTGGAACGAGAAGTTTTTAAAGGAAATGATCGGCGTGGTCATGGTTTCATCCTCTCTTTGCGCGCCATTGTGACCGGGAAAACGTTCGGGCTGCCGCCCTAAGACCTGCCTGAGGAATTCCATCCCTCAGACGCCCGTCTTCGTTTCGCGCTGACAAACCATATCTCTCCTGACTGCAAAAAAGGCAGGGTTGCCCCTGCCCATAGAAACCGATGGATTACTCCGCGTCGAGGGAGCCCTTGCCCGCGATGGTCTTGCTGTATGCCGCGCACAGCAGCGCGCCGATCACGACGGCGGTGATGGAGTTTGCCACGGCGGCCATGGCGCCCTGCGCAAAGACCTTGGCGGCCGGCTCGGCGTAGATCGCGATATCCAGCACCGGGGCGATCACCAGCCAGGCGACGGCGTTGGCGATCACGTTGATCACGGCAAAGGAGACGATCTCCTTCTTGCCGAAGACGCCCTCGCTGATGGGCAGCTTCTGGCCCAAGAAGCCCACGGCCGCGCCCACGGCGGTGGACGCCAGCACCCAGCTCCACCACGGCGCGCCGCCCCAGGACAGGTCGATCAGCGTATGGCCGATGAAGCCGATGAGCGCGCCCGCGACCGGGCCGTACATCGCCGCGAGCATGCCCAGGATGGCGTACTGCACGGAAATATTGGTGTTCGGGATGCCGCTGGGGATATTGACAAAGCGGCCCAGGACAAAGAACAGCGCCGCGCCGATGCCCACGGCCACGACGGTCTTGATGGAATTCTTCTTCATATTGCTCGTGTGCTCCTCTGTGTCGTCGGTGTGAATAGGTTTACGCAGAAAGTATAAGGCCTGACGCGGTTTTTGTCAACCATTTCAGCATCTGCGCAGGATTTACAAAGCGTCAAGCTTCGTGTATACTAGGAAGGGTCTGTCCTATTTTCATTTTTTCAATTCCAGCCAAGGAGAAATTTACATCATGTCAACTATCCTGAGCGCCCTGCTTTCCGGTTTTGTGAAGCTGGTGAACGCCGTGTACGCCCTGCTGTGGAAGGATCTGCTCACGCTCCCCCTGCCGGGCGGCGGCGCGCTGGGGCTTCCGCTGCTGGTCATGCTGCTGGTGCCCACCGGCGTGTTCTTCACCATCCGCACGCGCGTGCTGCCCGTGCGCCTTCTGCCCGCAATGGCGCGGGTCGCCATGGAGAAAAAGCCGCGCGGCCATGCCTCGCTCTCCGGCGTGCAGTCGCTCATCGTCTCCACCGCCACGCGCGTGGGCATGGGCAATCTGGTCGGCGTCGTCGCGGCGATCTCCGTCGGCGGCGCGGGCGCCGTGTTCTGGATGTGGATCACGGCGCTGCTCGGCGCCTCCACCGCGTTCATCGAGTCCACCCTGGCCAACCTGCACAAGCAGGAGGACCCGCTCTATGGCGGATATCGCGGCGGGCCCGCCCGCTACATCCACGCGCTGGCGGAAGCCTGGCGCGGCAGGAAGCTCCGGCGCTCGGTGCTCGCCATGTGCTTCGCGGCGTCCGGCCTGATCTGCTGGTGCGGCATCAGCCAGGTCATCGGCAATTCCGTGTCCTCCGCCTTCCAGAACGCCTTCGGCGTCCCGCCGCTGTACTCCTCGCTCGTGCTCGTCGCCGTCGCCGCGGTCATCGTGCTGCGCAGGAATGCGACCGTCAAGGTGCTCGACGTGCTGGTGCCCGTCATGGCCGGCGCGTACTTCTTCCTCACCGTGTTCCTCATTCTGAGGAACGCAGCGCTGCTGCCCTCCGTCTTCCGGCGCATCTTTGCCGAGGCGTTCGGTCTGCGGCAGGTCGCTGCCGGCGGCTTTGGCGCGGTGCTGATGAACGGCGTGAAGCGCGGCCTGTTCTCCAACGAGGCCGGCTCCGGCTCCGCGCCCTGCGCCGCAGCCGCCGCGCAGGCCGACCATCCCGCGAAGATCGGCCTCCTGCAGGCGTTCGGCGTGCTGATTGACACCCTCGTCATCTGCACCTGCACGGCGATGATCATGCTGCTCGCTCCGCAGGACCTGCTCGAGGGTCTGTCCGGCATGAGCCTGCTGCAGACCGCCATGACCCATCACCTGGGCAGCCTGGGCAGCGTGTTCATCGCCGTCATCCTCTGGCTGTTCAGCTTCTCCACGTTCATCGGCGTGCTGTTCTATGCCCGCTCGAACGTCGCCTATCTCTTTGGCGACCGCTGGGGCGCGCAGACCGCCTACAAGCTGCTGGCCCTGGCGATGCTCTTCATCGGCGGTCTGGCGGCCTACACCTTCGTGTGGGATCTGGGCGACGTGGGTATCGGATTGATGACCGTCTTCAACCTCATCGCGCTGTATCCGCTCTCCGGTCAGGCGCTCGCCTGCCTTGCGGATTTCGAGGAGAAGCACCGGAAAGAATGAGCGCGCATCCGGCCGGCGCTTACCTTCGGGTCCCGCTGCAAAGCCCTTTCTCAGATGGATTTCATTCCGAATCGCTTCTATGCGCGCGAAGCGAAGAAGGGGCTTAGGGACGGTGTCCCCGAGCGGGGTTTGGGGCCTGCGGCCCCAACGTCCCCATCATCGATAAAAGAATGTAGTTTCAAAGCAGGCTGCGCAGCAGCCTACGATTGAAACGGGTTTGATTCGCACAGCAGAAATTCAAAACCAATTCGTAAAGCACGCAAACGGGCAAACCGTCCCCGCTCGCACCTCCGAACAGCTTTGCACAATCCAGTCATTCGGCGCGCGCTGTACGGTTTTGGGACGCAATTTCCTATGAAGTAAAAAGGAGCCTTTCGGCTCCTTTTTCAGTCGGTTCAGTTTTACAGCGCCAGCTTGCCAAAGACGACCATGAGGTTGGCGAGCACGTCCGGCTTGGTCACCAGCTGCAGCGCGAGCTTGGCCGCCTGGGTCTTGATCTCGCTCTTGATGGTGTCCTTGGCCGCGTCGTCCAGCTCTCTCAGGTTGATCGCCTGACCGCCTGCAAAGGCGATTTCCTCATACTCGCCCTGCTCAACCGTCACGTCCGCCACCAGCTCGCCGGTCTTGTCGATGACGACCGAGGCGGTCGCGTTCATGTCAAAGCGCTCCGCATCCACCGTGGTCATGCCGCTGACCGTCGCGCCGATCGCCGGGCTGCCCTCGCCGTTCTCGCGGCTGCTGAGCACCAAAGCGCCCTCGAAGGTCTCGGACTCCTGGCCGTTCTCGCCCACCGCAACGGCGAAGTCGAGGCTGCCCTCCACGCCGATGCCCCTGGACGCATCCGCCTTCTGATCCAGCACGTCGAGCTGACCCGCAAGGCTGCTGTGGTTCTCGCCGCCCACGTCCTGGCCAAACCGGATGCTCAGGTCGCCCACCGCGCGGTTGTCATTATACACCTGCAATTCGCCGTGCGCGGTGTGGAAGCGCTGCCAGTCGTCATCGGTCTTGATGGAATAGGTGAAATCGCCCTCGTACGGCAGCAGCGTCGTGAACTGCGGCGCATGCGCGTCAAAGCCCACCATGGTGCCGAAGTCGTCGTAGCTCACATCCATCTCCATGACGTTCTCGGTGCCGTTGTCCCAGATGCTCTGCGCGCACTTCTGCAGCTTCTTGAAGAAATAGGACACGTCGTCGTACTGGATCGGAGATTCGTCCTGGCTTTCGATGATGCTGTAGGAGGTCTGCACATAGTCCGTCGCCGGATCGATCGTCTCCTCGGTGAGCAGGCTGTCGATGAACATGCGCGCCTGATAGCGCGTCACGCCCCGCTCGGCGAGCAGATCGGCCAGCGCCTGCTGGAATTCGCCGGTCGTATCGGCGATCGTGGTGGCGACGTTCCACAGCAGGGTATTGAAGCTGTCCGCCTTGATGGTGCCGAGCATGCGCTGGGCCACCGGATCGCGGGTTTCCGTCGCCTCGATGTAGGTGTCGTCAAAGACGTAGAATTCGCCGTCGTTGTCCATCTGCATGTAGGACACCCAGCCCAGCAGATGGTTGATCAGCATGGAGAGCATCTCGTTGCCCGTCATCATCAGGCGCTGGGATGCCGGCAGCTGATGGAACGCCTCCGCCTGCTCGGGGTTGCCCAGGTCAAAGTCCGCCATGGTGACGGTCTGCGCGTCCTGCGCCGGCAGCGCCAGCACGAGCTTGCCCGTCAGGCTGCTCATGATCTGCGCGGAGCCGTCCTCGTAGATCAGCGCGTCCGCGCTCAGCAGCGTCACATCGTCGGTATTCAGCTCGGCATGCAGGCGCGCGGTGCCGAAGTCGTCATAGAAGGACATGTGCAGCTGGGACTTGCTCAGCAGGCCGGCGACCGCCTTCACCGTGGCGTCCGTCACGCCCTCGTCAAGGGTCATGCCCAGCACGGCATCCAGGTTGATCTGGTTGCCCGCGCTGTAGCTGTCGCCGATCGCGATCGTCGTCAGCTCGCCCGCATAGTAGCTGGCCGCGGTTTCCTCGGCCACGGACGCCACCGGCGCCAGCAGCAGCGCGGCGCTGAGCACAAAGGAAAGAATGCGTTTCCTCATAAAGTACCTCCTTCTCGGTTCTGTGGATCAATCGGTCTGAACGCTCACAGCCCCTTGCGGATGGCTGCCTGTGTGTCCTCGTCAAGCTGCGGATAGATCCGCGCGGCCAGCATGCCCGCCGTCTCCGGCGTGATCTCCTCCGGTTCCATGCCGGGGCGCTGCAGGTCTTCGCCGCCCACGCGCACGGTCACGTCCGCGCTGCCCGCAAGGAAGGTGTTCTCATCGAGCGTGATTCCGATCTCGATCGCGTCGGTCAGCTCGATCCCCTCGTCGCCGCTCTCGTGCGTCGTCAGGCCGATCGTGTTCTTCGTCTCCGCCGCCACGCTGTTCAGGCGCTGCATGCGCCGGCCGGGCGTCTTGTCCTCGTGCGTGAGGCTGGCCGTGATGGTCACGCGCTCGGTAAGCGCGTCGCCGTCCGCCGTCCAGCGGTTCTTCATCGTCACGGTCAGGCGGCTGGAGATGCTGCTGCCCGCGAGCTTGCCCGCCGCCTTGAGGGCGGTGCGCACGCTGGCCGTGCCCTCCTTGTCCTTGCGCGTGATCTCGTTTTCGCGCAGCGCGCTGTACGACAGCTCGATGAAGTTGCTCTCGTCCTGCTTGAGCGTCAGCTCGAACGTGTCCTTCGGCGTGCGGCCCGCAGGCTGGCGCAGGAAGCCCTCGACCCTGTACGCCGCCTCGCCCTCGCGCGCAATCGCGCCCGAGACGTTGATCTTGGTCAGGCGCGTGCCGTCGTCGGACATGGTGCGCGCCAGCGCAAACGGCTCGCTCACCGAAAAGCCGAAGCCCAGCGCGTCGCCCGCCTCAAGGCCCTCGAGCCAGTCGGCGATCGTCGTCAGGGGCACGCGCTCCAGCACCGCAGTGCCCAGCAGCCTGCCTGACAGCGCGTCCAGCGCCTCGCTCTGCGTCAGGGCGTACACGCCCAGCGTCTCGCCGTCCCTGCTGACGCTCAGCGTCTCGCCCTGTGCGCCGCCCAAATACGTCAGCGTCGTGCCCTTCAGCATGGCGGAGAGCACCGACAGGTCGCGCGCGTACATCGCGCTGTCGATGGCCACGCTCGCCTCCGCCCAGACGGGCGGCTGCGTCCTTTCCAGCTCCGCCATCTTCACCAGGCCGGGCGAAAAGACCTCGTTCGAGGGCAGGGTCTGCGCGCTCGCCGCGCCGCAGCCGAGCAGGCACAAAAGCAGCAGCAAAACCCATCCTGTTTTTTTCATCATGGCTCTCTATGTCCTCTGTCTGTCGCGTTCCCCTCCGCTATACAGACGAACCTCTTCGGCGTTTTCTTCCCGGCTCTGCCAAAAATCACTCGTCCCGTTCCGCCGGCTCGTCCTCCCAGACGGCGACCTCCGGCAGCACGGCCTCATCCAGCACGATCTTTCCCTCGTCCAGGTCCACGCTGACGACCACGCGCTTGAGCGCCGGGATCATCATCTCCCCGCGCGGCGTGTCAAAGACGTACACGTCGCAGATACTGTTGGGGCTGAGCACGTCGGTCAGCGTGCCGATTTCGCCGCCCTTCGTGTCCACGGCGGTCAGGCCGATCAGATCGACGACGAAATTTTCGTCCTCATCCAGCTCAATGGCGTGCTCGCGGTCCACGAAGACCTTCACGCCGCGCAGCGTCTCCGCCTCGTTGCGGTCCTTCACACCGCTGAGCTGCAGCACGGCAAAGCCGCCCGCGCAGCGGCCCTTGAGCACCCTGTGCTGCACATACTGGCCCTTCACGAGCAGATACACGCTCTCCAGGCGCGCGTAGCGATCCGGATCGCTGCTCATCGCGCGCAGCTTTACCTCGCCCCGGATGCCCTGGGGGCGGACGATCTCGCCAATCTGCAGATATTCCATACAAAATCCCTCATTTTCCTGGCATACACAGATGCCGCGCATTGCTGCGCGGCATGGTATGCGTTTAGATAGCAGGACACCCGACGCCCTGCGCGAAGCCGCGCGTGAACGGTGTGCGGGATCACATGATCTCCACAAACACGGGCTTTTCGTTGCGGGCGGTCGCTGCCTTGACCACGGCGCGGATGGACTTGGCAATGCGGCCCTGTTTGCCGATCACCTTGCCCATGTCGTCCGGGCCGACGCTCAGCTCGATGATGACAGACTCCGGACCTTCAATGGTCTTCACCTGCACCTGATCGGGATGATCCACGAGCGTAGCGGCAATATAGCGAACCAGTTCTTCCATGATTCAGCCCCCGCGGCGCCTGAAAGCTCAGGCGATCGCGCCGGTCTTCTTGAGCAGCGCGCGGACGGTATCGGTCGGCTGGGCGCCGTTCTTCATCCAGGCCTGGGCCTTCTCGACGTCGATCTTCAGCTCGACCGGGTTGGAAACCGGATTGTAGTAGCCGATCTCATCGACGAAACGGCCGTCACGGGACGCGCGCTCGTCAGCGACGACGACGCGATAGAACGGCTTCTTCTTCATGCCCATTCTCTTCAGACGAATCTTGACCATTGTTGTATCCTCCTCAAATTCTCTCTTTGATAGAAATATATGACCTCAATCTTGATGATTGGCGGCGTCATGGGAAGTATGGGCGGCTGCTCAGCGGCCCATCGGGAAACGGAAGCGGCCCTTGCGGCCCTTCATCTGATTCATCATCATCTTCATCTGCTTTTTGGCTTCCTCGAACTGACGAATCAGCTGGTTGACGTCCTGCACCGTCGTGCCGCTGCCCGCGGCGATGCGGCGGCGGCGGCTGGCGTTGAGGATCTCCGGATTGCGGCGCTCCTTGATCGTCATGGAGCGGATGATCGCCTCGGGCTTCTTCATCGCGTCATCGGGGATGTCGATATCGCCGATATTGCTCATGCCCGGCAGCATCTTGAGCACACCGGAAAGCGGGCCCATCTTCTTGATCTGCTGCATCTGGGCGAGGAAATCGTCGAGCGTGAAGTCCGCGTTGCGGGCGCGCTTGGCCATGTCCAGCGACTGCTGCGCGTCCTCCTCGCCGAAGGTCTCCTGCGCCTTTTCGATGAGCGTCATCATGTCGCCCATGCCCAGGATGCGGGAGGCCATGCGCTCCGGGTGGAACGGCTCGATATCGCCGAGCTTCTCGCCCGTGCCGGCGAACTTGATCGGCTTGCCCGTCACCGCGCGCACGGACAGCGCCGCGCCGCCGCGGGTATCGCCGTCCAGCTTGGTGAGGATCACGCCGGTGATGCCCAGCTTCTCGTTGAAGGTGTTGGCGACGTTCACCGCGTCCTGGCCGGTCATCGCGTCGATCGTCAGCAGGATCTCGCTGGGTGCCACGGCCTCGCGCACGCGGGCCAGCTCGTCCATGAGCGTCTCGTCGATGTGCAGCCGGCCGGCGGTATCCAGGATCACCACGTCGTGCTGGCGGCTGCGGGCGAATTCGACCGCCTCCCTCGCCGTCTGCACCGGGTCCTGCGTGCCGCGCTCAAACACCGGCACGCCGACCTGTCCGCCCACCACCTGCAGCTGCTTGATGGCGGCCGGGCGGTAGATATCGCAGGCGACCAGCAGGGGCTTTTTGCCGTCCTTTTTGAGCCAGTTCGCCAGCTTGGCGCTCATCGTGGTCTTGCCTGCGCCCTGCAGGCCGCAGAGCATGAACACGCTCACCGGGGAGGAGCTGAACTGAAGCCTCGCGTTGCTGCCGCCCATCAGCGCCGTCAATTCCTCATTGACGATCTTGATGATCTGCTGCTGCGCGCTCAGGCTCTCCAGGATTTCCTGGCCCACGCAGCGCTCGGTGGCGCGCTTCACAAAGTCCTTGACGACCTTGTAGTTGACGTCCGCCTCCAGCAGCGCCATGCGCACCTCGCGCATGACAAGCTTGACGTCTTCCTCCGTCAGCTTGCCCTTTCCGCGCATCTTGCCAAAGGCCTGCTGCAGTCTCTGCGTCAATCCCTCAAAGGCCATCTTACTCCTCCTCTTCCAAAAGCAGCCGCTCAAGGATCTCCCTTGCGCGCTGCGCCTGCTCCCCGGGCGCGTCCCGGAGAACGTCAAGTCCCTCGCTCAGTCCTTCGGTCAGCCTGCGGTAGCGGGCGGCCAGGCCCAGCAGCGCCTCGTAGCTCTCCAGCTGATGCGCGCCCTTGCGCACCGCGTCGTGCACGCCCTGGCGGGAGATGCCCTCCCGGGCCGCGATCTCCGACAGGGAGAAATCCTCCTCGCAGTAGAGCGTGAGCAGCTTCTGCTGACGCTGCGTCAGCAGCGGGCCGTAAAATGTGAGCAGCCAGCCGGTCTCCAGTCGATTTTCCACAGGTCCCTCCGTAAAGTGAAAACACTTGACAGCCTGCTCATTATACGCCGGCATTCTCCGTCTGTCAAGTGTTTTTGCTTTACATCTTCAGTTTTTCTTCGATTTCCCGCTGCGCGGCGTCCATCTCCCGCGCCACCTGCGCGCGGTCGAGCGCTGAAAGCGGCAGAGTCGCCCTCGGCTCGCCCGTGCCCACGCGCTTGTGCAGCCAAGCCACGTCGTGCCACTGCCCAAGCTTCCAGCCCGTCTTCTCGTGCAGGCCGATCTGCCGGTAGCCCAGCCGCTCGTGCAGGCGGATGCTGCCCGCATTGCTGGCCGTGATCACGCCGTAGAGGTTGACGTAGCCCTGCATCGCCAGCAGACTTTCCAGCAGCCGGTACAGCGGCGCGCCCAGTCCCCTGCCGCGCCATTTTGCGGCCAGATAGATGGAGAGCTCCGCATTCCAGGCGTAGGCCGCGCGCTCGGCCTGCCGGTGCGCGTACGCGTATCCGGCCAGCTCGCCGTCGATGCTGAGCACCAGGTAGGGAAAGTCCGCGCAGATGTCCGCCACGCGCTGCGCAAACGATTGGAGCGCGGGCACCTCGGTCTCGAAGGTGACCGCCGTCTCCCGGATGTACGGCGCATACACCGCCAGAATGCCCGCCGCGTCCCGCGCGGGATCGGCAAAACGAATCTCCGCGCTCATGCCTCCTCCTGCTGCCCCTTTCCGATGATCACGATGCTCAGGCACACCAGCACCAGCGCCGCGCCGTAGCGCAGCAGCGGCGTCTGCTCCCCGCCGTAGAGCAGCAGCGAAAGCAGCACGCCGAAGAGCGGCTGCAGGAACATGTACGGCGCGATGCGCGAGACCGGATTATACTTGAGCAGCAGCGCCCACACCGTGTACGCCACCGCGCTGAGCGCGGCCAGATACAGCAGCACCGCCGGCGCGCCGAGGCTCGCGGGGTGCAGCCTGCCGCCCAGCAGGAGGCCCGCCGCCGCCATGATGGCGCCGCCGAGCATGAACTGCCAGCCGCTCAGCGCCACCGGGTCCTCCCTGGCCGAGAAGAGCTTGATGGTGCCCGCGCTGCACGCGGAGGCGATCATGGACAGGAGCAGGAAGCCCTCGCCCGTCAGGCGCACGCCGCCGCCGAGGCCGCCGCCGCCCAGGTTCACCAGCACCACGCCGGCCACGCCGACCGCGCCGCCGATCCACTTGAGCCGGTTCATCCGCTCGCTGCGGAAGATGTAGCACGCGATGAGGATCGCCACAAACGCATTGAGCCCCTGGATGATCGCGCCCTTCACGCTGGTGGTGCGCGCCACGCCGATGTAAAACAGCACGTATTGCGCCACGGTCTGCAGCAAGCCGAGCTTGACGACCATGTGCAGGTTCTCCCGCTTCGGGCGCACGAGCGCCTTTCTGGGGAGGCTGGCAAAGAGGATCGTCAGCGCGCCCGCCAGAAAGAAGCGGCAGCCGGCGAACAGGATCTGCGTCGCCGTCTCGCCGGAGGGAATGTCAAAGAGCTTGTAGCCCAGGTTGATGAACGGGATTGCGCTGCCCCAGAGCGCGTTGCACAGGATCGCCAGGCCGATCACGACCGGCGTCTGGGCGAGAAGCGGTTTCTTGTCTTTCATCGGTATCTGTCCTCGCATGCAAAATATACGGACAGTATAGCACCTTTTCTGCAAAAGGCAAGCCGAATCTCGCCGCAATTCCTCGATAGACTTTTGTGCAGGTTTGCGGTACAATGGCGATACAAATCCATCTCGCGAAGGAGGACAGCATGAAAAAGTGGTACGATGAGGAATACGCTTGGCGCATCGAGGTCACCGGCTTTGTCCGCGGCAGCCGGACGGAGAATTACTGCCGCAACGGCGAGGAGATTGGCGACGTGTACACGTGCACCTACGGCTGTCCGGTCAACCAGGACGGGCATGGCGTGTGCTCCAAGGCCATGATGATGATGTTTCCGATCATGGAGGCCGTCCGCAGCGGCGGCGATCTGCGCAACCTCGGCGGCAGCGACGCATACACCAAGGAATTCATCTGCCCGGACGGCTGCGTGATCTTCCGGATGACGGCAGCAAAGCTGAATGGCAAGAACTTCCACACGGGCGGATTCTGGCACCCGGAATGAGCGCATGCCTGTCTTGACAGATTCCTTTTTCTTCCTATATAATGGTCAGGCATCCTTTCCAGCGAGGTAACGCACATGAAACTCCTGATCATCGACGGCCAGAGCGGCCGTCTGGGCGCGCAGATCATCGAAGGCCTGCGAAAAGCCGGCCTCTCCCAGCCGCATGTCATCATCGCGGTCGGAACAAACGCACTGGCCACCAGTGCCATGATCAACGCGGGCGCCGATCAGGGGGCCACGGGCGAAAACCCCGTGGTGGTGCAGTGCAGAAGCGCGGACGTCATCGCGGGCCCCATCGGCATCACGCTGGCCGACGCGATGCTCGGCGAGGTCACGCCGCGCATGGCCGCCGCCGTGGGGCAAAGCGCCGCGCAGCGCATCCTGCTGCCCTCCGACCGCTGCGCCACGTTTGTCGCGGGCATCCAGCCGATGACCAGGAAGCAGCTGGTTGACGCCGCTGTCGAGCGCATTCTGCAAACCGTCTCTGCGGCGGAAGGCCGCACGTCACCCCACCCCTAACGGCGTCATGAAGGCGCTTCTCCCGTCCCAGATCGGAGATCCATCGACAAAAGGGAGAAGAATCATGAACACGAATACCATCCGCATCCAAAAGCTCGTTCTCGCCGCCCTCTGCCTTGCCCTGTGCATGGTGCTGCCCTTCCTCACGGGCCAGATTCCCGAGATCGGCAACATGCTCTGCCCGATGCACATTCCGGTGCTGCTGTGCGGCTTCCTCGTCGGCCCGCTCTGGGGCGCTGCGGTCGGGCTGGTCGCGCCGCTGCTGCGCTTCGCGCTCTTCGGCATGCCCAAGCTCTTTCCCACCGGCGTCGCCATGTGCGTTGAGCTGGCGGTCTACGGCGCGGTCAGCGGCGGGCTCTACGCCAGGCTGCCGCGCAAAACGGTCAGCCTCTACGTCTCGCTCGTGGCCGCCATGCTGCTGGGCCGCGTCGCGTGGGGCGCCGTCCGTCTGGCGCTGTCCGGCCTGACGGGCACCGCATTCACCTGGGCTGCCTTCATGGCCGGCGCGTTCACCACAGCCATCCCGGGCATCATCCTGCACATCGTCCTGATCCCCGTCATCGTGCTTGCGCTGCAGCGTGCGCTGCCGTGGCTCAAAAACATGAAGTAAAATAAGGAAAGCGGCTCTCCGGCATGGAGGGCCGCTGTTTTTGCGGATTGATGCTCATTCGCAGTTAAGCAGCGCCCGCACTGTGCGCACAGCTTCTGCGGTCCGGTAAGCTCATGGAATCCCTGCGGCGATCGACAGCACCTGTCTGGATCGGCTGGAACAAACGGCCCGCCATCTGCAGCCGCAGGAGGGCATGGCGCAAGAACTGAAGGCGCCCAAAAGTCTCTCCCCAGAGCCTGCCGTTTTCTGGTATAATGGAGGCGGAAGGGAGCGTGGGAGGATGGATACGCTGCTTGCGCTGCTGGAACGCGTGAAGGATTGCTTCGGCGTGCAGCTCTGTGTACACGACGTTTCAGGCGTGACCTATTCAAGCGCGGCGCTCAACCTGCCTTATGTGTGGCTTCAGCATGGCTGCGAGTATTGCGAGGCCGCCAAGCGCTGCGTCGGCGTGAAGCGCTGCATGCTGCAGAAGCAGCTGGTGATGTGGAAGCTGCGCCGCAATGGCGGCAGATCGTTTTTCGGCGTGTGCAACATGGGCGTGTGCGAATACATTCTGCCCGTCGAGCGCAACGGCTGCCTGCTGGCGGTGATCTTTGCCAGCGGGCTGACGAGGGAAGACGCGCAGGAATCGCGGGAGAAGCTCGAACGGGCGGCCGCCGGCCTGCAGCCGCAGCAGCGGGAGGAACTGATGCAGAGCTATCTCGCCTTTGCGCGCAGGTGCGACCTGACGCGCGAGATGCTGCGCTTTCTCGCGGAGCTGACGCGGGAGCGCCTGCTGTCCGGCAGCGTCGGCGTGGATGGCGCGGGCGGCGATCCGTACGCCGTGGAGGCCGTCCGCCAGAGCCGCAGCGGCACGGTGCGCGCCATTCTGGGCTATATCGAGGCAGGCCTTTCAGGCACGATCACGCTGAGCGATCTCAGCGCTGCGTTTTTCATGAGCGAGGGCCATCTGTGCCGCCTTTTCCGCAGGGAAATGGGCATGAGCATCATCGCCTACGTCAAGCGGATGCGCATGCAGCGGGCGGCGCAGCTGCTGCGGGAGAGCGAGGAGCCGGTCAGCGTGATTGCCGCGCGCGTCGGCGTGCCCGATCCCAATTATTTCTGCCGGGCGTTCAAAAGCGTGACGGGGCTTACGCCCAGCGAATACCGGGCGGCGCAGCTGGATGGCCGTGTACAAGGACAAAACAGACTCTGATATCAGGATTGTGCTATTTCGTTGTCTGATATGTTTAGAGACGTTCTCATTTTTCTGTGCTATACTGCAGACAATAAGGCGCATCCTGCGATGCGCAATGCACTGTATACCATGGAAAGGAGTCTTGAAACATGAAACGCGTTCTCTCGATCCTGCTGGCGGCTGTGCTGCTGACCTTCGCCGTGGCCGCGATGGCCGAGACGGTGGACATCAAGATCGCGACCTGGACGAGCAACGAGAGCCAGCTGCAGCTGCTGGGGAGCTTCGTGCAGGAGTTTGCGGAGCAGAAGGGCATCACGATCAACGCCACCTTCGAATCCATCGACTTCAACGAGTACAACACCAAGCTTCTGCTGGAGCTGCAGGGCAGCGGCGCGCCCGATCTGTACTGGGTGCTGGAAACCGCGGCGCCTGCGTTCATCGCGTCCGGCAACCTGGCCCCGCTCAACGATGCGCTCACGGATTATCATCCGGAGGACATCGCGCAGTCCGCGCTGGCGCTGTGGAAGGGCGGCGACACCGTTTACGCCGTGCCGTTCTCCACGTCTCCGTTCGTGCTGCTGTACAATGTCGATCTGTTCCAGCAGGCCGGCGTGAAGACGCCGGACGAGCTCATCGCCGAGGGCAACTGGACCTGGGAGAGCTTCCGCGAGATTTCCAAGCAGATCAAGGATGCGACCGGCGTCTGGGGCTATCAGACGGTTGACGGCGACGGCTACAACAGCCGTGTCCTGCACACCCTCCTGCCGATCATCCGCGCCTTTGGCGGCGACGCCTGGGACGAGAACTACGAGGTGAAGATCGACTCCGAGGAGTCCATCGCCGCCGTGCAGCTCTTCCATGACATGGTGTACGTCGACGGCTCCGTCGTGCCTCCGGGAGACGAGAGCAGCTTCTACACCGGCGCGGCTGCCATGACCTGCTCCCAGATCTCCCGTGTGAGCAATCTGGACGAGGTCAGCTGGGCCTGGGCAATGACCACCCTGCCGGGCAACGTGCCGGTGATCGGCCAGGCCGCGCTGGGCGCGAACGCCAAGAGCAAGAACGTTGAGCTGGCCGCCGAGCTGGTTGCTTACATGACCAGCGAGAGCTGCGCCGCCCGCATCGCCGGCATCTGGCCGCCGTGCCGCTACTCCGTGCTGGAGAGCGAAGCGTTCCTGACCTCCAACGCCCGCATCGATCCGGAGCAGATGAAGACTGCGGTTGCCGCGTCCATCGGCACGGGCCGCGTGCTGCCGAGCCATCAGCTCTATCCGCAGATCGAGGTCGAGGCCAAGATCGCGTACGACAAGCTCTGGAAGGCGGACGCGGATGTGGCGGCCGTCATGAAGGAGGTTGCGGCGATCTACCGCACCTATCTTAAGTAAGCGCAGATCGATTCCCTGTCCGGCGGCAGCCCAGCTGCCGCCGGACTTTTCATGAGTAGGAGGCTGTCAATCGATGAACAGGAGCCCTGCCGCGCGCCGTCTGAGGCGCAGGGAAGCGCTGACAGGCTATGGCTTTGTGCTGCCGCAGCTGATCGGCTTTACGGTTTTCGTGCTGATTCCGCTGGTCAACGTCTTCATTTATTCCTTCCACAACAAGAACATGCTCTTCGGCACGAACATTTTCATCGGCTTTGGCAATTACACGAAGCTCTTTACCGCCGATTCTCTCTTCTGGCTCACGCTGAAAAACACATTCGTCTTTTCCATCCTTCTGGTTCCGCTGAATCTGGTGCTGGCGCTTCTGCTTGCGCTGTATCTGGGCGAAGGAGGCCCAGGCACGCGCTATACCCGCACGGTCATCTTCCTGCCGGTCGTCACCAGCGGCGTGGCCTGGGCCATCGTGTGGAAATACCTGCTGCAGAGCGGCACCGCCGGTCCGGTGA
Organism: Candidatus Ventricola sp.; assembly: GCA_051883735.1. Lineage (GTDB taxonomy): Bacteria > Bacillota > Clostridia > Christensenellales > Aristaeellaceae > Ventricola. The sequence goes on from JBJEUH010000124.1 coordinate 47,953, forward strand.
ATTACTTTCTCTCCCTGCTGGGCATCGAGGGCCCGAACTGGCTGATGGACAAGAACTGGGCGATGGCCTCCGTGGTCGTCAACCGCGTGCTCAAGAACCTGGGCACGAACGTGCTGATCTTCTACGGCGCGGTGATGAACATGCCGCAGGACGTGGTCGAGGCGGCGCGCATCGACGGCGCGGGCGCGTTCACGCTGCTGCGCAAGATCAAGCTCCCGCTGCTGATGCCCACCATCCTCATGGTATCCATCGTCACGATGATCGGCTCCATGCGCGTCTTCGATACCATCCGTCTGATGACGGACGGCGGCCCGGAGGGATCGACCATGGTGCTGGTGTATTACATCTATCATCAGGCGTTCAAGATGTTCAATACCGGTTATGCCAGCGCCATTGCGGTGGTGCTCTTTGGCATCGTGCTGCTGCTGACTATCGCGCAGTGGACGCTCAGAGGGAGGCTGTCGCACTATGAAAACTAAGAAGCGTTTCGAAAGCGTGCTTCATCTTCTGATGCTGCTGGTCATCACGGCGCTGTTTGTGTATCCGTTCTGGTGGATGCTGGTCAATTCGCTCAACACCGCCGCGCAGGTCTTCGGTAAGCCGACGCTGCTGCCGGTTTCCTGGCGCTGGCGCAATTATGTCGAGATCTTTCAGGTGCAGCCCTTTGCGCGCCATTTCTTCAACAGCGTGCTCGTCGCAGTGGTGGGCACGGTGGGCAATATCCTCATCAGCGCGCTGTCGGGCTACGGCTTTGCCCGGCTGCGCTTTCCCGGGCGCAACGTGCTGTTCATCCTGATTCTGACCGCGCTGATGATGCCCATTGAGGTCATCATCGTGCCGCTGTTTTTCCAGATGCTGCAGTGGGGGCTGAACGATTCGCTCATCCCGCTGATGCTGATCCCCATCTTCGGCGCACAGGGCGCGTTTTCGGCGTTCATGTTCCGTCAGTTCTTTGTGACGGTTCCGCTGGAACTGGAGGAGGCGGCCAAGCTCGACGGCCTGGGCGCGTTCGGCACGTTCTGGCACATCATGCTGCCCATCGCCAAGCCGGTCATCGCTTCCGGCGCGATTCTGGCGTTCCTGGCGGCGTGGAACACATATCTGGAGCCGCTGGTCTTCACCAGCAGCGTGGAGAACTTCACGTTGCCGCTCTCGCTGAACAATTTCAACGATGCGTACGGCCAGCCGCAGTGGAATCTGCAGATGGCGGCGACCACGGTGTCCATTCTGCCGATCATGCTGGTGTACCTGTTCTTCCAGGAAAAGGTGACCGACGCGATGGTCAATTCCGGTCTCAAGTGATGCATGAATGTGTAAGGAGGATTCGGCAGTGACAAGAATCATCAATCCCTGCGACGTGATCGTATGCGGCGCGGGCATGGCGGGTTCCATGGCGGCGGTTGCGGCGGCGCGCATGGGCGCACGCGTTCTGGTCATCGAGGAGGAGGGCTACCCGGGCGGCAGCATGACCGCCATGGGCACCGGCCCGATGATGACCTTCCACGCGGGAGACAAGCAGGTGATCCGCGGCCTGGGGGACGAGGTGATCGAGCGCCTCAGGCGCAAGGGGCTCTCCCCGGGGCATATCATCGATTCCACAGGCTACACCTACACGGTTACGCCGTTCTCTGCAGAGGGCATGAAGCGCGAGCTGGAGCTGATGATGCTTGAAGCCGGCGTTCAGCTGCTCTATCACACGGCAGTCACCGGCGTGCAGACGGAGAACGGCCAGGTGACGGGCCTGACCTGCTTCTCCTGCGGACAGACGCTGCTGGCCCGGGCGAAGGTCTATATCGACGCGACGGGCGACGGCGACGTGCTGGCGATGGCCGGCGCGCCGTTCAGGCAGGGACGCGACAGCGACGGCAAGGACCAGCCGATGACCATGAACTACAAGATCTCCGGCGTGGATACCGCGCGCGTGCGCACGCTCATGGCGGAGCAGCCGGAGCTTTTCCCGTTCCTCTATCCGAAGGCGGGCATCGAAAAGCGCGCGCCAAGGCTGTCCTTCAGCGGCTTTCAGGAGATCATGCGCGAGGGCGTCGCGCAGGGAGAGATCACGTTCGACCGGGACATCGTGCTCTGCTTTGAGACGGACGCGCCCGGCGAGGTCATCGTGAACATGACCCGCATCCTGGGCGAAAACCCGGTCGATCCGTTCGCTCTGAGCCGGGCGGAGAGCGAGGGCCGTCGCCAGGTCTGGGAGCTGTTTGACTTCATGAAGCGGCGGATTCCGGGCTTTGAGCATACGCGCCTGCTCTTCTCCGGCCCGCGCGTGGGCATCCGCAGCTCCCGCAGGCTGGAGGGACAGTACACGCTGACCGCGTCGGATATCCTCAGCGAGCGCAAATTCGAGGACGGCGTCGCCGCCAACGGCTATCCCATCGACATCCACTCCGCCGACGGCGCGGCGACGGACAGCACCTTCCTGCGGGAGGGCGGCTACTATACCATCCCATACCGCTGCCTTCTGAACGACAGTCTGCCCAATCTCATGGCGGCGGGACGCAACATCAGCTGCAGCTTCGAAGCGCAGGCCAGCACGCGTCTGAGCCCCTGCTGCTGCGCCGTGGGGCATGCGGCGGGCTGTGCCGCGGCGATAGCCGTCCGGCAGGGGACGCCGCCCACGCAGGTGGATGCGCAGGTCCTGCGCAGCGCGCTGCGCGAACAGGGCGCGGTGGTGGACTGAGCCAGCTGTCCTCCGGGAAAAATCCACATGGATCGCAGCATGACGCCTGTCCCGTGTGATTAGGAGAAACCGTATCAGCATGGAACGTGCGCGACAGAAGATCGATTCATCTTCCGCATGGAATCCGGAGCCGGTCGGACGATGATGCGCATCACGGGCTATACAGCGCAGAGGATACAGGATTCCATGATGCTTCCACAGCCCGATGGCACACAAGAAGTACAGACCCTATCAACATCAACAGCGCCTGTCAAAAGAGAGCTTTTGTCTTCAGCGTCTCTTGGACAGGCGCTGTTTATTCCGATATCCATCTCGCTGTTTCGCCCACTGGGCGCGCGAGATTTCGATCCCACTGGCGGCGGCAGGCTCCGGTCCCAAACCCCGCAAGGGATTTCATCCCTTGACCCTTCTTCGCTTCGCGCGCATGAAAGCGTCATCTTATTTCCACTGCGCGTACATCTCGTCCATCCAGCCGTAGACGTCCATCTCATAGACGGCCTGCAGGTTCTCGCGCGTGAGCGCCCTGCGGACGTCCCCCTGCGCGACGCTGCGCCCGCGATGCATCAGCACCGCGTGCGTTCCATACCGGCGCGCCAGGCTCAGGTCGTGCACGACGGACATCACCGCGCGTCCCGGCGTTTTCAGCCATTCTCCGATCAGGGAGAAGATGTGCTTCTGATACACCAGATCCAGGTGGTTGGCCGGCTCGTCGAGGATCAGAATCCGGGGATTCTGCGCAAACACCTGCGCCAGAAACGTCCTTTGCAGCTCGCCGCCGGAGAGCGTGAGCACGCTCGCATGGCGCAGATGCGCAAGGCCCGTCATCTCCAGCGCCTCCTCCACGCGCGCCTGTCCCTCCGCGTCGCCGCCGGAGAGAAAGCCGGAGGCATGCGCATAGCGGCCCAGCGACACGACCTCCTCCACCGAATAGGCGTAGCCCACGCTGTGCTGCTGGGACAAAATGCCGATCTGCTTCGCCAGCTGCGCCGGCTTGTAGGTGCGGATGTCCCGTCCGTCCAGCGTCATGCTGCCGGTATAGGGCGCGCCCTGCGAAATCGCGCGTATCAGCGTGCTCTTGCCCGCGCCGTTGGGGCCGACGAGCATGAGCCACTGTCCCGCTTCGAGCGCGAAGGACAGATCGTCCACGATCACATGGCCGTCATATCGCACCGTGATGTGTTCCGCGTTCAGCATGCCTCATCCTCCCTTCCGGCTTCACAGGCATTCGCAAAGAATCGTACAGCGGGTACCAAGGCGCTTCATCGCTTACAGCCGTTCGGAGGATCTGGCGCGATAGAAGACGGCCACAAACGCGACCGCGCCGACCATCGACGTCACCACGCCGATGGGCAGCTCGATGGGGCGCAGCAGCGTGCGCGCCGCCAGATCCGCCAGCAGCAGGAACACCGCGCCGGAAAACATGGAGGCAGGCAGCAGCCTTTTGTGGTTCGGCCCGGCGGCCATGCGCGCCATGTGCGGCATCACGAGGCCGACGAAGCCGATCGTCCCGCCGACGGACACGCACACGCCGATGAGCACGGAGACCGTCACCAGGATGACGAGCTTGACGCGCTTCACATGCACGCCGATGTGCCGCGCATTGTCCTCCCCAACGGCAAAGGCGTTGAGCTCCCGCGCGCAGCGCAGGATGACGCCGCCGCACACGAGCAGCGCCAGCGCGAGGATTCTCGCATGCGCGTAGCCCGTGCCGGAGAGCGAGCCCATCGTCCAGAAGGTGATGGAGCGCACCTGATCGCCCGCAAAAGCGATGATCAGCGTCATGAGGCTCGAGGCGAACATGGAGAAGATCACGCCGATGAGGATGATGCTGTTGGTGGAAAGCGACCGGTCCAGCACATACGCCAGCGACAAAATCAGCATCAGCGACAGAAAGGCGAAGACCATCGCCATGATCATCACGCCGCCATAGGCCGTGCCCGGAAGCTGCACGCCGAACGCCAGCGCGATTACCGCGCCCAGCGACGCGCCGGAGGACACGCCGAGCGTCGATCCGTCCGCCAGCGGATTGCGCAGAAGGCCCTGCATGGCCGCGCCGCACAGCGAGAGCGCCGCGCCCATCAGCGCGACATTGAGCACACGCGGCAGGCGGACGTTGACGATGATGTTCCCGCTGACGCCCGAAGCCGCCTCAATCCCCCGCAGCGCGCGCCAGATGGCCGCCGCCGTATCGCGGGGCGGGATCGAGACGCTGCCCACGCAGACGCACAGCAGCATGGCCGCGATCAGCACCGCCGCAAACAGGAGATACGCGCCCGGAGAAAATCTGTCCGATTTCATGTTTCGCTTTCCGCTTCAGCCGCGCTGATGAAGTCGTACAGCTCGAGCACCGCGTCCTTGAGCCGCGGGCCCGGGCGGGAAATCGCGTTGGAGTCCGCGTTCAGGATATGGCCGTTTGCGACGGCCTTCAGGCTTCCCCAGCCCGCGCGGCCCATGATCTCCTCCACCGGCGTGGGGCCCTCGCCAAAGTACATGGAGATGGTCACGATGTAGTCCGGATCGCGGGCGAGCACCTGCTCCTCGGACACGGCGCTCCAGCCGTCCACATCTGCAAACGCGTTGGTCAGGCCGCACAGCGCCGCCAGCTCGTCCATGAAGGTGCCTCTGCCCGCGGCCCACAGCCCGTACTGCAGCGGAGACACCTCAAAGTACACCGTCTTTCCGGACGCCTGGCTCTTCGCGGCGACCTCGTCAAACGCGGCCTGCATGTCCGCAATCAGCACCTCGGCCTGCGCGTCCCGATCCGTCAGCGCGCCGATCATGCGGATGGCCGTATACACGCCCGCGATATCGTTGGCATCGCTGATGACGACCTGCACGCCGTTGCTCTGCAGCATATTGGCCTGCTCCTCCGTCTGGGACATGTCGCTCATGAGCACAACCTGCGGCTCGAGCGCGAGGATTTCCTCGATGTTGGTCTCCGCGCCGGACTGGACGACCGGCAGCGCGGCGATCGTCTCCGGATAGTCGCAGTACGCGCCGCGGCCGACGAGCAGCTCCTCGCCGCCAAGCGCACAGAGGATTTCACAGTCGGACGGCGTCAGCGCGACGATGCGGGTCGCCGGCTCGCTGAGCGCGATCTCGCGGCCATACATATCGGTGACGGTCACGGACGCGCCCTCGGCGCAGGCGCCGGTCAGGCAGAGTGCCAGCAGCGCGGCGAGAAGCAAAGCAACAAGTTTTCTGGACATAGCAGTCCCTCCTTCTTTCTGATCAAATGAATCAGCGGGAGGCACCTGTCTTTAACAAAAAACGTGTCCCTCCCTGAGGAACACTAAACAAGCCGCGCAGCGCACAGCATCCGCAGCTTCCATAGCAATTCCCAGCCCCAGAGGAATGATTTTTCACGGTGTAAACAGGTCTCCCGGCTTGGCTTCATCCTACTTGCGCGCCTTCTCGCTTTTCGCAATGGCTTTGCTGCGTTCGTCCGCTTCACGGTTACTGGGATAGCCCGGAAATCTCATCCGCATTCCCATGACGCGCCCATCCGGGGCGCGCCGCGCCTCACAGCGCAGATACACCGGCTATTCATTTGTCAAGGGTATTATAATGCCCGCAGCGGCGTTCGTCAATCCGTTTTCCGCCGCTTGTCCCTTCGGTCCGGTCTAGCGCGGACAGGTTTGCGCAGGCAGCCGGCGGCAAGGAAAACGCCGGCTGCCATAAAGAAAGGATCACTTGCGCACGGCCATCATCCAGGCGGCGCAGGCCGCCAGACACAGCCCGCCGCACAGCATCAGCGCGCCGGAGAGATCGGCGTTCGCCGCTGCGCCGATGACGGGATCGAGCGCAGCGGCCATGCCATCGGCCAAAAACGCGTGAACGCTCAATGCGGCGGCGCGGTCGTCCGTCACGACCATACGGTTCTCCATGACCGCCGCCAGCGGCCTGAACAGCGCGGCGGCCAGGCACAGCGCGGCCACGCCGCAGACGGACAGACACGCATTGCTCGTCCATGCCAGCAGCACACAGACGGCTGCCGCGCTCATCAGCAGTCCCGCGCCGAAGACGCCTTCCTGCAGCCGCTTGGTCAGCGGGTCGGACAGCGGTCCGCACAGCCCGGCAGCGGCGGTCAGCAGCGCACACAGTCCGATCGCCGACGGCGACATCCCGCTGCGCACATACTGCAGCTGATTGAGAAACACGGACACATTCTGAACCGCAACGTCAAACACCGCTCCACAGAGCACCAGCGCGAGCAGCCCACGCACGCGAAGCAGCATGCGCAGCGACTCCCGGAAGACGGAAGCCGGCGCAGCTTTTTCGGCGGCTTCCGCGCGGACCTCCTCAAGGAACAGGGAGAGCACGGCCGCCGCGCCATAGGGGATGCACGTCAGCAGCGCGGCAAGCCGATAATCCGAGCCGATGAAAAGCGCGTAGCAGAGCGTAGAGAGCATCATGCCGGCGGTTCCCGCAGCGTCATACCAGCCAAAGACGCGCTGGCTGTGCTCCTCTCCCGCGGAGAGATAGAGCACGGCGGCATCCACGCCGGACAGGCCCGAAACGACCACAGCCAGCAGCAGACGCTCCGCCAGGAAGCCAGCAAATCCGTCCGCCCGCCAGAAGACGAGCTTGGAGACGAAGAACAGGACGGAGCAGACGACCATGGTCGCCTTGTAGCCGATACGCTCGGCGACAAGCCCCCATGGCAATTCCAGCATCAGCGACAGGATCAGCGAGAGGCTCTCGATGACCGTGATGCCGAAGATGCCAACCCCCGCCGCCTCCCGGTAAAGGGTGGCGATGGAGGCATAAAACACCATGCCCTGCAAGGCGCTCATGCAGAGCATCACCCGAATATTCTTTTTTGAACACACAAAAAACGACCCTCTTTCCCGCAACGCAAACAAGGCGCCTTGAGAGCGCCCGACAGCATCAGCGGGAGAATCAGGTCGGAGTGTTCATGGTCAAGCCTCCTTGATCGATGGGAATATCTTAACAGGAAATGGCCGCTGTGTCAATGCACAGGCGCAGCCGCCGGTTCGCCCCAGGGGAATTCCGCGTTATGCTTCCACAATCAGTCCTCTTGCATCGACGCTTTCAATCCGCTTGTTCATGATCGCCTTGTACTCCTCCGAATGGAAGCAGCGCAGCAGGGCCTCCTTTGATGGAAACGCAATGATGATCACACGCTGCGGGTTCCTGTCCGGCGACAGAGAGGTGATCTTCTCGGAACGGACAATATACTCGCCGCCGTGGCGCTCTACAATCGGCACAACGCGCTCGATGTACTCATCATACGTCCCTCGGCCTTTTTCTTCATCGATATAGGTATCCACGACAAAATAACAACGCATGCTGTTTTTCCCCCCCGTCACCTCAAGCATTGAACCGTCGTCGCAAAGAGCGGATTGGATTTCAGAAAATCCATCCTGAGCGCCCGGCAGACCTCACCAACCAGAGCGGAAACGTCCTGTCCCCTGTCCAGAGCAACCACGGCGTGCTTCAAAACAGACATCAGGTCGTTCGCTTCCCGCAGCTTATCCTTCATGACATCATATGTATAGGCCGTATCCCATGCGGGATAGAAGGTTTTCACGCCCGAAACCCGTTCAAGCCGCTGCAGTGTTTCTCTCATCTCTGCTTCGCTGATCATGATCGGAATATCGCCCTTTACAGGGACCGCATCGCCGATAAACATAGCGTCACCCATCCGATAGGAAACGCCGTCGGATGAATGCCCTGCCGTTCTGAGAACCTCCAGCGACAATCCCTCTTCAAGCGCAATCGTGTCTCCGTCCCGCACAACTTCATCCACCCTTGCCGAATGCCCTGCAAGCGCATAAAAGTTCGGTATCGGCCTTTCCCTGAACTGCAGATCGATGTTTTCGATCCACCTCTTTTCCCCTTCGCTTGCATATATCCTGCAATCGGTATGATTCTGAAACCAGGACAAAGAGCCGATATGGTCGGGATGTGCATGCGTCAGAAATATGCCTTTGATGTCTGCCGCGCTCCTGCCGATGCCTGCAAGATAGCTCAGCAGCTGCTTTTCACAGCCATATACGCCCGAATCAATGAGATAGCAGGATTGCGATTCAATGATATAGACATAGACATAGCGCAGTATCTCCGGCGTCACATGAAAATCCACTTTGATCTGATGAATCCTTGCGTTTTCCATCAGTCAAGCCCCTCCTTCTTTTGCCCACTCATATCGCGGGAGATCCCCGCCAAACCGAATCTGCAGGAAATGCGAAAACAAACCAAGCAAAATGAATGCCTGTTATCCGTTATTCAATCACTATATCACAAACTGTCGCCATAAGAAAAGACTCAATCATCACAGGCACCGCCAATTCGGCTGAATTTCAGTCCTGGACACATCGTCAGCTGGCTCCCTGTGTTTTGCCTGAAAGCAGCGATTCATGGACGCTGCTCCGGCACAAGCCTCCATGAGCGGCGTGTCCGGCGTGATCTGATCCGTAATCTCCAGCTCCGTAATGGTCATTCACTCCCAGGCCAGGTTCGATTTCCCGGCTCTTCTGTACAATGGATTTGGCAAATCCCATGCTTTGAAGAAGATTCAGCGTTTCATGAACGATCAAGATGATATTCGATCAATCATATAAACTTTTCATAGTCCTTTACAAAAAGGGCTGTCTCCTTCGTCTATTGAAATGAAAGGAGGTGAGGCTGATGAACATCGCTTCGGTACCAAGCGGCGTTCGTGAAGCCGAATTCGAGCAGCTGATGCGCGAATATGAAACAGAAGTCCTTCGTATATGTTTCCTCTATTTGGTTGACAGGAGCATGGCCGAGGATGCGATGCAGGATACCTTCACCAAGGTGTGGCGCAATATGGATAAGTTTGAGCGACGCAATGATTGTTCCGTTAAGACATGGATCATGCGCATTGCGGTAAATACCTGCAAGGACTATATGCGTTCTAATTGGTTCAAACGCAGAAACACTACACATTCTTGGGATGGGATACCGTCGGCTTTGATCCCTGTCACACAGGATTCTCGTGAACTTTTTCTTGATGTTTTGGGATTACCTGAAAAATACAAAAGCGTGATTCTGCTGTATTACTACCAAGGCATGACGACAGAGGAGGTAGCCAGAGCATTAGCAATCAGTCGGCCCACGCTAAGTCGACGTCTAAAGAAAGCCTATGCCTTACTTCGTTCTGTACAAGGAGAGGAGGATAGTATATGAACAGTGAAAAAATCAGGCAGTGTCTTGACGAGAATCTCTCCGGGTTGTATGTAACCGAAGGAAGGCATCGGATGATGATGGATGAAATCACGACAGGAGGCTCAAAAGTGAAAAAAAGGTTTTCTTTAAGTTTAGTTGTTGCTTGTGTTCTTATTCTTGCTCTTGCAAGCGTGGCATACGCGATCGTTTCTTGGAGACAGATGGCAGAAACGACTGCTCAGCTTGAATCCCATGTCGGCTATTTTGAGAACTGGAATTCAGAACAAAAAGCTACCCTATTGGAACAGTTGGTCGAGTGCGGAGAAGTTGAGGATAGCGAGACTGTTCAAAAAGCTTTGCATGAGGCAAAGACCAATCATGACGGAATCTTGATCACCTGCCTCCTCGAAGAATGGATAGGCCTGCCTGAAGATGCCGTAACTTTTACATCTATCATGGAAAGAATTCTGGGTAAGTTTGAATCGTGGTCAGTGGAAGACAAGGCGTGGTACAGCGATGTTCTGATCCAGACAAATCGCATTGGATATGATGAGGAAATCCATATTTTGCCCACCTCTGAGGATTTGCAGCAGAGTGAAGCGCTGTCGATTGCGAAAGCTGCTATGATTGAGCAATTCCAATTACCTCTTACTGCTTTGGACAATTATGAAGTTGACTATGATTTCTATATCATGCCCAATCGTGAAAACGACAAGAGATGGCTTATTTCTTTCCGCCCGCCGCTTTCAGGCGAAGATAGAGAATATTCTGTGATTGCTGAATATACCGTTTGCGTTACCAATCAAGGAGAAGTGACAGCAGATGATCTCCGAGGGATCGATCTTCCCTGGGAAAATAACTCCTTTACTTCTACAAAAGGAGAGGGAATCAATGGCTATAAGTCCATAGAAGATATCCAGGAAGCAAAGGGAGATTCAAAATACTGGACACTTGAAGAACGAGCATATTTTATTTCTTGGTACGGATTGCCAAGCGAAAATGATGTTTCGGAAGAGGAAGCAATACAAGCAGCACAAAACGCTTTAACAGATCAGTATCCAAACATTAATCAAACCGACTACACACTATACGCCTATTTTATCATTGATGACCCATATAGGAATGTACCCTACTGGCAAATTGTTTTTAGCAGGGAAACCAACAGCGGCGTTAGTCAAAATATGATTGAAGTTTATATTGATGCAAACGATGGACACGTTGATATAGTGAGTGGAAGCGCCGCAAATGGATAAAGAAAGGATCTCTTGTTTTATCTATCTTAACGCACGATTTTGTTATTGAGAAGTAATAAATTCGTGCCATGTTCATGAGATTTTTCGGCCAAGGCGCTCGGTCAGCCCGGCTCTGACAGCCCACCGGGCCAGGTTCGATTCCCCAGCTCTTCTGTCCAATGGACTTGGCAAAATGAAAAACCCCAGCAATTGCTGAGGTTTGGTGGAGGTGAGGGGAATCTCCTCTCGCACCTCGACGGCGCTCGGTCAGCCCGGCTCTGACAGCCCACCGGGCCAGGTTCGATTCCCCTGTTCTTCTGTCCAATGAGCTTGGCAAAATGAAAAACCCCAGCGATTGCTGAGGTTTGGCAAATCCCATAGGATTTGATACAAAATGGCGAAACTTCCATTCACATATTCAAGTCATTATTGTAATCAGTAAAACAATGTCTATACATTAAGATAATTCTCATTTCAATAGAATTGTCAATGCATTCTCTACCGACTGAAACAATTGACAGTCTTTAGGCAGACGCGCAATATACCTTTTCTGAGTCAAGAGTATATCCTCACTAGATACTCTAGTGTCATCCAAAGCCTTGCATGTATATGCCTTAAAGACAGTCTTTCCAGAATTCATCGGATCATACTCCTGTTGTGAATAAAGCTCCTTGCGATCCTCTTCAGACAGACTTTCAATAATTGCCTGTTCTGGCGTGAATGCATTCAAAAAGCATACGCACCTAAACCAGTATGACAAAAAGTCTCGAATCTGGCCATACCTTTGTTGTGTATTCACATTACCATTCGATCCATCAATACAGAATACATTCTTACTGGAAACGCCAGTAATCTCTTGAAAAATGCTATCAATTTGGGGATTATCCGATACTGGGATCCTGTCCTTATTGAACTTCTGATCCAAATCAAAATACCCGGATATTTTCGCACGCAACTCTACGTTGTCAGATGTTTTTCTCTTATAGTCTTTATCCCCATCCAGCAAAAATACAACATCCTTTTTGGATGTTTGCGAGTATGGATAAATATATCTGCTAATAATAGTTTCAGCTCCGCCAGGTATAGCTCTTACAGAGATTGCGTCAATCAAGTTAGGATGCTCAAGTTTTATGTAGCGTTTGACAATCTCAACCGCTAGTTTATCTTCAACGAATATCGTTTTTTGTGCAAGTTCCTCCGCTCCCAGCAAAGCAAATGCATCTTCTGGATACGAAGACGGCATTATTTCTATACCGTCAGCACTTAACACAAGTGTTTTTATTGCATGAGGTGGAAGTTTCTGGATAAAAAACGGAGAATGAGTTGAAATAACAACTTGATGGCGATGCCTCTTTACAGTCTCGCTAATAAAACCTATCATTCGCTTTTGTGCCATTGGATGCAAAGAAGTCTCAGGCTCATCTAAAAGAATTAATGATTTTTCCTTTGCATCCATTATTTCATCTACAAGGATTATTACCGAAGATTCCCCACTGCCAGCAAAAGCCTCCGAATACTTGAGCGCATCGTCAGAGATTACAACAGTCTTGGCAAATTGACCACCATACAGCGAATGCTCAACAATTTGAATCTGTTTGTAATTCTTTCCAAGAATTGTGTTAATTGCCCTAACCTTTTCTTCGCTTAATACGGTGTTTGAACGCACTTTTTGTACATTGTACAGCGAATAATCAGAGGATTTGCTAACAATTACATAGTGCAGATTTTTTGAATACCTACGGATATAGTCTTGCTTTGATTTGTAAGAGTCCGTCTTTTTTAATGGCATGTGATAGAAGTACCTATCAAACGCGGGTAGATTATGTCTAAAATCAAGATACAAAACTTCCTTATTAATGGCATTCCATCGCGTTTTACTTCTATCCGGTTCAGATTTTTGCTTCATGAGAGGCATCGGTTCCATACCGTATTCTCTTTGTGGACGCGAAGGCTCCCAATAATCAGGATTATCGGGTTTTTGTATGCGCGTTTTAAGCACTTCAACTATGCGATTATGGTATTCACTTTTGTATCCATAAATAAAACAATGCCTGCTATCTTTTGCGATGCGATCAACGTCAGTAGAAAACCAGTAGTTGCCAACACTTTTATTAACTGGCGCACCGAATAGTGCTTGAAGAATTGAGCTTTTGTTGCAACCGTTTGGCCCCACAAGAGCTGTGATTGGAAAATCAAAGTCTATTCGTGAATTCTTCTTAAGGTGTTTATATAATGGAAAACGCATATAACGAATATACGGCTCAAATAGTTTCCCATCTTGTTGACTAATCATTTTTTCCAATGTACTCATTGTGTCCTCTTGCTGAGTATTCAATACATTCACATCCTTTGTATGGACTGGATTACGTAATTGTCAATGATTTCAGCTGTTTGAATTGCACGACATTTCTAGCACAGTTTTGCCAATTGCTTTTGCAAGGAGAACAGGAACTGCATTGCCAATCTGTCTCGCGATAACTGAGTCGGATTTTCCATAGAAGACATAAGAATCCGAGAAACTCTGGAGTGCCGCTGCTTCACGAAAGGATATTGCACGGTCTTGTTCAGGGTGTCCAAATCTTCCATTTGATAGACTGCAACACTTTGATGTTAGAGTGGGGGACACACAATTCCAAGCCATTCTACCGTAAACGTCTGAATGTCCTGATTTCCTGTCTTTATGGCATTTTAGGACTAAATCATTTGGCCATTCGGTACGAGAGCCACCATCGTGTGTTGTTGCTCGTATTCTTTCTAAGTTTTTCTGTGATAACGCTGTAGCTTTGTGGTTGGGAATGCTCGTATGCTCTTGACCTGCTTGAATTGCAGGATAGTCTCGAATGGCATCTGCAACTGTCTTGTATGGTCGTTCTTGCCCATTGAACAACGGTTCTGGAAGCGCTA
>JBJEUH010000125.1:0-3734 GCA_051883735.1 Candidatus Ventricola sp.
CCTTCATCGCGGCGATGTTGAAGTTCGGGTCCCAGGTCCAGATGGTGATCTTGCCGTCCTCGGCAGCCAGCGCGGCGCCGCAGGAGACGATGATCGTCAGGGCCAGGAGCAGGGAAACAAGCTTTTTCATGGTGGTTTTCCTCCTCAAGATGTTTGTTCAGTTCGGACAAGTTCTGTGCCGAATTGTTGGTATCATTATATCATGCAAAAACACCGCTTTGTGCGCATATTCGCTCCAAACCTGATTGGAAACGCTCATTCTTGCTCTGCATGCGCACAAAACGGTGGGGTTTATTTGTTCAAATGGCTGCGGCGCCAGTCGCTGGGGCTCAGGCCCGCGTACTGCTTGAAATTCCGGTTGAACGCGGCGATGGAGGAATAGCCCGCGCGCATGGCGATGTTCTGGATGGAGTCGGACGTGGTGCGCAGCAGGTTCATCGCGCGGTGCACGCGGTAGCGGTTGACGTGCTCCATGGGGCTCATGCCCATGATCCTTGCAAACTGCTTGCGGAAGTAGCTCTCGCTCATCGAGCAGCTGCGCGCCAGCACGCTCACCCGGAGGTCTTCCTTATAATGCTCGCAGATGTAGGCCAGCGCGGGCTCGATGGGCTGGCGCTGGCGGTGATCGACCGGCTCGCCGGGGCTGAGCAGCGGCGTGCGGCTGCGCTGACGGGCAATTTCGAGCAGCAGCAGGTATACGCACAGCTCCAGCTGCGCCTCCGCGTCCGCGTCGCCCTGGCGGCGCAGATCGTACATCAGCTTGACAATGCTGTCCAGCGTGCTGTCCGTGCTGCTCTCCAGGAACAAGCCGGTCTCGCGGATGCCGTCCAGCAGGGCGAAGATCGCGGCGCGGAAACGTTCGGGCACGTTGCGCTGCAGGTAGTCGTCGCTGATGACGAGATAGCGCCAGTGCGTCAGCGGCTCGCCCTCGTTTTGCTGATTGTGGTATACGCCGCGCGGCGCGACGATGACCGAACCGGCGGAAAAGCGCCAGCCCCTGTCGTGCAGATACACCTGCCCGCTGCCGGCCAGGCAGACGCCGATCTCCAGGCAGTTGTGGACGTGCAGGCTGTCGGGCATGTAGGGCGGGTAGTAGGGCGTATCCAGCATCGTCACCAGGATGCCGTCCTCCGCCTGCGGATAGCTGCGGTACTCGCAGCTGAGCGGCTCCTCAAGCTGGCGGCGCAGCTCGATTTCAGATGAGGTTGGCATGGGTGAACACCTTTCCCGGGCAGAGCTGGTGCAGGCAGTGCAGCAGCTGGGCCGTCGGCTGCAGGTAGATGCGCACGATGTACCCGTCCTCCGGGCCGGAGCCGTGGGCATAGAGCGCGCAGCTGGGCTTGTCCGGGTCCTGCGCGGCGGTGTAGTAGGTGACGCGGCGCTTGCGGTCCGCGGCGGCAAACGCGCTTTCGCCCTGCTCGATCTCGGGGGTGAACTGGTCCGCGATGACGATGACGCGCTGCAGGTCGACATAGGCGAACGCCTCGTTGACCGGCCTGGAGCGCGTGCCGCTCAGGCGGCGGATGTGCAGGTCGTAGCCGTCCAGCTGGTATTCGTAGCTGACGGAGATCACGCCCTTGTAGTACCAGGCGAAAAACAGCGTGCCCAGCGAGGGAATCAGCATCAGCGTGCCCCACATGGTGCCCAGGAACGTAAAGATGGCGACAGAGACGTACATCAGCACGAGGATGACCTTGTTTGCCGTGGGAATTTTGCGGATGACGGTCTGCCGGTAGGTGATGTCGGCGATTTGGGGGTTCAGGGCCATGTGCGCGACCTCCTTGGGTGGAATCAGATTGGCTGATTTCTACTATATCATATTTCGATTCATTTGAAAATGAGTTGTTGTGCAATCGCGCATTGACCTGTATAATGGCAGCATACAAGAATTGTCATTCTGATGGAGGATATGCCGTGTTTTCATCTGATTCGATCGAAAAAGCCCGTGCGCGCGCGGAGCGCGTGACGGGCGTGAAGCTGCCGTTTGCGGTGGAGGTTTCTGCGGGCGAGGGGCTTTGCGTGACGCTGGCGGGCGGCGCGGCCCGGATGGAGGCGCAGGACGAAAGCGCGCTCGCGCGCGGCTTTTTCCGGCTGAGCCGCTGCGTGCGAGAGGGGAGGACGGCCCTGTCCGTGCGGGAGCGGCGGCACTTTGCTTCCTGCGGCGCGATGGTGGACTGCTCGCGCGGCGCGGTTCTGAAGCCGGAGGCCGTGCGCCGTTGCATCGACCAGCTCGCCTGCCTGGGCATGAACCTGCTGATGCTCTACACCGAGGACACCTACGAGGTGCCGGAGTATCCGACCCTGGGCTATCTGCGCGGGCGGTATGCGCAGAGCGACCTGCGCGCGCTGGACGCCTACGCGGCGGAGGCGGGCGTGGAGCTGGTGCCCTGCATCCAGACGCTGGGGCACATGCGCCAGTTTCTGCAGTGGCAGGACAACGCGGCGCTGCGCGACCAGATGGACATCCTGCTCATCGACGACGAGCGGACCTATGCGTTCATCGAGGCGGAGATCCGCGCGATGCGCGCGTGCGTGCGCACAGACCGCATCCACATCGGTATGGACGAGGCGCACGGCGTGGGCCAGGGGCAGTATCTGCTGAAGAACGGCCAGACCGACCGCTTCGCCCTGCTGTGCCGGCATCTGGAGCGCGTGCGCGCGATCTGCGAGAAATACGGCTTCAGGCCGATCATGTGGAGCGACATGTTCTTCCGCCTCGGCTCCAAAACCAACGATTATTACGATGTGGAGAGCGACATCCCGCAGCAGGTCATCGACGGCATGCCGCCGGTCGATCTGTGCTACTGGGACTACTACCACGAGGACGAGGCGTTCTACGACCACATGCTCACGCAGCATGCGCGCATGGGCGCTCGCACGGTGTTCGCCGGCGGCGTCTGGACGTGGAGCGGCTTTCTGCCCCATGTGAAGAAGACCGAGGCGACGATGTACCCGGCGCTGAGGGCCTGCGCCCGGCATGGCGTGGACACGGTGCTGGCGACGATGTGGGGCGACGACGGCGCGGAGACGAACGTCTTCCTGGCCAGCGCGCTGCTGCCCATCTTCTCGGAGAGCTGCTGGCAGGGCTGCGATTGCCCGAGGGAGGAGATGCGCCTCGCGGGCGAAACGCTCACCGGCATGCCGCGCGCGGCGCTTGACGCGATGGGGGCATTCTATCCGAACGCGCAGGACGTGCGCCCGGGCAAGGGCCTGATCTGGTGCGACCCGCTGTATCCGCTGCTGGATCTGACGGGCGACACGCTGGACGCGGCGATCGCGCGCAGCGAGGCGGCGCTTGATGTGCTCAGGGCGCAGGAGGATCATCTGGAGCTCCGCTATGCGGCGGCGCTGTTTGAGGTCGTGCGCGAAAAGGCGCGCCTTGTGCGCGACCTGCGGGCGCGCTACGTCGCGGGCGACCGGGCCTGGCTGCGCGAAATGGCGTTTGTCGGCTTCCCGCGCATCCTGCAGAAGTACGAGCGGCTCATGAAGCTGCACCGCGCGCTCTGGGAGCGGGATATGAAGCGCTTTGGCTGGGAGGTGCTCGCGCTGCGCTACGGCGCGGTCATGGGCCGCCTGCAGGACGCGGCGGATGAGATCAAGCGGTATCTCGCGGGCGAGCTGGAGGCGATCGAGGAGCTGGAGGAGACCCCGCTTGAGTCCGTGCGCGTCGCGCAGCACTTTGAGAATCTGGTCACGCCGTCGGCGATGATGGGCATGGGGTTCTGATCCTGCTC
>JBJEUH010000126.1:0-19786 GCA_051883735.1 Candidatus Ventricola sp.
ACTCCCTTTCTCGCTTCGCGCTGTCTCACGACAGTGAGCGCGAAGCGAAGAAGGGATCTGGGGACAATGTCCCCAGATGGGTTTGGGCGATAGCCCAATGCAGCTCCCCGACGTATTCTCGTACTTTGGAGGAACCCATTTTGGCAAAACCTGAAGAGAACCGGATCATTGCGAGCTCGCTGTCCTATGCGTATCCGGACGCGGAAAAGAACGCCGTGAACGGCGTGACCATGCGCGTGCGCAACGGCGAATTCCTCGCGATCCTCGGCCACAACGGCAGCGGCAAGAGCACGCTGGCGAAGCTGTTCAACGCGCTGTATGTGCCCACGAACGGCACCGTCTGGGTCTGCGGCCTGGACACGAGGGACGACGACCTCGTCTTCGACATCCGACAGCACGCGGGCATGGTCTTCCAGAATCCGGACAACCAGATCGTCGCCACGGTCGTGGAGGAGGACGTCGCCTTCGGCCTGGAGAACAACGGCGTGGAGCCCGGCGAGATCCGCGTGCGCATCGACGAGGCGCTGAGGGCGGTCAACATGACCCAATACGCCAAGAAGGCGCCGCACATGCTCTCCGGCGGCCAGAAGCAGCGCGTGGCGATTGCCGGCGTGCTGGCCATGAAGCCGGACGTCATCATCCTGGACGAGTCGACCGCGATGCTCGACCCGAGCGGCCGCGCGGAGGTGATGAACACCGTGCACCGCCTCAACAAGGAGGAAGGCATCTCCGTCGTCATCATCACGCACTACATGAGCGAGGCCGCGACGGCGGACTATGTGATCGTGATGGACGAGGGGAAGATCGCGCTGAGCGGCACCCCGCGCGAGGTCTTCACGAAGGTGGACGCCGTGCGCGCGCTGGGGCTCGACGTGCCGCCGATGACCGATCTGGCGCACATGCTGCGGACCGAGGGCCTGAACGTGCGCGCGGACGTGCTGACGGTGGACGAGATGGTGGAGGAAGTATGTCGATTGTCATCGAGCATCTGAATTACGTATACATGACCGGCGGCCCGTACGAGACGAAGGCGCTCTCCGATGTGAACCTGACCATCAACGACGGCGAGTTCATCGGCCTCATCGGCCACACGGGCAGCGGCAAGAGCACGCTGGTGCAGCACCTCAACGGTCTGATCATGCCGACCTCCGGTCGCGTTCTGGTGGACGGCATGGACCTGGCCGACAAGGGAACGGACCGACGGGCGGTCCGCCAGCGGGTCGGCCTGGTGTTCCAGTATCCGGAAAACCAGCTCTTCGAGGAGACGGTGGAAAAGGACATCGCCTTCGGTCCCAGGAACCTGGGTCTTGATGACGCGGAAATCGACCGCCGCGTGAAGGACGCGATGCGCCGCGTCGCGCTTGACTACGACAGGCTGCACGAGCGCTCCGTCTTCGAGCTCTCCGGCGGCCAGATGCGCCGCGTGGCGATTGCCGGCGTGCTGGCGATGGAGCCGCAGGTGCTGGTGCTCGATGAGCCGTGCGCGGGCCTGGACCCGCACGGCCGCGAGGAGATCCTGGGCCTGGTCAAGCGGCTGCACGAGGAGGCCGGCACGACCATCGTGATGGTCAGCCATTCGATGGACGACGTGGCCTCCCTGGCGGAGCGCGTGATCGTCATGAACCACGGCGAGGTCGTCATGGACGGCGTGCCGCGCGACGTGTTCGCCTGCGGCGAGGAGCTGCGCGGCATGGGCCTGGACGTCCCGCAGGCCGCCCAGCTGGCGGGCAAGCTGCGCGAGCGCGGCTTTGACATCCCCGAGGGCATTTACCGCATTGAAGAGATCAAGACGGAGATCGAGAAGATCGCCGCGAAGGGAGGCCGGCATGCTTAAGGACATCACGCTGGGCCAGTATTTCCCGGGCGATTCCGCGATCCACCGCATGGACCCGCGCATGAAGCTGATCCTGACGATCGTGTACATCGTGGGCGTGTTCATGGTGGGCAACCTGCCGGGCTACCTGCTGGCGCTCGCGTTTCTGTATCTGGTGGTGCGCATTTCCGGCATCCGGTTCTCCTATCTGGTCAAGGGCGTCAAGCCCCTGCGCTTCATCATCCTGTTCACCTTCGTGCTCAACCTGTTCTTTGTGCAGGGCGAGACGCCGATCTTCTCCCTGGGCTTTTTCACGCTGACGAAGGAGGCGCTTGAGAACGCGATCTTCTTCGCGCTGCGCCTGGTGTTCCTGGTCATGGGCACGTCCGTGCTGACGCTCACGACCAGCCCCGTGCAGCTGACCGACGGCCTGGAGCGCCTGATGCGCCCGCTGCAGCGCTTCCACTTCCCGGCGCATGAGCTGGCGATGATGATGACCATCGCGCTGCGCTTCATCCCGACACTGCTGGAGGAGACGGACAAGATTCAGAAGGCGCAGATGGCGCGCGGCGCGGACTTTGAGAGCGGCAACCTGATCGCCCGCGCGAAGGCGATGATCCCGCTGCTGGTGCCGCTGTTTGTCAGCGCGTTCCGCCGGGCGAACGACCTGGCGATGGCCATGGAGGCGCGCTGCTATCGCGGCGGCGACCACCGCACCCGCCTGCGCGAGCTGAGGTATACGCGGCTTGATGTGTTCGGCGCGTTGGCCACGGCGGCGTTCATCGCGGTCGTGGTGCTGGAGGGCAGGCTCCTTGGATAAGCTGCTGCTCAGCAGCAAGCACCGCCCCAGCGCGGCGGACCACCCGCCCGAGGGGCAGCGGCGCTTCCTGCTCGTGTGCGAATACGACGGCACCGCATACTGCGGCTGGCAGCGGCAGCTCAACGGCCCGAGCGTGCAGCAGGCGCTCGAGGAGGCGCTTGCGCGCCTGACGGGCGAGCGCGTTTCCGTCACCGGCTCGAGCCGGACCGACGCGGGCGTGCATGCCCTGGGCCTGTGCGCGCACTTTGACAGCGCGACGCGCATCCCGCCGGACAAGCTCGCCTTTGCGCTCAACACCATGCTCCCGCCGGATATCCGGATTCGCGAGAGCGGCCCCGCGCCGGACGGCTTTCACGCCCGGTACAGCGCGTGCGGCAAGGTATACCGGTATACGTTCTTCAACAGCCGCCACGACTGCGCTGTCGGCAGGCAGTATGCGGCGCATGTGCCGCTGCCCCTTGACGCGCAGCTTATGCACGAGGAGGCGCAGGCGCTTTGCGGCACGCACGACTTTGCAGCGTTCGCCGCCAGCGGCAGCGTGGCATCCAGCACCGTGCGCACGATCTACCGCGCGCAGGTCAGGCGCTGCGGCGAAACGGTTACGCTGACGGTGCTGGGCGACGGCTTTCTGTACAACATGGTGCGCATCATCGCGGGCACGCTGATGGAGGTCGGCACCGGCAAGCGCGCGCCTGGCGCGATCGCGAGGGCGATTGAAACCGGCGACCGCCTGGCGCTGGGCCAGACCGCGCCCGCCAGGGGGCTGACGCTCGTGCGCGTGCTCTACGGCGGCGACGAGGAGATCGCGCTCTCGTATTTCGCCTGACAGGCGCTGCGCAGGCGCCCCGCTGCGGACGCAGAGCGCCGCACGATTTTGGCTGAGGCTTGAGGACACCTTTTCTACCTCCCCGCATAGGATAGCCCGGACTGACGAGACTGTCTGGGGGGATGCGCGTGAATCAGGCGATCAGCAGCAGGGTGATTCAGGAAGCGGAGATCATCGCCGGGACGGGCGCGACCGTGCGCCAGACCGCCCGGCTGCTTGGAATCTCCAAGTCGACCGTGCACAAGGACATGGAGACGCGCCTGCCGACGCTTTCCCCGCCGCTGGCGAAGGAAGTCGCGGCGGTGTTTGCCCGCAACAAGGCGGAGCGCCACCTGCGCGGCGGCGAGGCCACGCGCAGGCGATACGCGGAGAGACGACACGAATAAACCGCTTCACAGGCTTTGAGCTGTATAGCCTCGTTTCGCCCCGGCTTGGGCAAACGAGGTTTGCCCAGACCAGGCTGCTTGATGCCGCCGCGAAGCGAAGAAGGGAGTCTGAGGGATGAAATCCCTCAGGCAGGGGTTTGGGGGCGAGGCCCCCAAAAAAGGAGTAAGCATGTTTGGCGTAGATGAACTGGGACTGGATCTGGGCACATCCACCCTGCACATGGTGGTGCAGGGCAAGGGCATCGTGCTCAGCGAGCCTGCGTATGTGACGTATGACCGGCAGACGCGCGACGTCGTGGCGGTCGGCGAGGAAGCGCGCAGAATGTATGGACGCACGCCTGCCGGCCTGATCGTCGAGCGGCCGCTGCGCGACGGACGCATCCGCAGCTTCGACCTGGTCAGCAAGATGCTGCGCTATTTCATGCGCAAGGTCGTGGGCAAGCGCGCGGCGTTCCGGCCGCGGCTGCTGCTGGCGCTGCCGGGCGGCATGGCCCCCAGCGAGCGGCAGACGCTGGTGGACGTGATCGTGGACGCGGGCATGCGCAGCGTCGTGCCGGTCGACGAAAACGTCGCCGCGGCGATCGGCGCGGGCATCCGCATCGATCAGCCGTACGGCCGCATGAGCATCGACATCGGCGGCGGCAGGACCAACGTCTCCGTCTTCTCGTTCGGCCATCAGATCGTCTGGGATATCCTGGATACCGGCGGCGACAAGTTCGACGAGGCGATCATCGATTACCTGCGCAAGAAGCATAACCTGCTCATCGGCGCGCGCACGGCGGAGGAGCTCAAGATCAACATCGGCTCCGCCCGCATGCGCGGCGCGAAGCTGGAGATGGACGCCTGCGGCAGGAGCCTGGTGTCCGGCCTGCCGCGCGCGGTGACGGTCAACTCCGAGGAGCTGATTGAGGCGCTGGACGAACCGCTGCGCGAGCTCATCAGCGCGCTGCACCGGATCATCGAGCGCACGCCGCCCGAGCTGGCCAGCGACATCTTCGACGAGGGCATCACCCTGTCCGGCGGCGGCGCGCAGCTGTTCGGCCTGGCGGAGGTCATTTCCGATCAGCTGAGGATCCGCACGACGCTGGCCGACGAGCCGGACCTGTGCGTGGCGCACGGCCTGAGCGCGCTGATTGACGACGCGGACCGCTATGAAAACGTCGATCTCGTCTCCGGAAGCCGGAGCGACACGCTGCGCGACGACTGAGCGACAGGAAGCTGAAGCTGCGGATGAAAACCGTCCGCAGCTTCGTTTTATCTGATGATCCTGACCGTCGCGTGCAGGCGCGCGAAGCGAAGGAGGGAGTCTGAGGGACAATGCCCCTCAGGCGGGTTTTAGGGCAGCAGCCCTAACGTCCCCCAGGCAAAACTTGACAGGCGGCGCGTCTTTCAAACGCGGCTGATCTGTGATACAATAGAAACTGCATTCGCAGGCCGATTGGGCCTGCCAACCGATAAGGAGAAGATGGATGAATACCCGTTATGATCTGCTGCTGTGCGACGCGGACGACACCCTGTTTGACTTTGGCCGTGCGGAGGCAAACGCCTTCGCGGACGCCTGCGCCCGGATGGGCCTTGAGGCGACGGATGCGCTGCTGGCGACCTATTCTGACATCAACGCGGCGCTGTGGCGGCTGCTGGAGCAGGGCGGCATCACGCAGGACAGGCTGCGCGTGCGCCGGTTTGAGCAGTTCCTGGAGGCCATCGGCAGGGACGACCTGGACGCACAGGCGATGGCCACGGCCTTTACCGATTCGCTGGGCCGCCAGAGCGTGCCCGTCGATGGCGCGGTGGAGGCCGTCGCGCGCTGGAGCCGCATGGTGCCGGTCATCATCGTGACCAACGGCATCGCCAGGGTGCAGCACGGCCGCATGGACTCAAGCGAGGTGCGCCACTACATCCGCGGCATGGTCGTCAGCGAGGAGGTCGGCGCGGCGAAGCCCGATCCGAAGATGATTGAGATCGGCATGGAGATGGCGGGCGTGCGCGACCGCAGCCGCGTGCTGATGCTGGGCGACTCGATCTCCAGCGACATCGCCGCCGCGGCGAACGCCGGCGTGGACGCCTGCTGGTACAACCCCAAGGGCAAGGAAAACGGCAAAAACCTGCCGGTGCGCTACGAGATCACGGATCTTAACGACGTGGACGCGATCCTGCGGGGCGAAGACTAAAGAAGGACAAGGAGGGAGCAGCATGAAAAAGCTCTATCTTTCGGCGATGCTCGCCGCGATGCTGTTTCTTTTGAGCGGCTGCTTCATCCAGCCCGATCCGACGCTCGATCCGCTGGTGATCACCGAGGGCGTGATTCCCTTTGGCACGGTGCAGCCGCTGCCCACCAGCACGCCCACGCCGCTTCCTGCGAGCTCGCCGACGCCGGACGCCTGGCAGGCGAGCGATCAGAGCACCTGGGAGGACTGGGCGCAGGGAAGCCTGCCCACGTCCACCCCGCGCACGGCCGCGACCGCCGCGCCGGGCGCGCAGAGCTGGGCGACCTCGACCGAGGACTACAACGCGGGCTATCCCGTGCTGATGATGGGCTCGACCGGAAACGACGTCAGCGACCTGCAGGCGCGGCTGACGGAGCTGGGCTATTACACCGGCGCCATCGACGGGCGCTACGCCTCCGCCACGCAGGCGGCGGTGCAGGAATTTCAGGAGCACAACGGCCTGACGGCGGACGGCATCGCGGGCCGGCAGACGCAGGATCTGCTGTACGGCTCAAGCGCGCAGCCCAAGAACTTCATCGTGTCCGCGAGCAGCGCTGACGAGGAATACCTGCTGCTCAAGCTGGGCACCTCCGGCGTGGAGGTGCGCAAGCTGCAGGCCCGTCTGGCGGAGCTAGGCTACTACGCCGGCGGCGTGGACGGCGTCTACGGCGAGACGACGGCCAGCGCGGTCAAGGCATTCCAGCGGGCCAACGGCCTCTCCGGCGACGGCCAGGCGGGCGCGCAGACGCAGAGCAAGCTGTATGCCAACACCGCGCGCTACGCGAGCAGCCCCGTCGCGACGGCCGATCCGGACGCAACCCGGACGCTGACGCTGGGCATGACCGGCAACGACGTGTACGCCCTGCAGGAGCGCCTCATCGAGCTGCGCTATCTGAGCGGCGTGGCGGACGGCGTGTTCGGCGCGGAGACGCAGGCGGCGCTCGTGGCGTTTCAGAAGAACAACAACCTCACGGCGGACGGCAACGCGGGCAGCGCCACGCTCAAGAAGCTGGCGGGCAGCTGCAAGGCGGCCAACCGCGTCACGCCCACGCCGGCCCCCGCCGGCACGTTGACGCTGCGCGAGGGCGACGAGGGCGAAAACGTCTACATTCTTCAGGCGTATCTGTTCGAGCTGGGCTATTACGCGGGCCGCATCGACGGCCGCTTCAGCGCGGAGACGACCGAGGCGGTGAAGGCGTTCCAGCGATCCAACGGCCTGACGGCGGACGGCATCGCGGGCAAGAGCACGCAGAGCAAGCTCAAGAGCGGCTCGGCGATCCCCGCCGAAAGCGCGAACGGGCAGGAGGAAGAAGCCGGGACGCTGCCGCAGACGGGCGAGCTGTCCACGCTGCGCCGCGGCGACAAGAGCGCGCAGGTCATGGTGATGCAGCAATACCTTTCCGATCTGGGCTATCTGACCACGCAGCCGGACGGCCAGTTTGGCTCCGGCACGGAGCGCGCGGTGAAGCTCTTCCAGGAGGCCAACGGCCTGACGGCGGACGGCGTCGCGGGCAGGGGCACGCTCTCCATCCTCTACAGCGGCGACGCGGTGGCCTACGGCGCGTCCTCCGGCGGCAGCGCGTCCTCGTCCGGCTCCTCGCCGGCGGCGACTGCGACGCCCAAGCCCAACACGGACATCGTCATCCAGTGGGAGAGCGAGGGCGACGACGTGCGGCAGTACCAGCAGCGCCTGGTGGAGCTGGGGTATCTGGACAGCAAGTCCGTCACCGGCAAGTTCAACCAGGCGACGGTCGAGGCGACCAAGGCGTTCCAGACGATGAACGGCCTCAAGGTGGACGGCGCGGCCGGTCCGCAGAGCCTCAAACTGATCTATTCAAACGACGCGCTGAACGCCGACGGCGTGCGCGCGGGCGATCTGCTGCTGAGTTCCTCGGGCACGGGCGTGTCCGAGGTGCTCACCGCGGGCATGACAGGCGAACAGGTGCGCCAGGTGCAGAGCCGATTGGCCGAGCTGGGGTACCTGTCCGCCTCTTTTGTAAGCGGCGTGTATGACAGCCAGACCCAGCAGGCGATCCGCCAGTTTCAGCAGGCCAACGGCCTGAGCGCGGACGGCGCGGCGGGCAGCGCCACGCAGTCCAGGCTCTACGCCTCCGGCGCGGTGACGGCGCAGGCGGCGCGCATCGCGGCGGACAACACCGGGCGGCAGACGCAGGAATACCGCGTCAACGGCGCATACCAGATCTCCATCGGCGGCGGCGGCATCGCCGTGAGCGACCGCAGCGCCCTGTACTGCGCGGACGCGTCGCAGGGCGGCGCGCTGGTCAGGCGTCCGTATGACGGCTCGGCGGCGACGGTGCTCGCCAACGAGACGCCGCGCTTTCTGCATCTGACCAACAGCCGCCTGTATTACGTCGCCAGCTCGGGCGGCGAGGACTGCGTCATCCGCATGAACGCGGACGGGACAGGCCGCGAGGTGCTTGATCGGGCGGGCGTCATTCTGCGCTTTGCGCTGCACGACGGCGTGATGTATCTGCTGGATGCGGGCGGCACGCTGAAAGAAAGAACGCTCTCCGGCGAGGAGAGCGAATTGATGGAGGGCGTGGCGGATTTTTCGCTGGATGTGCAGGGCAACGCGCTGCTGTGCGTGACGCAGGAGGGCGTGGTGTCCTTCGGCATCGATACGGGCAGGACAGCGACGCTGTATGCGGGCAGCGCGGACCAGGCGGCGCTGTGCGCAGACGCCCTGCTGGTGCGCAGCGGCGGCAGCATCCTGCGCGTGACGGACGGGCAGACGGCGACGATCCGGCGCGACGGCGCGGCCCTCATGGGCGTGTACGGCCAGAAGGTGATCCAGCTGACGGACAAGGGCGTGATGACCTGCGACGTGAACGGGGAAAACGCGACGACGATCCTCTACGGCGCGTACGAGATGATGTCCGCGGCGGGCGGCGTGCTCTACGTCGGCGATGGAAAGGGCGTTGTGCAGCAGGTGACACTGTAAAGAAGGTTCTGGCGGCGGTTTTGCTGCCGGCACGCAGCGGCATGCTTCCAGCTGAAAGCGCGCAGGTCGGCTCGGCTCAGGTTCCACTTGACAAAAAAGACGCAAACGTGTATCCTGCCGGTATACGGAGGGGATACGGATGACGCTGCAGATGCTGGAATACTTCATCGCTCTGGCAGAATACGGGAGCTTTACGGATGCGGCAGGCGCGTGTTTTGTCAGCCAGCCTGCGCTTTCGCGTGCCATTGCAGGCCTGGAAAATGAACTCGGCTGCGAGCTGGTGTACAGGGATAAGCGGAAAAAGCTGACCTTCACGCCGGCAGGCGATACGCTGTTGGTGGAGGCCAGGCGTATTTTTCAGCAGATGGAGACGATGCGCGAACGGGTGCAGGCGGCGCAGCGGGAAGCATGCGCGGGGATTACGATGGGCTACATCGCTTACGGTTTGCTGCGTACGTTCAGAAGTGCGGTTTCGCCGCTGCTTGAACGGATGCGGCAGGTCAATCTGCGGCTGACGCCGGTTTACGGCGCTGCGCCTGAGATCAAGGAACGCGTGCTCAGCGGCGAGCTGGACTGCGCGCTGCTGCCGGAAAACTGTACGCTGGACATGAACGGATGCAGGCGGGCAAACGTGTGCGTGTCCGAATTCCGGGTCATGATTCCCAAGGAGCATCCACTTTTTGGCGTTTCCTCGGTATACATTGAGCAGCTGAAGGACTCTAAATTCGTTTTTTTTGATCCGAGAGATTTGCCGGAGACGCTGGCTGCCCACTTGAGCATTTGCCGCGAAGCGGGCTTTTCTCCGCAGATCGTTGGATATGGAAGAAAAATCGGCGACGTCACGGACCTTCTGCATCAGCATGGCGCGGTGGGGATGGCCTCCACAGCATTTGAATATGCCGAATCGGACGATATGAGCTTCGTGCCGATTCAGGGAAAGCAATATGGCTACCGGCTCGTGCTGATCATGCGTGAGCACCCCGTCAACCCGGCGATGGAGCGTGTATTTGCCTGGATGCAGAGGACAGTATGACTTGAAATTATCAAACTGAAGACAACATGCAGAAAGGGTATTTGTGCTGCGGCACAGATACCCTTTATAATTGCATCAACACCCTGTACACGGGAAGAAGAAGGGAGAAGACAAAATGAAGCGTAAAGTGTTGAGCATGATGCTGGCGCTTGTGCTGCTCATGAGCGTCGCCTGCTGCGCGAGCGCGATGACGGCGGGCACGTACAGCGCGACGATTCCTGCGATGCATGGTCCGATGACCGTCGAGGTCACCGTGACCGAGGATCGCATCGAAGAGGTGAATGTGGTCTCCAACGTGGAGACGCCGGGCCTGATTGACTGGCCTGTCCGCCAGATTCCGGCGGCGATTGTGGAAGCACAGTCTCTGGCGGTTGACACCGTGACCGGCGTGACCATCTCCAGCCGGGCGATCCTCTCCGGCGCCGAAAAGGCGCTTGAGCAGGCCGGCGCGGATATCGCTGCGCTCAAGGTTGCGGCTGAGAAGGAGCCGGCGCAGGACATCGAGGCGACGGCTGATGTGATCATCGTGGGCGGCGGCGGCGCGGGTCTTGCGGCCGCGATCTCCGCGACCGAAGCCAACGCGAGCGTCATTCTGATTGAAAAGACGGGCTTCTTCGGTGGCAACTCCATCGTCGCCGGCGGCATCTACAACTGCCCGGATCCGGACCTGCAGGACTATGCCGATATCGAGCCCAAGAGCCTCGACTCCCTGATCGAGGCGGCCATCACGGAAGAGCCGGTTTCCGAGCTTCATGCGCAGGTGATGGCGACGGTCGCTGAGCAGTTCAAGGCCTATCAGCAAACCGACAAGCACGTGTTCGACAGTGCGGAGTGGTTTGCGCTGCAGACCTGGAATGGCGGCGACAAGATTGGCGAACTGGACAAGCTGCTGTTCTTCGCTGAGCGTGCCTATCCGACCCTGGAGTGGCTGGAGAGCATGGGCATGCAATTCGTGGATAAGATCAACTCGGCCAGCGGCTCCCTGTACATGCGTACACATACCTCCGTTGCGCCGAACGGCACGGGTTATTTCAAGGCGTTTGAGAGCACCCTTGCCACCCGCGGCGACCTGTTTACCGCGATGATGGATACCGAAGGCAAGAGCCTCATCATGGATGGTGACAAGGTTGTGGGCGTCAACGCCGTGCGCAAGGATGGCAGCAAGGTGACCCTGCATGCCAACAAGGGCGTCATTCTGGCGACCGGTGGCTTTGCCGGCAACGTGGAGCTGCGCCAGCAGTATTGCGAAAGCGAGAAGTGGCCGGATCTGAGCGCAAAGGTCATCACCACCAATATGCCGGGCGTCACCGGAGACGGCATCTTTATGGCGCGCGACGCTGGCGCGGAGCTGATCAACATGGATCAGATCCAGCTGCTGCCGTATGCCAATCCGTGGACCGGTGCGACCTCCGATATCACGCTGACCTACAGCGCGAGCATGTACATCAACAAGGAGGGCTGCCGCTTCGTGCGCGAGGATGGCCGCCGCGACGAGATGTCTTTGGCCATCATTGCGCAGACGGACGGTCTCATGTATCAGCTCTTCAGTGCCGATGCGGTGCCGGATCCGGCAACCGGCAAGACCCTGGGCGACAAGACCGTGGCCTATTATCTGGATAACAAGCTCGCCGGCTATGTGCAGGCTGACACCATCGAGGGCCTGGCCGAGATCCTGGGCATGGATCCTGCGGTGCTGACGCAGACCATCGAGGATTTTAACTCCTATGTGCGCGGCGAAGCGAAGGATCCCTATGGCCGCACAACCTGGACGAAGGAGCTGGTAACGGGCCCGTGGTACGCCTATCCGCGCAAGCCTGCCGCGCACCACACTATGGGCGGCGTGAACGTGGATACCGATACCCATGCGCTGCGTGAGGACGGCTCGATCATCGAGGGCCTGTACTGCGCGGGCGAGATTACGGGCAACCTGCACGGCGGCAACCGTCTGGGCGGCAACGCCATCGTTGATTTCTGCGTCTTCGGCCGCATCGCCGGCGAAAACGCTGCTCAGGGCAAGTAATCCCAAATAAAAAAACGTGAGTCGGAATTACCGGCTCACGTTTTTGCGTTATAGCGTAAACGCCTCGTCAAGCGCCTTCAGGTATTTGGCGCAGACCTCGTCTGCAAGCAGCAGATCGTACGCCTTGCGCACGGCCTGCCTGAACTCCGGGTCGAGCGCCTTCATGCCGTAGTCCGTCAGCGGACAGACGGCCCTGGCGCGCGCGTCCATGCGCACCGCAGGGGGCTGACTCTCCCTGAACTTGAGAAACAGCGGAAACAGGCGGCAGGCAAGCGGCCTGTTTTTTCTGTCGCAGCGGCCGTCGCAGACCAGCAGCAGCGCCGGCGTGCCGCCGAGCGAGAAGTCCGTCTCGACCATGCGCGCAAAGGCGCAGTCGGCGTACAGCGCCTCCTCGCCGGGGAACAGGAGCATGCCGGTCGCCTCGTCGCCACGGCAGCATGCGCCCTGGCACAATCGGCCGCAGTCGGTTTTGAGCGGCGTGAGGTTTTCAAGCAAGTCGCGCGCGGCGAGCACGGCGTTTCTTTCGGACATGAATGGTTCCTCCTCGGCGTGGTTTTCGGACTTCCATCATATCAGCGTGCGTTTCACTTGTCAATGCGATCCAAAAACAGTATAATATATACTAAGGGTGAGTATCGGACGCATCCATTTCATCGGATCAGGTGGGAGGAAAAGACGATGTGTGCAACCTATATCCGCTGCGGCGCCGAGCGCCATCTGGGCAAGGAGAGCACCGGCGTGCTGATGCAGGCATCGGTTCCCGCGTGCAGGGAGGAGCTGCTCGCGCGCTATGCCGGCGCGGTGCAGACGGTGTACCTGGACCCGCCGTTCAACACGGGCAAGCGGTTTGAGATGAAGGCGCGCATCGGCGAAAAGGGCTACAAGACCGGCTCGCCCTCGCTTTCCCTGCCCGCGTACGACGACCGCTGGCCGAGCCGCGAGGCGTATCTGGCCATGATGCGCGACGCGCTCACGCTCGCGCGCGATCTGATGAAGAAGGAAGGCACCATCTTCCTGCACATCGACTGCCGCATGCACGCGCACATGCGCCTGCTGATGGACGAGGTTTTCGGCGAGAGCAACTTCCTCAACGAGATCATCTGGGCCTATCAGTCCGGCGGCCGGGCGAGGACGTACTTCCCCAGGAAGCACGACGTGATTCTGTTCTATGCGAAGTCGCGCTCGTATTACTTCAACCTCAAGGCGGTGCCGGTCGCCCGGGGTGAGGCGCGCAGCAACCACATGAAGCGCAGCGTCGACGAGGACGGCCGCGCATACCGCTCGATCATGTCCGCCGGCAAGGAGTACCGCTACTATGACGACGAGCCGGTGTATCCCGGCGACGTGTGGGACGACGTGAGCCACCTGCAGCAGAAGGACCCGCAGCGCACCGGCTACGATACGCAGAAGCCCGTGCGCCTGCTGGAGCGCATCATCCGCTGCTCGACGCAGGAGGGCGATCTGGTGTGCGACCTGTTTTCCGGCAGCGGCACGACGGCCGTGGCTGCGGCGAACCTGAACCGCCGGTTCCTGTGCGTGGATCAGAGCCCGCTGGCGATCGCCGTGTCGGGCAAGCGCCTCAGTCAGGCGACGGCGGCCAGGCCGATGGGCGCATGCTACGACGTGGAAGCGCCGTGCGGCGAGGACGACTGCTTTGTGGAGGCCGAGGTCTTCCCGGCGATCACCTCCTACACCGTGCACCTGATGAGCTTTGACAGCGTGCAGGCGCGCGAGGCCGGCATCAGGGGGCTTGACGCGGTGGATCACTGGTCGGCGGGCTTTGTGCAGGGCGACGTGTACCGCTCCTGCGCGGAGAGCGTGCGCACCGCGACGACGCCGCAGCTTCAGACGACGATGGAAATGCCCGTGTGCGCGGGCGAGCCGTGCATCATGATTGTGGATATTTGGGGCAGCCGGCGGTTCTATCTGCCCAAGAGGAGATATTGACATGGCAACCAATGGATATATGGTGTATCTGCTGCGCATCCTGGCGGCGCAGGGCGCGCTCGCCTCGATCTATACCGACCCGAACGATCCGGACGGCTTCTGCGCGGGCTTTGTGGAGGCGGTGGACGCCAAGCATGTGCTCATGTGCGATCTGACGCCGTGGGGCCAGGTCGACGGCTGGCGCGTGCGCCGCAACAGCGACGTGATCCAGGTGCTCTCCGGTGAGGAATACGAGCAGCGCCTGGCGATGCTCATGGCGCATCACAAGGAGCGCCACCGCTGCTTCTTCACCGATTACCCGGCGGAGGACACGGATCTGCTGCTGAGCGTGCTGCTGGAGTGCAAGGCGAGGCGAGAGATCATCAGCATCATCATCGGCAACGAGATGATCACCGGCCGCGTGCTGGAGGCCAACGGCCTGCGCGTCAAGATCCGCCTGCTCGACTTCTTCGGTCGCGAGGCGGAGGAGGAGACGGTCACGCTGCGCGAGATCGAGATCCTGGAGATCGACACGCAGGAGGAGAAGATGTACGGGATTCTGGAAAACATGGAGGCGCAGCGCATGACGCTGGTGCAGCCCGAGGACAAGCAGGACGACTGAGCATGAAGATCACGATTCTGACGATATTCCCGGAGATGTTCGCGCCGCTGCACCTGAGCATGCTGGGCCGCGCGGAGAAGGCCGGGCTGCTTGACATCCGCGAGGTGGACATCCGCAGCTATTCCAAAAACAAGCACCACAACACCGACGACGCGCCCTACGGCGGCGGCGCGGGCATGGTGATGCTCGCCCAGCCGATCGTGGACGCGATGCGCGACGTGCAGGGCGAGCATTTTGCGGGCAGGCGCATCTATCTCTCCCCGCGCGGCAAGACGCTGACGCAGGAAAAGGTGGAGGAGCTCGCCCGCGAGCAGGAGCTGATCCTTTTGTGCGGCCACTACGAGGGCGTGGATCAGCGGGCGCTCGACCTGTGCATCGACGAGGAAATCTCCATCGGCGATTACATCCTCACCGGCGGCGAGCTGGGCGCGATGGTGCTGGTGGACAGCGTGGCGCGGCTGGTGCCGGGCGTGCTGGGCTGCGAGGAGAGCGCGCAGACGGAGAGCTTTTCCTCCGGCCTGCTGGAGCATCCGCAGTATACCCGCCCGCGCGAGTTCGAGGGCCTCACCGTGCCGGAGCCGCTGCTGAACGGCAACCACGCGCACATTCAGGACTGGCAGCTCTCCGAGTCGCTGTACATCACCCTGCGCCGCAGACCCGAGATGGCGCAGAAGTTTCTCGCCGGCAGAAAGTTCACCCGCCACCAGAAGAAGGTGGTCGACGCGGTGCTGGAGCGCATCCGGCAGGAGGACGAGGCGGCGGAGGATGCGCGAAGCGAAGATGGGGTCTGAGGGACCGGAGCCTGCCGCGCCCGGTGGGATCGGAATCTCGCGCGCCCAGTGGGCGAAACAGCGAGATGGAGATCGGAACTGCAAAGGAGCGCTTGCGCGACTATTGCGGTTCCCGGGTCGAAACAGGCAGGCGGAGCGTCGGGAATCGCAAGGAGCGCCACAGAGCGCGACTATGCGAGTTCCCCGGACTGAAATCCCTCAAGCAGGTTTGGGCGGCAGCCCAACGTATCCCATCCCAAGCGAAAAAGCGTAGTCTCAGAGCAGGAGACGCAGTCTCCTACGATTGAGACGGATTCGATCTGCAATCATTGAATTGAGAAACAAATCAGGTTCAGGCATCCGGAGACGGATGCCTGTTTTGATAGGCGGGGATCGCGGAGGAACCTGCAAATCCGACACATTCTCCTGCAAAACGCGCCTATCGGGCGGAGAGCGCCTGATGTACAATGGGAGCGTGAAAGGAAGGGATTCGTCATGAAGAAGAGAATCTATAAGTCAAGCAGCAACAGGATGGTGGACGGCGTGTGCGGCGGCATCGCCGAGTATTTCGGCATCGATCCGACGCTGGTGCGGCTGGTCTGGGCGCTGCTGTGCATCACGGGCGGCAGCGGCATTGCGGCGTACATCATCGCCTCTGTGATCATGCCCCGCTCCCCTGAGGCGTATGAAGCGCGCTGAGGGAGAGGCATCGCGGGCAACCGGAGCGGCGCGCCATGGGAGGAGAGAACGGCATGATGAACGAAAACTGCCCGTGCAGGAAGAAGGGCTGTCCCCGGCACGGCGACTGCGCGGCCTGCCGTGCCTATCACGCCGCCGCGGAGCGCAGACGGCCGGTGTTCTGCGAGCGCAAATCCGTGCTTGGCAGGCTTCGGGACTGCCTGCCCGGGCGCAGGCGGACGTATCCCATCCGCAGGCTCCGTCCCGAGGAGATTCCGGACGCACTGGCGCTGATCTGGAACGTGTTTCTGCAGTTTGAAGCGCCGGAGTATTCCGCGGAGGGGATCGCCGCGTTCCGCGCCAGCCTGGAGGACAGGGAGCGCATCCGGCGGCTGGCGTTCTACGGCGCGTTTGAGGGGAAGAGACTGGTGGGCGTGCTGTGCATGCGGGCCCCGCAGCACATCGCGGGGTTTTTTGTGGACGCGGCCTATCACCGCCGGGGCATCGGCAGGAGGCTGTTTGAGGCCATGCGCCAGGACTACGACCGGCAGGTCTTTACCGTCCATTCCTCGCCGTACGCGGTGGGGTTTTACCGGCGGCTGGGCTTCGTGCCCACGCAGGGGGAGCAGGTGACCGACGGGCTGCGCTATACGGCGATGCGGTTTGAGGAATGAATGGGGATGCAGATGGAACACATCGCGCAGATGCGGCGTGTTCCTTTCTTTTCGGCAAGAAAAGTCGAGAAGCGGCGCGCCCGATGCGCTATGATGGGGAGGAAAGCGAGGGATGGAGATGAAGAGGATCCTTGAAACCGAGCGGCTGATGCTGCGGGAGATGACGCCGGACGACTTTGGCGCGCTGTATGCGGTGCTGGCCGATGCAAACATCATGCAGCACTATCCGTACACCTTCGACGAGGACCGCGTGCGCGGCTGGATTGAGCGGAACATCGAGCGCTACCGGAAGGATGGGTTTGGCCTCTGGGCGGTGATCCTGAAGGAAAGCGGCGAGATGATCGGCGACTGCGGCCTCACGCTGCAGAGGATTGACGGGGAGATGCTCCCGGAAATCGGCTATCACATCCGCAGGGACTGCCAGCGCCGGGGCTATGCGAGCGAGGCCGCCCGAGCCGTGCGGGACTGGGCCTTTGAGCACAGGCCCTATGACCGCCTGTATTCCTACATGAAATACACGAATGTTCCGTCCTATTCGACGGCGATGGCGGCGGGCATGAAGAAGATCAAGCAATACCCCGACGCCCAGAATGGCATCACCCTCGTGTTCGGCATTTCAAGGGAGGAATGGCAGCAGCTGAAGGGGAGGCCGGGGACAGGCGCGCCGGTGCGCTGAGACGCCAGGAAAGTGAGGCGATCCGTATGATCGGAGAAGATAAAATCGTGATCCGGGGACTTCGGCAGAACAATCTGAAGAACGTCTCTCTGGACATTCCCAAGGGAAAGATCGTGGTGTTTACCGGGGTCTCCGGCTCCGGCAAATCCAGCATCGTGTTTGACACCATCGCCGCCGAGAGCCAGCGGCAGATGAACGAGACCTACACCGCGTTCATGCGGGGACGGCTGCCCAAGTATGAAAAGCCCAGGGTGGAGCGCATCGACAACCTCTCCGCCTCGGTCATCGTGGATCAGTCCCGGCTGGGCGGCAACGCCCGCTCCACCGTGGGCACCATCAGCGACATGTACGCCGCGCTGCGGCTGCTCTACGCCCGCATCGGTCAGCCCTATGCGGGCACGGCCTCGTATTTCTCCTTCAACGACCCCAACGGCATGTGTCCTGAGTGCTCCGGCATCGGAAAGGTCATGACGGTGGACATCGAGGGCCGCATCGACCCGGAGAAGACCTGGAACGAGGGCATGGCCGATCTGCCGGCCTTCCACGTGGACAACTGGTACTGGAAGCAGTATGCGGAATCCGGCCTGTTCCCGCTTGACAAGAAGTGGAAGGACTTTACCGAGACGGAGCGCAATCATCTGCTCTTCGGCGCGGACACGCCGGACGGGCCGCGCCTTTCCAAGAGGGTGGAGGGCGTCTCCCGGTATCTGCACCGGATGCTTCTCAACCGGGATACCTCCCAGATCAAGGAGGCCTCCGTCAAGCGGCTGATGGAGCTGGTGGAGGAGAGGCCCTGCCCGGTCTGCCGGGGACGGCGGCTGAATGCCAGGAGCCTTTCCTGCAAGGTGGCGGGATACAGCATCGACGAGATGTGCGCCATGGAGTTCACCGAGCTTGTGCGGGTGCTGCGCACCATCGACGATCCCAGAGCCCAAACCATCGTGGACGCGCTGGCGGCTTCGCTGAACCGGATGATCGACATCGGCCTGCCGTATCTGTCCATGAACCGGGAATCCTCCACGCTCTCCGGCGGCGAGGCCCAGCGCCTCAAGCTGGTGCGCTACATGGGCAGCAGCCTCACGGGCATGACCTATATCTTCGACGAGCCCAGCACCGGCATGCATCCCCGGGACGTGCACCGCATGACGCGGCTGCTGAGGAGCCTGCGGGACAGGGGCAACACGGTGCTGGTGGTGGAGCATGACAAGGACGTGATCTCCATCGCCGACGAGGTCATCGACGTCGGCCCGCTGGCGGGCAAAAACGGCGGAGAGATCCTGTTCCAGGGCAGCTATGACGCCCTGCTGCGCTCCGGCACCCGCACCGGGAACGCCCTGCGGCAGACGACGCCGGTCAAGGCCGCGCCCCGGAGGCCGAAGGCCTTCCTGCCGGTGCGAGACGCCTGTGTCCACAACCTCAAGAACGTGTCGGCGGACATCCCGCTGAACGTGCTGACGGTGGTCACCGGCGTGGCGGGCTCGGGGAAAAGCTCGCTCATCCGGGACGTGTTCGCCAAACAGTACGCGGACCGGGTCGTGCTGGTGGATCAGTCCCCGGTGACGGCCACCGGGCGCTCCACGCCTGCCACGTTCCTGGGCTTCTTCGACGAGATTCGCCGGGTGATGGCGGCGGAGACCGGCGCGGACCCCGCGCTGTTCTCCTTCAACAGCAAGGGCGGCTGCCCGGTCTGCGGCGGGCGCGGGCAGATCGTCACGGAGCTGGTGTTCATGGACCCGGTGACGACGGTCTGCGAGGCCTGCGAGGGCAGGCGTTACAGCGCGGAGGCCCTGTCCTGCCTCTACCGCGGCAAGAGCATCGTGGACATTCTGAACATGTCCGCGGAGGACGCGTACGCATTCTTCGGGGACAACCGGAAGCTGCGCAGGGCCCTGGGGGCCATGCTGGAGGTAGGCCTGCCGTATCTGTCCCTCGGACAGCCGCTCTCCACGCTCTCCGGCGGCGAGCGCCAGCGGGTCAAGCTGGCGAAATACCTGGACAGGAAGGGCAATATCTACGTACTGGACGAGCCGACCACCGGCCTGCACGCCTCGGACGTGCAGAAGGTGATGGAGCTGCTGGACGGCCTGGTGGAGCGGGGCAACACCGTCATCGTCATCGAGCACAACCTGGACGTGATGAAGCAGGCGGACTGGATCATCGACGTGGGGCCGGACGGCGGCACTGCCGGCGGAGAGATCGTCTTTGCCGGAACGCCTGCGCAGATGCTGCAGTCGGGTGAAACCATCACGGCGCAATACCTGCGAAAGGCGTTGTGATCTTCTGCGGAGCGGCGGGAAGCTGCTCCGTATTTTGCTTTTGGGAGCGAATGTGAACGAACTCCCTCAGTCAGCTTCGCTGACAGCTCCCTCAAGA
>JBJEUH010000127.1:0-19732 GCA_051883735.1 Candidatus Ventricola sp.
TCGCGGCCGTTGATGAGGATCGTGCCCATGGTCGGCTGATACACCTTGGTCAGCAGGTTGAAGACGGTGGTCTTGCCTGCGCCGTTGGGGCCGATCAGGCCGGCGATCTCGGTCTTGCCAATGACGAGGTTGAAATCCTCAACGGCGTGCAGGCCGCCGAAATCGATGCCCAGGTTGCGGGTTTCCAGC
Organism: Candidatus Ventricola sp.; assembly: GCA_051883735.1. Classification (GTDB taxonomy): domain Bacteria; phylum Bacillota; class Clostridia; order Christensenellales; family Aristaeellaceae; genus Ventricola. The sequence goes on from JBJEUH010000127.1 coordinate 190, forward strand.
ACCGGGCGGGAGAGCACGTCGCGCTCCGGAAGAATGCCGTGGCTCGGCGCGGGAACCATCTTGACCGGCTCCCTCTTGTACTTCTGCGTCATGCCTTGTCACCCTCCTTCACGGATTTCTTGAAGAGCCTGCCCTTGAGGCCGTCCAGCGAGGACTTGAGCATCGGGTTGTTGGAAACCAGCATGACCACGATGAGCACGATGGCGTAGATGAGCATGCGGTAGTTGCCGAACTCGCGCAGCATCTCCGGCAGAATGGTGAGCACCGTCGCGGCGATGATGGAGCCGCGGATGTTGCCGATGCCGCCGAGCACGACGAAGACCAGCACGAGGATGGACGTGTCGAACTTGAACTTCGCCGCCTGGACGGTGGAGTAGTTCAGGCCGTAGAGCGCGCCCGCCATGCCCGCCAGCGCGGCGGAGACCACGAAGGCCAGCATGCGGTACTTGGTGACGTTGATGCCGACGGATTCCGCAGCGATGCGGTTGTCGCGGATGGCCATGATCGCGCGGCCGGAGCGGCTGTTGATCAGGTTGAGCACGACGATGAGCGTGAAGATGACGAGGATGAAGCCGGCCTCAAAGGACGCGAGCTTCTTGACGCCGATGGCGCCCATCGGGCCGTTGACGATGATTTCGCCCGGCAGGTTCGGATCCAGGAAGCTGAAGTTGATGTTCGCGCCCTCGAAGGAGAAGTACACGCAGTTGAGCAGGTTGCGGATGATCTCGCCGAAGGCCAGGGTGACGATGGCGAGGTAGTCGCCGCGCAGGCGCAGGACCGGGATGCCGATGAGCACGCCGGCGATCGCCGCCACGACGCCGCCGGTGGCCAGCGCGGCCAGCAGGCGGACGAGCTCAAGGTTGGCCTCCGGAAACGCGCTCAGCAGCCACTGGCTGGCCAGGATGCCGGAGAACGCGCCCACGCTCATGAAGCCCGCGTGACCGAGGCTCAGCTCGCCGGAGATGCCGACGGTGAGGTTCAGGGACACGGCCATGACGATGTACACGCAGATCGGGACGAGCTGGCCCTTGAGGGAGCGGCTCATCTTGAAGCCCGGGATGGCGCCGGACAACGCAAGCTCACAGAGCAGGAACGCGACGATCACCATGGCGTAGGTGATGAAATTGGCGGAAAAACTCTTGGATTTGCGCGTTTTCATGTCGCTCACCTCACACCTTCTCGTGGATCTTCTTGCCCAGTAGGCCCGTGGGCTTGACAAGAAGCACGACAATCAGCACGGCGAACACGAGCGCGTCGCCCAACTCGGTAGAAACGTAGGCCTTGCCCAGAATCTCGATCACGCCCAGCAGGATGCCGCCGACGAGCGCGCCCGGAATGGAGCCGATGCCGCCGAAGACGGCCGCGGTGAAGGCCTTGATGCCCGGCATGGAGCCCGTGGTCGGCATGAGCACCGGATAGGCGGAGCACAGCAGCACGCCCGCGATGGCCGCCAGGCCGGAGCCGATGGCGAAGGTCATGGAGATGGTGGCGTTGACGTTGATGCCCATCAGCTCAGCGGCGCCGCGATCCTCGGAGACGGCGCGCATGGCCTTGCCCATCTTGGTCTTGCTGGTGAACTGGGTGAGGGCGATCATGATGACGATGTTGGCCAGAACGGTCACGATGGTCTCGCTGGTGAGACGCAGCTGGCCGCCGAAGAGGACGACCGAGCCCATATTGATGACGCTCTTGAAGCTCTTGGGGTTCGCGCCCCAGATGAGCAGGGCCACGTTCTGCAGCAGCCAGCTCATGCCGATGGCGGTGATGAGCACGGCGAGGCTGGTGGCCTGGCGCAGGGGCTTGTAGGCCAGGCGCTCGATGGTGATGCCCAGCAGCGTGCACACCGCCACGGAGAGCAGAACGCCCACCAGCGCCGGCACGCCCAGATACTGCGTGGCGCTGAAGCAGATGAAAGCGCCGATCATGATGACGTCGCCGTGAGCGAAGTTGAGCATTTTGGCGATGCCGTAAACCATCGAATAGCCCAGGGCGATGATGGCGTAAACGGAGCCGAGGCTGATGCCATTGACCAGATATGAGAGGAACTGAATCATGTTCCGGTACGTCTCCCTTCCGTAATTCCTTTGCTTTCGGGGGAATAATACGCGAAAGGCTCCCCGGTCCTTGAGCCAGGCCGGGGAGCTTTGAAGTTGCCTTTTAAACGATTACTTCGCGCCGACGTACACGCCGTCCTTGATGACCACGGCAGACGGGGTCTTGTCAACCTCGCCGTCCGCGCCCCAGTGCATGGTGCCGGTCAGGCCTTCGATGGTGATCTGCTGCATGGCGGCGATCATCGGATCGCAGGCGTCTTCCGGAGCGGTGTCCGCGGTGACGCCGGCCAGCTCAACAGCGGCCTTGAGGGCGTAGATGCCATCGTACGCATCGGCGGCGAACTGGTTCGGGATCTCGCCGTGCTTCGCCTGATAGGTGGCGACGAAGTTGCGGGTGAGGTCGTTATCCGCGTCGGCGGAGAACGGGGTCAGGAGCATGACGCCCTCGGCCAGGGAAGCGTCGAAGCCCTCCAGCGTCAGGATGCCGTCCATGCCGTCCACGCCGAAGAAGACCGGCGCGTAGCCCACGGAGGCGCACTGCGCAAGGATCAGGGAAGCCGGGGTGTAGTAGATCGGCAGGAAGACCAGCTCAGCGCCCGCCTCCTGCATCTTGGCGATCTGCACGGAGAAGTCAGCGTTGGTGTCGTCGGAGAAAGCGGCCTCGGCGACGATCTCAAGGCCCAGCTCAGCAGCCTTGGTCTTGAAGGAATTGTAGATGCCGATGGAGTAGTCCAGCGCGTTGTTGTAGATGACGCCGACCTTGGTGGCCAGGCCGTTGTCCACGATGTACTGCGCGGAGGCCAGGCCCTGCGCGGAATCCTTGAAGCAGACGCGGTAGATGTTGTCCTTGCCCACGGTGATCGCGTCGGCGGAGCCGGACGGGGTCAGCATGAACACGCGCTCCTCGTTGGCCACGGTGCTGACGGCCATGCAGGAGCCGGAGGTGACGGTGGAGAGCATGATGTTGACGCCCTTGTCGAGCAGGTCGTTGTAGGCGTTGACGCCGAGCTCGCCGTCGCCCTGGTCATCGCCGGCCAGGATCTCGAACTGGATATCGCCGCCCTGCGCGTTGATCTCCTCAGCGGCGATCTGCGCGCCGTACTGGACAGCCAGGCCGTAAACGGCGTAGGGGCCGGTCATCGGGCCGATGACGCCAACCTTGATCGCGTCGGCCATCGCCAGAGAAGCGGTCGCCATGAGGACGAGCGCCAGAGCGATTGCGAGAATCTTCTTCATAAACAATTCCCCCTGTATTCGGGCGTGTGCCCGGTATGATATCATGCGCCGCCCGAACCGGGCAGCTGCAACTGATGTCGCCTATTATACCTCAATTTTTGTGGCAAAACAAGCCATTTATATTCAGTTTCCCTCATGTTTCTGATGAATCCTTTTCATTTTGTGCAGCCGTGAATCAACGAAATTGCAATCCTTGCCGGATTTGTGCGCTTTCGCCCTGTACAGATGCCGGATTTGAATTTATAATGAAGGAAAATCAAGCCTGTGAGGTTGAGTACGCATGAACAGGAAGCATATGATCCCGCTGCTGGGCGCGTTTTTGTGCTGGGGCAGCCTCTATGTGGTCTCCAAGATCGCGCTTCAAACGATCCCGCCGGTGACGGTGCTGGCGCTGCGGTACCTGGTGGCGATTCCCGCGCTGTTTTTCCTGCTGAAGGTGCGCCATGCGCTGCGGCCCGTCAGGCGGGAGCACGTCGGCACGCTGCTGGCCATCGGCCTGCTCGGGTATTTCCTCTCCTTCTGCCTGCAGATGCTGGGCATCGACCGGCTGACCGGCTCGGTCTCCTCGCTCCTGGGCGCGATGAATCCGATCTTCATCCCGATTCTCGCGGCCGTCTTCCTCGGGGAGAGGCTGACGAAGGAGAAGATCGGCTGCGTGATGATCTCCATGGTCGGCGTGGTGCTGATCGTGGGCGTGAACGGTACGGTGGACGTGGCCGGCGCCGCGCTGATGCTGCTGAGCGTGTTCCTGTGGTCGAGCACGTCGATCATCATCCGCCGCCTGGCCGGCCAGTACGACCCGATGCAGGTGGCCATGATGGCGATGCTCTTCGCGCTGCCGTTTACGGGCGCCTGGGCGGCGGTCGAGCTGCAGAGCAGCCCCTGTACGCTGTCGCTCACCGCGGTGCTGGCGGTGCTGTACATGGGCCTCGTGGGCACGGCGGCGGCGCATTCGCTGTGGAATTACAGCCTCAGCAAGATGGACGCGAGCTTCTGCTCGATGTTCTATCCGCTGCAGCCGCTGGTCTCCAGCATCCTGGGCGTGCTCATCCTGCACGAGCGCATCACCCCGAACTTCCTCGCCGGCGGCGCGGTCATCTGCTGCGGCATCGTCGCGGCGGTGCGCAGCGGGCAGAAAAGGGCGTCGTGAGCTGATGAAAACAGGGCAAGGCGAAGACCTTACCCTGTTTTTTCGCGTATGGGAATGGTGCAAAGCGTCGTGCAGCGGGCACAGCCTGCTCAGATGGACGACGGCGTGAGCGAGATGAGCGTGACCGTCGGCGGATTGAACAGCCGGAAAAAGAAGAACGGGTAGTCGTCGTTCTCCGTGCCCAGACCGGGGCTGACATAGAGCTGGGTTTTGCCCTCGCGGGTCAGGCCGTAATGGGCGTTCCTGCCGGGAAAGAGGCCGTAACGCGGGAGGCTCAGCGAGGGGATGAACACGGGGCCGGCGAAGGGCAGGCGGATCAGGCCGCCGAGCGCGTGGCCGCAGAGCACCAGATCCACGTCGCGGTAGATCCCGGAGGTCAGCTCGCTGGAGGCGGGCGGCGTGTGCGTGAGGGTGATGACCGCGTCCTCGCTGGCGATCGCCTGGCGGGCGGCGCGCGTCTCCTGCAGCCACCTGAGGTTGTGCGTGGCCAGCTCGATCTCGTTGTCGTCGCCCGAATCGAGCGCCCTGAGGTATTGCAGCTCAAACTGGCCCTGCATGGTGTCCACGTCGAGGCTCAGATGATTGCCGGCCATGAGCCAGAGGGTCTGCTCCCCGCGCGTGACGGCCTGCGGAGAGGCGAGCAGCTGCGCGCCTCGCTGCTGCGCGCCGAGCACCCATGGCGCGAACGGGCTGCCGCCGGTGAAGTACTCCGTGGAGACGACGGGCGGGTCGTCGTCTCCGGCGATGAAGTAGATGGGCGCGTCGGGAGCGCATGCGCGCAGCTGCTCGATGAGCGCGTAGAGCGGCTGCGCGTTTTCGTGCAGGGAGAGCATGTCGCCGGTGAGCACAACCGCGTCAAATTGGCTTGAGCCCAGGGCGAAGGAAAGCAGGCGCTGGTCGCTGCCGAAGGTCGCGCCCTTGAGATCGGAGATGTGCAGCAGGGTGTAGCCGTCGAATTCCTCGGTGAGGCCGGTGACCGGCACGGTGACGCGGGCGACGTGCACGAACTGGTTGACGGCGAAATTGACGGCGAGCAGCGCCAAAACGAGAAGAAAAAAAGAAAAGGCCATCCGCAGAGCGAGCGGCTTTTGCTTGCGTACATCGAAGAAGTCGTTTCCGGGTGTGGAGGCGGTGAAGTGCGCGGCGTGCTGCGCGCTGAAGGAGTCATAGCCCGTTCGGCTCTGACTGGGTCGTCGGTTCATCGGCAGGCCTCCCTGACAAAATGAAGTTGTATTCAAATTATAGCGTAAGGCTGTGCGCAAGATCAACATAAAACATGATGAATTTGGATAGGCATGCGAAAAAAAGATCGGCGGTTTGCACAGACGATGAAATGTGATACAATACCGGGGAGAAAACGGCGCGCAGGCGCGTGAGGAGAGAATGTATGGCAAAGGAAAAGACGGTCTATGTGTGCAGCGCGTGCGGATACGAAACGCCCCGATGGATGGGCAAATGCCCGGGCTGCAGCACCTGGAATACGCTGGAGGAGCAGGCGCCGCAGGCCAGCGTGAGCGCGGCGGCGCCGGTCAGGGCGAACAAGCAGCGCGGCGGCACGGGCGCCAGGGCGCTGCGCCTCGATGAGATCCCGGAGGAGACCGCCGCGCGCGCATCGACCGGCATCGCGGAGCTCGACCGCGTGCTGGGCGGCGGCGTGGTCGAGGGATCGCTGATGCTGGTGGGCGGCGATCCGGGCATCGGCAAGTCCACCCTGCTCCTGCAGGTGAGCGAGCATCTGGCCCGGCAGGGCGCGCGGGTGCTGTACATCTCCGGCGAGGAGAGCGCGCGTCAGATCAAGATGCGCGCGCGCAGGCTGGGCGTGAGCGCGGACAGCCTGCTGATCCTCAGCGAGAACGCGATGGATGCGGCGGAGAAGCGCTGGGAGGAGATCCAGCCGGACTATATGATCATCGACTCGATCCAGACGATGTACAGGCCGGACATGGCGAGCGCGCCGGGCAGCGTGTCCCAGGTGCGCGAGTGCGCGAGTTTGCTGATGCGCATGGCGAAGACGACGGGCTGCGCCGTGTTTCTGGTGGGCCATGTGACGAAGGAGGGCGCGATCGCGGGCCCGAGAATCCTGGAGCACATGGTCGACGTGGTGCTGTACTTCGAGGGCGACAGGCAGCACGAGTACAGAATCCTCCGCGCGGTGAAGAACCGCTTCGGCTCGGTGAACGAGCTGGGCCTGTTTGAGATGCACGAGCAGGGCATGGTTCCGGTGGAGAACCCGTCGGAGATGCTGCTCTCCGAGCGGGCCAAGAACGTGCCCGGTTCCTGCGTGATTTCGGCGATCGAGGGCTCCCGTCCGATGCTGGTGGACGTGCAGGCCCTGGCGCTGCAGACGGCCTACGGCACGCCGCGGCGCACGACGAACGGCTTTGACGCGGGCAGGCTGGCGCTGCTGCTGGCTGTGCTGGAAAAGCGGGCGGGCGTCTCGCTGTTCAATCAGGACGTGTACGTCAACGTCGCAGGCGGCCTGAGCCTGAGCGAGCCGGCGGCCGATCTGGCGCTGTGCGCGGCGGTCGCCTCGAGCGTGCGGGACGTCTGCATCCCCGGCGACTGGGCGGTGATGGGCGAGGTCGGCCTGGCGGGCGAGATCCGCGCGGTGTCCCAGTGCGAGCGCAGGCTGAGCGAGTGCGCGCGGCTGGGCTTCACCTCGGCGGTGATCCCGCGCGAGAACGCGAAGCACCTGAAGGCGCCGGAGTGCATGCGCGTTTACGGCGTGGAGACGCTGGCGGAGGCGCTGTCCATCCTCATCGGATGAGGCGACTTTCCGCCTGAAATGCGGATGTATGCGCGAAGTGAACATGGGGTCAAGGGGCGAAGTCCCTTGGCAGGGGTATGGGGGCGAGGCCCCCATCGTCCCCATTCCAAAGAAAAATGTAGTTTCAGAGCAGGCTGCAAAGCAGCCTACGATTGAAACGGGTGCGATTCGCAAAGCAAGAGCATTCGAACACAACCGGCAAACGCGGGCCGTGCCCGCTCCAACTTCCGAACAGCTTCGCAAACTCGAGTCATTCACTGCCTGCTGTACGGCTTTGGGTACAATTTCCTAATAAAGCAAAAATCGCCTTCAGACGGAATGACGTCCGAAGGCGATTTTGATTTTCAGCCTGATACTATTCAACGCATCATACGATTCTCAAATCAATTCGGGCCCGTTTCAAGCATCGTTGACGGAATCGCAATAGTCGCCTTCGGCTCCGCTGCGATTCTTGCCTTTCATGCTTCGCTCATGTGGAACGTTAGGGCTGCTGCCCTAAAACCTGCTCGGGGACATCGTCCCCGAACCCCTTCTTCGCTTCGCGCGCTTGAAAAAAGGCGGCTTACAGAACCGGCACGATCAGCTCGGAGAACTGCCGCTGCTGGCCGTTTTCATCCACATGCCAGGAGTACTGGCGGGTGTAGCCCTCGCAGACGGGCGTGAGGCCCTGCTCCTTCAGATAGGCCTGCATGCGCGCAATGACCGGCAACAGGGACGTGCGCTGCGGCGGGCGCAGGTCAAAGAGCATGCGCACCGTGCGCGGGCCGGCGCTCATGCGCATCTGGGAAAAGTCCGCATGGATCAGCGCAGCAAACTCCGCCGGCGCGCAGATGCCGGTGCGCGTGGGCGTATCCCCGCCGGTCAGGCGCGCCAGCGGCACGATGGTGCAGTAGCTGGAAAGCGGAAGCGCCTCGATCAGATCCTTGAGCAGCGGCGATTTCGGCACGCTCGCCCACAGCGCGGCGACGGAGTCAAAGTCCACCAGATATGCCGCGCAGCCCTGATCCATGCGCGGCTGCATCAGCAGGCGCTCGTGATCGCGCAGCAGGTCGGTGCAGCGGGTCAGGCGGCTGCTGATGGCGCTGGCCTGCGAGATCTGCTCGCCCAGCTGGACGCGCTTTTCGTCCATCATGCCGATCAGCTCGTCGAGCTGAACGCCGGTCTTGAGCACGCGCCGGATCTCGTCGAGCGAGAAGCCCTGGCGCTGCAGGCTCTTGATGATGCCCAGCACCTGCACATCCTGGATGGAGAACTTGCGAAAGCCGCTGGACGCCGTGCGGTCCGGCGTGAGCAGGCCCTTCTCCTCGTAATAGCGCAGCGCTTCCGGCGTGAGCCCATAGGCGATGGAGAGCGCGCTGATGGATATCTTCATGGGCAACCTCCGCGATTGTTGGCTGTACTGAGGGCACCGGATCGATTGAAGACCCAAACCAGGTTGGCATTCCGGCGGCATGAGGACGGCGGCAAAATGGACATATGCATATTGCCTGGATAAATACAGTGTACTTGAATAAGAAGAAAAAATCAATCCCCGATTTGCACAGGTCATTGAATCGCGCAGAACAAGCGCGCCTCCCCCGCAATGCTCTGCGGAGGAGGCGCGCCTTTATGCCATTAGGGATCAGTTGCTGGAGACCGGCACGTCGGTGCGCGGCTTGTCGTCAAAGATCAGCACCTTGACCTTCTTGTTGTCGTCGGTCATCTTCCAGATCCACTCGGCGTTGATGCCGCCGTCGGTGGAGGCGTCATGCGCGATGCAGACGGTGCCGCGGGTCGCCTTCGTCCCCAGGCTGTCCGCCAGCTCCAGGAACTTGGTGCCGTTCTTCTTGGTGGTCGGCACCTCGGCGAGGTAATAGCTGCCGTTGATGCGGATGGTGTACTTGGTGTAGCCCATGCCGTAGTACTCGTAGGAGCCGCGGCGGGTGACGAGAATGAACTCGCCGGCCGGGGTCTCGCGGTGCGGATACTTCGGCGTGGCCAGACCGGTGCTCACCTTGCAGGAGCCCAGGCGCGCGCCGTCCTTGTAGATGGTCAGGGTCTGAGCGGCCTTGTCGATCACGATGCCGTAGTTGGGATTCGGCTCCACGACGCGGAGCTTGTCGGTCTTGATGTAGCCGCGCACGAACGCGCCGTCCTCGTTGCGGAAGGCCTCGACGAGGGACCAGCCGTCATCGCGGGACTTGATCACATTGAGGCCCTGGGAAATGCCGGAGACGGTGCCCAGCTTCTTGCGGCTGCTCTCGGGCGAATCGTAGATGTAAGCGGATTCGCTCTCGCCCACGTCCACGCCCGTCATCGTGCGGGTCAGCGCGGCCCAGATCTCCGCTTCGGTCGCGTCGGCAGTCAGGCCCCAGTAGCCGGCGTCGGTCTGCACGGCGGCGTCGCTCACGCCCACGCCGATCAGCAGACCCTCGTCGCCCATGACGTAGGTTCCCTCGGTGTACTGCATCTCATCAGACGACGTGGCTGCGACAGTCGTCTTGGGTGCGGCGGTCGCTGCGGGCGCAGCAGTCGCTGCAGGCGCGCTCTCGGCGGCGGAAGTATCGGAAGCGTCAGAAGCATCAGAAGCGTCGGAAGTATCGGAAGCGTCGGCAACGACGGTCTGCTCCACAGCTTCGACGGGGATGGGCTCGCCGGACGCGGCAGCCTTGCGGCTGGCAGCGGCCATAGCGGCTGCCTCCGGGTCGGAGTTTTCCAGAATCTTGAGCTCCTTGGTGATGGTCTTGGAAGCCACGCCGTACTGGCTCGCCATGTCGGCGCTGACGGTGTAGAGGCCGGGCGCGAGCAGATCGCCGTTGTCGTCGACGGCATAAAAGTCCAGGCTGGTGGCGTTGGAATGGATCTCCTGATTCTGGGCAATCGTCAGCGCGATGCTGCCGCTCTCGTCCAGCAGATACAGATTGAGGAATCCGGGAAGGCTCGTCTTGATGTCGATGTTGCTCATGTTGCCGCTCTCCACGCCGCCCGTGGAGACATATGTGAAGGAGATGGTCGGCACCTCGGTGAAGGTCTTGCCCGGGGTCTTGGTGGCGGCGAAGGCGGCGGAAGCCGTGCACACCAGAAGGAGGCACAGGAGCAGAGCCGACATACGGCGGAGATATTTCATATTCAGGTGAACTCCTTTCGGAATGCGCCGGCGGCACTTCACAGCGGGCCGACGGCGATTCGATCATCAATTATACGTGCTCATTACTTGACTACCATCATACCGCAAAACGGGCGCGGATGCAAGAGAAAAGGCGGAAGAAGCGCTTTATTTGGCGCGCCTTCTTGACGCGGCAGGGAGCGCATGGTACGATACGGAGGATTCGGAAGGGAGGCGTTTGCCGTGTGCGACGAGGAAATGCAGCGCGTGGCGGACGCGCTGGGAACGATCCGCTGCGGCGCGAGCGCCACGGAGGAGGAGCTGCATGCCCAGGTGGCGCAGGCGCTCCGTGCGGCGGGCGTTGAGGCGGCGCATGAGGCGCGCCTGGCGCCGCGCTGCCGGATTGACTTTCTGGCGGGCGGCGTCGGCATTGAGATCAAGAAGAAGCGGCCCGAGCGCGCGAAGCTGATCGCACAGCTGGCGCGCTATGCGGCGTGCCCACAGGTGCGCGCGCTGATCGTCGTCGCGCCCCGGGGCGTGGACCTGCCCGGGCGGATCGGCGCAAAGCCGGTCGCCATGTTCGCGCTGGAGCGGCTGTGGGGCATCAGCCTGCCGTGAATACTGAGGAAGGGAGAGCGCACCGTGACGGAGGAAGAAAAAAGCAGCCTGCCCGGCTATCTGCGGGACGCGCCGCAGACGGGGCATGCGTACGGCACGCTCTCCTATAACAGACGGAGCAAGTGCTGGACGATCAGGGGCGAGCCGTGCGTGACGGAGATGGCCAAGCGGCTGTTCCCCGGCAGCGCCAGAAAGCGCGGCGAGGCGCGCTTCACCGCGAACCGGCGCATCATCGGCGAGGTGAACTGGCTGATGCAGCGCTACCCGCTGGAGGTGGCTCCGCGCGACCGGGCGCTGTGGGAGAAGTCGCTCGATCAGGCGCGGGCGCATGCGCTCAGCCGCGAGGCGGCGCTCCGCCTGCCGCTGCGCAGCAGCCCGCCCGAGGGGACGTTTGCCGGAGAGCTGCGGGAATTCCAGAAGGAGGGTCTGTCCTTCCTGCTGGCCAACGAGCGCACGCTGCTGGCGGACGAGATGGGCCTGGGCAAGACGGTGCAGGCGCTGGCCTGCCTGGCGGCGACGGGGGACATGCCCGCGCTGCTGGTGGTGCCGCCGCATCTGATGCGCAACTGGGAGAATGAAGTGCGCCGGTTCCTGCGCGTAAGCGGCGCAGAGCCGCGCGTGTGCGTGATCCGGGGCCTGACGCCCTACGCGCTGCCGCCGGCGGACGTCTACATCATTCACTACCTGCTCCTGCGCGGCTGGAAGACGGCGCTGCCCGGGATGGGCTTTCGCGCGGTGATCTTTGATGAGATTCAGGAGCTGCGCCGCGCGGGCACGGAGAAGTACTCCGCGGCCAGCCTGCTGGCGGAGCGCTGCGAGCGGGTGATCGGGCTGTCCGGCACGCCGATCTACAACCGGGGCGCGGAGATCTGGAACGTCGTCAACATCCTCGACTTCCACTGCCTGGGCGACTGGGAGAGCTTCACGCGCGAGTGGTGCGACGGCTATGGCAACCACATCGTGCGCGACCCGGCGCTGCTGGGCGAGCACCTGCGCCGCGAGGGCCTGATCCTGCGGCGGACGAAGCAGGAGGTGCTCTCCGAGCTGCCGCCCAAGCGCAGGCTGGTGCAGGAGATCGATTCGGACGACCGGGTCTACCGCGAGCTGATGCGCCCGGTGATCGAGATGCTGGGCAGCCTGCGGGCGCTGCACCCGGACGCGAAGGAGCGCGCGCTGCTGGAGGAGCGCATCAGCACGGGCGAGCGCCAGGCGACGGGCATCGCAAAAGCGCCGTTTGTCGCGGCGTTTGTGCGCGCGCTGCTGGACAGCGACGAGCGCGTGCTGCTCTTCGCGCATCACCACGCGGTGATGGATATCTATAAGAAGGAACTGGCACCCTACAAGCCCGTCTTCATCACCGGCCGGGAGAGCACGGCGGCCAAGGACGCGGCGGTGGAGCGGTTCATGGGCGGCGGCACCAACCTGTGCGTGATCTCGCTGCGCTCGGCGGCGGGCCTTAACCTGCAGCGGGCGAGCTGCGTGGTCTTCGGCGAGCTCGACTGGTCGCCCGCGGTGCACTCCCAGGCGGAGGACCGCGCGCACCGGATGGGGCAGAAGGACTCGATCCTGTGCTACTATCTGGTCGCGCCGCAGGGATCGGACCGCGACATGCAGGACGCGCTGGGCCTGAAGGTGAGCCAGTTCGTGCAGCTGATGGGCGACAAGGCGCCGGACATGGACGACGTTCAGCAGGCGCAGCGCGCGGCCAAGCGGCATATCGAGCGGATGCTGGAGCGGTACGGCGGGGATAAGCAATAAGGCAACAGAGGAGAAAACGATATGAAACGGCGGACGGTGCTCTCCATGATCGGGGAGCAGAAGGGACAGGCGGCGCTGTGGCTGCTGCTGAGCGCGGGCATCGGCTTTTTTGCGCCGCTCAAATCGTTCATCCTGCAATGGATCATCGATTCAAAGACGGTTGAGCATGCGCTCATGTGCCTGCTGGCCGGCGTGGCGATCACGGCGGCCAGCCATGCGTTCGAGCTCTCCTGCCGCTCGGCCTTCACAAAGCTGGCGTGCGGGGCGATGGACGGCATCCGCCGGCGCGTGATGAAGGGCGTCCTGGCGCGCTCCATGGAGCAGGCGCAGCGCGAGGAGGACGCGGCCTATCTGTCCGCGCTGACGACGGACATGCGCACGCTGTATGACGAATGCTTCACGCCGCTGTTCAACATCGTGTTCTGGGGCGCGATTCTGCTGTGTGCGATCGGGATGTACCTGTTCGTCAGCCCGGCGCTGCTGCTCATCGTGGCGGTGATGAGCGTGCCGCCGCTGGTTCTGCCCCGGCTGCTCAACCGGCGGCTGGCGAGGGCGCGCGGAGCGTTTTCCGGCGAGATGGCGCGCTATACGCAGCGCGTGAAGGAGACGCTGGCGGGCTTTGAGACCATCCGTCTCTTCGGATGCGAGGCGCGCTATGAGGCGGCGCATGAGGATGCGTCCGCGCAGAATGCGGCGAGCGAGCGCCGCGTGCAGCAGAGCGTGAATGAGACGATCGTCGCCTCCTCCCTTCTGGCGAACGGCACGTTCATCGTGATTCTGTTCTTCGGCATGCTGCAGGTCTTTTCGGGGAAGATCAGCATGGGCTATATGGTAACGGCGTCGCAGCTGGCGAACTTCATCATCCAGCCATGCCAGTACATCTCGCAGAATGTGGCGCGCCTGCGCTCGACAAAGGGCATCCGCGCGCGCATGGAAGCGCTGATGGAGGAGAGGACGGCGCAGGCGGAGGACGGCGGCACAGGCCTGCCGGAGGACGGCAGCGTGGTCTGCGAGGGCGTGGTGTTTTCCTATCCGGATACGGACAGACGCGTGCTCGACGGACTGACGCTTGCGGTCGGGGATCGGGAAAAGACGGCGCTTGTCGGCGTGAGCGGCTGCGGCAAATCGACGCTGGCCAAGCTCCTGTGCCGGTATTACGGGACGTATGGAGGAAGCATCCGCGTGGGCGGCGCGGAGCTCAGCGGGATTGCGCGGGAAGCGCTGCTGCGCCATGTCGGCTATATCAGCCAGAGGACGTTTCTGTTTGACGACACGATCCGCCACAACATCAGCCTCTATGAGCCGTTCACGCAGGCGCAGATGGACGAGGCGATCCGGCTGTCGGGGCTGGCGGAGTATATCGCCTCGCTGCCGGAGGGGCTGGACACGCGCATTGCAGAAAACGGCAGAAATCTCTCGGGCGGCCAGGCGCAGCGCATCGGCATTGCGCGCGCGGCGATCCGCGGATACCGGGTGATTCTGGCGGACGAGATCACGGCCAGCCTGGACGAGGCGACGTCGCAGCAGGTGATGGACAACCTGCTGAATATGAATGCGACGGTGATCGCCATTACGCATGACACGCAGGGCGAATTCATGAAGCGGTTTGACAGCGTCTATCGCATGGAGGACGGAAAGGCGAAAAGGCAGCCGCAATCGGATTTTGCACGCATTTAACGGAAGATTCCGAAGGGTTTTCCTTGAATAGCCGGCCATCTCTGCTATAATGAAAGCAGAAACCGGAATGGGGATTCCGGGAAAAGAAAAAGGAGGCTTTCAAGATGAAACGGATTCTGTCTCTGCTGCTGGCGCTGGCCATGCTGCTTGGCTGCGCTGCGCTGGCCGAGTCGGCCGCGCTCACCCGCGACGTCGTGGTGCTCTTCACCAGCGATGCGCACTGCGGCATCGACCAGGGCTTCGGCTATGCCGGCCTGGCGGCCATACGCGACAGCCTGGAGGCTGCGGGCAATTACGTGGTGCTCGTGGACAACGGCGACGCGATTCAGGGCGAGCCCATCGGCACGCTGACCACCGGCGAGGCGATCATCGAGCTGATGAATACGGTCGGCTACGACATCGCCATCCCGGGCAATCATGAGTTTGACTATGGCATGGATCGCTTCCTGGAGCTGACGGCCAAGGCGAACTTCCCCTACATCAGCGCGAACTTCAATAAGGACGGCGAGCTGGTCTTCGCGCCCTACATCATCAAGGAGTTTGACGGCGTGAAGATTGCGTTTGTGGGCATGACCACGCCCAAGACGATCACCTCCTCCACGCCGAAGTATTTCCAGGATGAGCAGGGAAATTTCGTGTATGGCTTCATGCAGGATGAGACCGGCGAGAAGCTCTATGCGGCGGTCCAGTCCGCGGTCGATGCGGCGCGCGCGGAGGGCGCGTCCTATGTCGTGGCGATGGGCCACATGGGCAACGAGGCGAGCTGCTCGCCCTGGACGTATGCCGACGTGATCGCGGCGACGACGGGCATCGACGCCTTCCTGGACGGCCACAGCCACGATACCGATCAGGTGGAAATGCTGAACAAGGACGGCGAGACCGTGCTGCGCTCCGGCTGCGGCACCAAGCTGGCGGGCGTGGGCTGCCTGCGCATCAGCGCGAAGGGCGAGCTGAGCACCGACCTGTACCTGTGGAACAACGATGTGGCGGCGCCGGAGCTGCTGGGCATCCGCAATGCGGCGTATGACGCAGTGACCGCGGCCGCCGGCACGCTCAGCGACAAGCTCGCCGAGGTCGTCGCCAAGTCGGCTGTGGAGCTGACGATCAATGACCCGGTCGCCAAGAAGGACGACGGCTCGCCCATCCGCATCGTGCGCAGCGCGGAGACGAACCTGGGCGACCTGTGTGCCGACGCGTACCGCGATCAGTCCGGCGCGGACGTGGCCTTTGTCAACGGCGGCGGCATCCGCGTCTCGATCAAGGCCGGCGACATCACGCTGGGCGATATCCTGAAGGTGCATCCGTTCGGCAACGCGATGTGCGTCATCGAGGCGTCCGGCCAGCAGATTCTGGATGCGCTGGAGTGGGGCGCGCGCGCCGTGCCGAGCGAGTCCGGCGGATTCCTGCAGGTGTCCGGCCTGACGTATGAGATTCACACCTACATCGAGTCCACCGCTGTGGCGGATGAGAATACGATGTTCGCGGGCGTGACGGGCGAGCGCCGTGTGCAGAATGTGAAGATCGGCGGCGAGGACGTCGACCCGGAGAAGATCTACATGCTGGCCTCCCATAACTACATGCTCAAGAACGGCGGCGACGGCTACAGCATGTTTGGCGGCTGCAAGGTGCTCCAGGATGAGGTCATGCTGGACAACCAGGTGCTCATCAACTACATCACCGGCACGCTGGGCGGCGTTGTGGGCGAAAGCTATGCGCAGCCGTATGGCGAGGGCCGCATTGTGGCGGTGCCCGAAAAGCCGTAATGCCTTATGAAGAGACTTCCCGCCGGCGCAGGCCGGCGGGATTTTTTATGGCATTTCGATTCTTTTTTTGAAAAAAGGCGCTGCGCTTCGTCTAAACAGACAGGAGGTGAGGACAGATGAGTGTTGTCAAGGATCCGGACAAGGCGAAGGAAGAAAGACTGTGCAGCCTCATGGAGCG
Source organism: Candidatus Ventricola sp. (assembly GCA_051883735.1). Classification (GTDB taxonomy): domain Bacteria; phylum Bacillota; class Clostridia; order Christensenellales; family Aristaeellaceae; genus Ventricola. The sequence continues at coordinate 16,476 of JBJEUH010000127.1, forward strand.
TTATGAAAAAGATCTTCTCCGGATGTGCTGCGTGTATTTGCGGGATGCCTCCGCGGCGGAGGACGCCGTGCAGGAGAGCTTTTTGCGGGCATACCGGGCGATGAGCGACTTTCGCGGCGAGAGCAGCGAGAAGACGTGGCTGTACAGCATCGCCACGAACGTCTGCCGGGACATGCGGCGCGCGGCGTGGTACCGGTATGTGGACAGGCGCATCGACTTTGACCGGCTGCCGCAGGCGGTCGCTCCGGTTAGCGAGGTGAGCGTCGCCCTGATGACCGAGGTCATGCGCCTGCCGCGCAATTATATGGAAGCGGTTTGGCTGTATTATTACGAGGATTTGAACCTCAGCGAGGTGGGCGCGCTGCTCGGCGTGACGCCTGCGGCCGTGGGATACCGGCTAAGCAAGGCGAAAAAGCTGCTCAGGAGCGCGCTGAAAGGAGATGAAACGACATGATGCAGGACGAGGTTTTCCGCCGGGAGCTGAAAGCAGCTGCGGACGAGTGCCTTTCCGGCGTGGAGCGCATGCCGTCCCGTCGAGGCGCGGTGCTCTCCGAACTCCGGGCGCAGGGCGCGCGCGGCGGCGTGCGGCGCAAGGCGTCCTTCGCGGCGGTGATGGCGATCGTGCTGGCGGCGCTGGCCGTCACGGGCGCGGCGGTTGGCCTGGGGCTGTTTGGCAGGCTTCGGGAAGGAAACACCGGGGAGATGAACGGCGAGCGGCTGGCGCTGCTGGAGGAGGCCGTGCAGGATGCGCAGGGCGGCCCCGTGGCGCGGCTTGTGCAGGACGGTTTGGATCTGACGGTCGATCAGGCGTACTGCGACGGGCGAAAGCTCTACTACGCCTACACGCTCAGGACGGACGGCGCGCGGCTCCAGAAGATGGAGGGCGAGGCGGACGGCTTTGGTGAGTGGGACGTCGCGTATCCCGGCGAGCGGTTTGAGGACATGTTTTCGACCGGTCTGGGTGAGGAGGCGGACAGGGCTGCGGCCAACTGGCTGAACAGCCATGCGCGCGCTTACGTCATCGTGCAGCGCAGCTTTGTCGGCGACGGCGCGGAGCTGGCGGACGGCACGTATCTCACGCCTCTGGACAGCGGCGACATGCGGCTGGACGAGACGACGACGGCGGCTTTTTATGAGGTGGAACTGCCTCAGGGGGCGGTTTCCGGAGAGCGGCTCGAGTTCGTGCTGAACGTGATGACGAGCACGAGCGTGTATTATCAGGATGAGACGGGCGTGTATGCGCTGAACCGATATCAGCCGGACGCGCTGGTTCGCGTGCCGGTGACGATCCCAGTGACGGGCAGCCTCACGCGGATGCGGGGCGAGGGAACGGCGGACGGCTATCCTGCCGTCGCGGAATTGTATGTTTCGGACGTGGACGTCTCCGGCGTCGTGCGGATTGACGCGCCCGAGGATTATCATCCGGAGGGCTATGTGCTGGTCTGCGGCGGCGTGGAATATCCCAATCTCGAGGGCTACGCCACGGCGGAGGGAGAAGTGCACGAGGTTCACTTGCGCTTTGACCTGCCGGAGCACCCGGGGGACATGAAGCTCGTGCCCGAGGACAGGACGTACATGCACGAGACCATCGAGCTGAAAGGGGAATGACGGATGAAAAAGCGAATGAGCGCCGTGCTGGCGCTGGCGCTGCTGCTGGGCTGCATGCCCGGCGCGATGGCGCAGGAATACGTGTCCGTCGCGGCGCTGCATGATCAGGCGCAGGCGATGGGCGGCGCATGGCGGGAGACGTTTGACACGCCCAACGGCGAGGTGGCGGTGGACGCGCCGATTGTCGTGCCGGACGTGGAGGCGATGCCCATTCTGACGATGGAGGGTGCAAAGATCAGCGAGGAGCTGTATAATTGGATTCTTCTGGGCGAGAAGAGCGGCGAGAAAAAAGATGACATCATATACGATGAAGTGGAGCTGGGCGGAAAGCACAGCGAGTTCTTCCTTGGCAGAGAGAATGACTATGTAAACGGCAAGAAAACCAACATTTGCGGATATGATGCGGCAACTATCCTCTGGATTCAGCATGGCTCCTATCGTTTTAGTCAGGGCACGGGAAAAGTGGCGAGTGCTGAGCCGACAACGTACCATTTTCCGTGGCAGCTTGATCTCAATTTACCAAGCATGCGGAACAGCGAATTGACGGTCAATCAGGCAATGCGCCTTTGGCAGGAAGATATCGACATGTGCTTTCCGGAGGATAACTTTGAGATTCAGATAAAGACCATTGAGGTTCATGGCTCGACACTGACGGATAAAGCGGGAAAGGGAAAGACATATAAGAATACCGGACACTATACGATTTCTGCGGAACAAGTGGTGGATGGCGTTCCTCTGTTCGGCGCGATCATGAACGATGTAGGCGCATCAAATTATTCCGTGATGTTTGGCTCGGATCAAGAAACCAATCGCACAATTGACAAGCTGAATACGACGTATGGTGTGGGTTCATCTTCCGTTCTGGAATACTCGGGCATGCAATCACGCTTCGTGGACAAAGAGAACTACCGAACAATCAATTCGCTAGGTCGGGTACGCACGGTTGAGTATCCGGATGTGCCGCTTGCCCCGCTGGAAAGCGTGCTGGAGAATATCGGCGAGGAAATTCGAGCGGGCAATATCCGCGAAGTGTATTCCGTACGCTTGGGCTATGTGCTGTACGCCAATCCTGATATGAAGGATTACGCGTGGGCAATCCCACGCTGGGTGGTAAGCACTCTATACGTCACGAAAGAAAATCAGAAGCATTGGGAGAGAGAACAGAAAGACAACGAGAAATGGGGTTATGAGAATCCGGTGTGGGGAGAGTTCTATTCAGAGGAGATTCTTGCAGATGCCCAGAATGGCAAACTGCTGATCTTCACGGTTGGAGATGACGCGACCTATTCTGTGCCGGAGATCGTCACCTGGGAAGCGATACAATAATCGGCAGCGGGCGCCGGAATTCCGACGCCCGTATGTTTTTTGAAAAAAGGTGTTGACAAGGATCGTCAAGGCGTGTATAATACATCAAGTCGCCGCGAGCAAGGCGCCTCACGACAGGGCCTGCGAGGGCGGCATGATCCTTGAAAACGATACAGAATCAAGAAGAACGCGGACACGATATTGAAGTCGTGTCAAAGAAAAGACAGTCAATTCGTACATGAGTTTTGAGCCTGAGGGAAGACTTCAGGATTCAATACAGAATCAAACGCGAGAGTTTGATCCTGGCTCAGGACGAACGCTGGCGGCGTGCCTAACACATGCAA
>JBJEUH010000128.1:0-19470 GCA_051883735.1 Candidatus Ventricola sp.
TCATTCTTCATGGTGCACTTCTGTGCATGGAGTTTGTTATGTAAATCTTTCCGTGTAGTGCCGTTCTCGGGCACAGAGCTTCATGATTTACGGAACTTTGTCGGTGATGCCGCCGGCAGCATGCCGGTTTTGTATCAAAGACGACGTTAAGATGGAAATCATGCTCACGAACTCCCTCAGTCCGCTTCGCTGACAGCTCCCTCAAGAGGGACGTTTCAGCAGCCGCGCCCAGTAGGCGATGCAGGCTGATGCAACGCCGAAGGTTGGCTGCCGCAGCAGCCGGAGGGAGTGGCCGCAGCGGCAGAAACCTCATCCGACCCACTCCGCTCGGCCACCTTCCCCAGAGGGGAAGGCTTAGTCTGTTGAGCGGCTACGCAGTCAATCAGCCTTCCCCCCTTGGGGAAGGTGGCTTGCCGCAGGCAAGACGGATGAGGTCCTTCGTGAACATTCGCTCCCTAAAGCCCCCTTTATCTTCCTGCGATTTCGGCGTGCTCGCTGAGCCAATGGGCCACGGCGTCCTCGTCGTTTCTGCCGATGACCGACGTAGCGACGGCCTTGAGCTCCGGCGCGGCGTTTTCAACCGCGTAGCCCTCGTCGGCCAGCTCGAACATGTCGATATCGTTCTTGCCGTCGACGAAGACCACGAGCCTGTCGCAGCCGAGCAGCGCCTTGAGCTGGCGGATGGCGTTCGATTTGGAGGCGGCCAGCGGCATGATCTCCAGCCACTGCTCGCCGGAGTAGATGTCCCGCTGGTAGACCGTGTGGTAGACGTCACGATACCTGCGCTGCAGCGGCTCGAGCTTCTCCTCCTCGCCGATGCAGGCGAAATAGAAGATCTCGCCCCGGTACAGGTCCTCTGCGCTTGAGACCGGGTTGTCCCGACGGTCGCCCCGGCGGGAGGCGACAAAGTCCTGCACGCCCCGGCTGCACCGCTCCGGGACGTAGGAGAACCGCTCCACGCCGTCCACAAACGCGTAGACGATCGGATAAACCCCGTGCGCGAGCAGATCGGAAAGCAGGGCGTGCGCGTCATCGCCGAAGAAATTGGAGAGCAGAATCTCCCCGGTCGCGTTGTCGATGATCATCGCGCCGTTGTAGACGATCAGCGGGATGCGCGCATCCAGCCCGCGCGTGACCTTGACGGAGGTGGAATACGACCGCGCGGTGGCATAGGAGAAGAGCATGCCCTGTTGCGCGAGGCGGTTGATGGTCCGGTTGGTGTAATCGGAGGTGGAGACGTCGCTGCGCAGCAGCGTGCCGTCCAGATCGGAAACGTACAGCGTTCTCATGGCTTTTTCTCCCGGCGAGGTTTTGCGGGTATTGTAGCATGTTGTGGCGGTTTTGTCAAATTCGCAGTAATATTTAAAAAGTTCATGCGCCGTATTTACAAAATATAGATGAAGTGATAGAATGAAACACCTAAAAAGATCGTGCATACGGAGGTGCAAGCATGGACAAGGGCATGACGCGAAGGGGTTTTCTCAAGACGGCGGCGGCCGGCGCGGCGGGCGTGGCCGCATACGGCATGATGGGCGGCGTGGCCGCGGCGAAGGCGGAGGAAAGCACGTTTGACGGCCGCAGGAAGTTTGCGGGCGTGCACAATGTGCGCCGCATTCACGACGATCTGGTCTATCTCGGCGCGAGCGACAGGCGCATCGAGCTGTTTGAAAACGTGTATCCCATTCCCCGCGGCGTTTCGTATAACTCCTATCTGCTGCTGGACGAGAAGACCGTGCTCTTTGACACGGTGGACCGCTCCGTGTCCGGCCAGTTCTTCGAGAATCTGGCGTACGCGCTGGACGGACGCAGGCTCGACTATTTCGTCGTCAACCACATGGAGCCGGATCACTGCTCCGCCATCAGCGAGGTGCTGGTGCGCTATCCGGAGGCCAAGCTGATCTACTCCTCCGCCGCGGCGAAGCTGATCGAGCAGTTCTTCGGCTTTGACCCGGCGCAGTACGGCTATCCCGTGGAGGAGGGCATGGAGCTGGCCACGGGCCGCCACAAGCTGGTCTTCGTGATGGCGCCGATGGTGCACTGGCCCGAGGTCATGATGACCTACGACGCCACGGACAAGGTGCTCTTCTCCGCGGACGCCTTCGGCACGTTCGGCGCGTTGGACGGCAACCTCTTCGCCGACGAGGTGAACTTCGAGACGGAGTGGCTGGCCGACGCCCGCCGCTATTACTGCAACATCGTAGGCAAGTACGGCAGCCAGGTGCAGGCCGTGCTGGCCAAGGCCGCGACCATCGATATCCAGACGATCTGCCCGCTGCACGGCCCGATCTGGCGCGAGAATCTGGGCTGGATTCTGGACAAGTACGACAAGTGGAGCCGCTATGCGCCGGAGGATGAGCAGGGCGTGATGGTGGTGTACGGCTCCGTCTACGGCGGCACGGAGAACGCCGCGAACATCGTCGCCTCCCGCCTGTCCGAGGGCGGCGTGCGCAACGTGCGCGTGTACGACGTGTCCAAGACGCACGTCAGCGAGCTGATCGGCGAGGCCTTCCGCTGCAGCTACATCGTGCTGGCGTCCATCACCTACAACATGGACATCTTCACCCCGATGAAGAACCTGCTGACCGATCTGGCCGCGCACAATGTGCAGGGCCGCAAGGTCGCCCTCATCGAGAACGGCAGCTGGTCGCCGGTCGCCGCCTCGCTGATGCAGGACCGCCTGGCCCAGATGCGCGATATGGAGCTGATCGCCGATCCGGTCACCATCCGCTCCACGACCAACGAGGAGAGCCTGGCCCAGCTGAACGCGCTGGCCGATCAGGTGCTCGCCTCCGTGCTGGGCGGCGTGGTCATCGCCGCCGCGCCGGAGCAGGAGCAGGCGCAGGAGAAGTGGGTCTGCTCGGTCTGCGGCTATGTGCACGAGGGCCCGCTTCCGGCGGATTACAAGTGCCCGCTGTGCGGCGTGGGCGCGGACAAGTTTGTCAAGGCATAAGATACGGAAACCGGAGAACGCCGGCAGGCGGACAAAGTGCCCCTGCCGGCGCCTTCCTTTTTTTGGAGGACAGAGCTGGGAAAATGTCCGCAATCCTGCAAAAAGTCTTAAGCGATCAGAAAAAGAAAACCGACCTTGCAAATCATCCCTGGGCGGTGCGGCGGCGCCGAATAGGGATTTTGTATTTTCATGTGGAAATTTGGCGCGCATTTCCGAAGTTGAATTGACTTTTCGCATATTGTGTCCTACACTCGTGTCAGATGGAAAGAGGACGGGACGTCAAACGATCAACTTGCAATTTATGCTCTTTCGCGTCCCGGATGCCTGAAGGCCTCTTTTCCGGGCTTGGATGAAACGGAGCGCTTTGCGCCGATCTCCGGTCATCATAAACGGGTCCTTTGAGAAGCGGGACCCGGAGTTCCTTTCCTCAAGCAAAAAGCTGCCGGATTTGACGGTTCCGGCAGCTTTTTGTGTGTGTTCGCGCGTCCTTAGCATAAAAGCAGCGGGCGGAGCAGACGCCCCGCCCGCGCCGCCGCGGCTTACTTCTTGTCGTAGGAGCCGCACATGCTCTCGTCGCACTTGCCGGAGTGGCAGTTGCAGTTCGGGCGCACGTCGATGGCGTCGAGCTGGCAGTTGTTCTGTCCACCGTGGTGACGGCAGGAAGACACGGAGCAATGAATGGTCTGATTCATACAAATTCCCTCCATCGTTGTCATGATTGAGCGATTGCTCGGGGATAGTGTGCCCGCCGTGCGGCGAAGTATGCGGCGTTTCTGTTTCAAAAAAGCGCAAAAAACGCCTGCCGGGGCGCCAAGCGGCGCTTTTTGCGGACGTGCGCATTGCATTGCGCGGCAAGACAGGCTATAATGAGGAAAGGCGTTTGACCGCATTTTTTCGTCACGGAGGGAGACTTTATGGAATATACGACGCTTGGCAGGACCGGACTGACCATTTCCCGCATGGGCTTTGGCGGCATCCCGATTCAGAAGGTGGACGTGCCCACCGTGCGCACGCTGATGCAGGCCCTGGCGGACCGGGGCGTCAACTACATCGACACGGCGCGCGGCTACACCGTCAGCGAGAGCTATCTCGGCGAGGCGCTGGAGGGCATGCGCGACAGGTTCGTGATCGCGACCAAGTCCATGGCGCGCACAAAGGCGGCCATGGAGAAGGACATCGAGACGAGCCTGCACAACCTGCGCACCGATCACATCGAGCTGTATCAGGTGCACAACCCGTCTCTTCAGGATCTGGAGACCGTGACCGCGCCGGGCGGCGCGCTGGAGGCACTGCTGGAGGCCAAGGCCGCGGGCAAGATCGGCCACATCGGCCTGACCGCGCACATGGCGACCGTGTTTGAGCGCGCGCTTGACATGGACTGGGTGGAGACGGTCATGTTCCCGTACAACATCGTGGAGACCCAGGGCGAGGCGCTCATGCGCCGCTGCACCGAGCAGAACGTCGGCTTCATCGTCATGAAGCCGCTGGCCGGCGGCGCGCTGGAGGACGCGACGCTCGCGCTGCGCTTCATCGGCCAGAACCCGGACGTGTCCGTCGTGATCCCGGGCATGTACAGCGTGGACGAGGCGAAGCAGAACCTGGCCGCGATGGAGGACCGCTCGCCGCTGACCGCGCAGGAGCTGGAGAAGATCGAGGCGATCCGCAGGGAGCTGGGCACGCAGTTCTGCCGCCGCTGCAATTACTGCCAGCCGTGCACCGCGGGCATCGGCATCAGCGGCATCTTCGTGCTGGAGGGCTACCTGCAGCGCTACGGCCTGGGCGACTGGGCAAAGGCGCGCTACGCGGGCATGGCGAAGAAGGCGGGCGACTGCGTCGGCTGCGGCGTGTGCGAGACGCGCTGCCCGTACCAGCTGCCCATCCGCGAGATGCTCGCGCGCTGCAAGGCGGAATTCGGAGCATAAGGCATGAAAAAAGTCAAACTGCTCGCCGCCGTTCTCCTCTGGGCGGCGCTGCTCGCGCCGTTTTTCCTGGGCGCGACAGCCGCGCATCCGGCGACGGACGACTTCACCTTCGCCGTGTACACGCATTCGACGTGGGTGCAGACCGGCAGCCTCCTGCATGTGCTCAAGGACGCGGTCAGCTATGCGCTGCGCACCTGGCGGGACTGGCAGGGTACCGTCACCGGCGTGCTCGTCATGACGCTGAACCCCGCGGTGTTCTCGCTGGAGCACTACGGCGTGCACGCGGTGCTCCTGCTGGCGCTGCATCTGCTCTCGTGGCTGGCGTTCTGCGCGCATGTGCTGGGCCGGCGGCTCGGTCTGCCGCGCGGCGTATGGCTGCCGCTGTACCTCGCGCTGTCGGCGTTCGGCCTCATGTTTCTGCCGGACATCGTCGAGGGCATTTACTGGTTCAACGGCGCGTGGTTCTATACCGGCGCGCAGGCGGCCGCGCTGATCACGCTGGTGCTGTGCGACCGGCTGAGCGAGAGCCGAGCGGGCAGGGGCGCGCAGGCCGCGCTGGCCGCGGCGTGCTGCCTGCTGCTCTTTGCGCTGGGCATGGACAACTACATCACCGCGATGATGACGCTGGCGGCGCTTTTTATGATGGCGCTTCAGCGCGCATGGGCGGCGCACAGAACGCCCGGGGCGGGCATGATCGGCGCGATCGCCTGGAAGGGCGGGGAGGCGGCGCTGGAGAAGGCGCGCGGCTTCGGCGGCATGGAGGAAAAGAGGCTTCAGCTGCGGGCGGCCAGGCGCACGGCGCTGCTGCTGCTGCCCATCGGCCTGGGGCTGCTGCTGTCGGTAATCGCGCCGGGCAACAGCGTGCGCATGGAGCGGGACGGCGCGCACCAGGCGGGCATGGCCTGGATGCTCTCCTCCGTCCTGTGGACGATGCGCGACGCAGCGAAGTACGTCGTGCGCTTTCTGGTCAAGACGCCGCTGCTGGCGCTGCTCATCGCGGGCACGCCGCTGCTGGCGCGGGCGACCGACCGCATGGAGGAGAAGACCTGGCGCTGCCCGCCGGTGCCTGCGACGCTGCTGGGCGCGTATCTGATCCTCTGCGCGATGATCATCCCGCACATGTATTCCTCCGGCTATGCCGGAAGCGGCCGCGTGGTGAACATGTATCACTTCTATGTGATGCTCGCCGCGCCGGTGGCCTGGGTTATGATCCTGCTGCGGCTGAAGGCGCGGCGCCGCGCAGCGCTGTGCAGCGGGCGGGCGACAAGGGCCTGCGCGGCGCTGGGGATCGCGGCGCTTGCGCTGTGCCTGGCGCTGGGCCAGATGGACGGCTATCACAAGCTCGTCTCCGATCAGCTGGACGGCACGCAGGACGCGTACATCGCGCAGTTCCAGAACGAGTATGCGCTGTGCGAGGCGGCGGGGCCGGAGGACACGGTAGAGCTGCCCGCCTGGACGGTGCAGACCATGACGGGCAAGAGCACGGCGTATGAGGACGAGACGATGTGGACGAACGAGTCCATGGCGCAGTACTTCGGCGTGAAGAGCATAAAAGTGGTCCCATAAATCATCAGGCACACCGCGAGCTTTGGCGGTGTGCCTGATTTTACATATGAAGAGGAATCGAGTCGGGAGGACTAAGCCGCTGCCTTTTTGCAGCGCGTCATTCGATCGTCCAGGAGATGAATTCGATTTCGTCGTCATCAAACTCGACGATGGTGCCGTCTGAATAGCTCAGCCGCTTGATGCCGCAATACACCCGGTCGATCTCGCGCCGTTCAGGCAGCGCGACCCAGTCCGTATAGGCTTTTTCGCCCGGTTTGAGCGTCAGCTTGCTCGTGTGCCGGTAGTATTGGTTCTCGCCGTAAACGGGGTCTCCCCATACATCCGTCGCGTAATAATACAGTTCCACCGCACGCAGCGTCAGGGTTGTGCTGTGGCTGTACACCTTGGGACGGAAGTTCAGCTTGTCGTTGGAAGCGTCCTCCCAGCGCGCATAGCCCAGACCGTCCGAGCCTTCCCACAGCTTGACGCCACCGCGGGCCGAATACTTGGCAGCGAGGTCGGCATACGAGGCGCAGGCCGGCGCAGCAAAAAGCATCAGCAGCACCAGCGACAGAGCAAACGCAATCCATCTCTTTTTCATAGGTAGCTTCATCTGATTATCCGGCATATCGGCCACTCCTTCTTTGGTTTTCCGGGCACCGCAGCAAGATCGCATGCGGCCCGCTCATACAGCCATTATAGCAAAAGCGTCCGGTCTTCGCAATGCTTCTACCGCAGTGCTGCCAGATTTACGCTTTCATACGCCTGCGAAGAAGCGGATGACTCCGCCAGCAGCCGCAGCAGCTCCTCGTGCACGGCGTTCAGCTTGTCGGGGTCGTTGTCGTACTCATCAAAGCTGGTGAACACCTGCGCGACGAGGGCGTCGTGCGCCTGCGGGTTCTTCTTCTGAAGCGCGCGCAGCAGGCAGGCCTCCTGCGCGCCCATGCGCTCGGCCTCCAGGCGCATGCTCGGCCACGGGCCGCGCTCGCCCGGATAGACGATGAACGCGTCGCCACAGGGGAAGTTCGTGCCGATGCCGGTCCAGTTGCGGGCGCTGGTGGCCTCGAAGGGGTTGGGCACGCCGGCAAACTGGTTGTAGCCCCAGTGCAGATAGCCGCGGATGCCGTTCTTCGCGCAGCCCCAGAACAGCAGGCGGCCGTTGGCCAGCGGGGAATCGAGGAAGCGGTTGAGCCATCTGCCCTCCGGCGCGCAGCAGACGTAGGTCCAGACCTCGTCGCCCCGGGCGATGGCCGCGTCAAATGCCGGCTTGTTTTGCTCGTAGCTGTCGGTGATGGGCACCATGATGTCCACGCCGCCGCGCATCTGCGTGGTCTTGACGGCCTCGATGATGCGCACGCCCGGCAGATAGCGGCGCACGATGTTCGCGGCGAGCATGAACTGCACGCGCCGGGCCTGGAGCACGGCGTCCGTCTCATAGTGCACGTCCGGTTCGTCCATGACGTGAAAGAGCACGCGGTCCATCCAGCCGTGCCGCGTGAGGAATTCGGCAAAGGCCTGCATCTCGCAGCACAGCAGCTCGTAGCCCTCGTCGGAATCGACGGAGACCGCCGGATTGGCGCGGCACTTGAGGTCGGCGGTGAACATGTCCTGCGTGCCGTCCTCGCGGTAGCCGTGGAAGATGATGCCGCCGGTTTCGAACGTGTCAAAGCCCTCCTCAAAGAAGATGCGGATGATCGGGGCCATGTCCTCAAAGTCAAACCGGTACGGCTTTTCGGCCCTGCGCTCGGAGAGGTCCTCGTGCATCCACAGCAGGAAGACCTTCTGGTGCACGCTGCGCATGGAGCGGGCGTATGCGCGCACGACGTCCTCGAACGCCTTTGTGCCCAGCGTCACGCCGTGCATCTGCTCCATCGCCCGGATGCTGAACCAGTTGGTCGTCTCAAACAGATCCTCGTCGAACGTGACCGGATAGAGGACATAGGTGAGGCGGCAGACGTGGGTTTCCCCGCCGGCGCGCAGGGTCAGCTCAAGCGCGTGCTCGCCGGGCAGCGTGCTTTCCTTCGGCGCGAGCGTGAGGTACGCGCACGCGCGGACGTTCCGGGCCGGAACAGCCATGCCGTCCAGCGGACGCAGGCAGTCGTATACGCGGAAGGGCGCGCGGCGGATGGCATATTCCGGGCAATGCTCCGGGAGAATGACCATCGCGCCGCCCTGATCCACGCCGTTGCCGGTGTTGTACTCGACCGGCACGTCGACAAGCTCATACAGCGCCGCGTCAAACCCGTCGCCGGCGAGGGATACGCTTGCGTACCCGTCGGCGCAGGCGAGCATGATCTGTACATAGGCCTTGCCGCCAAGCGCGGAGACCACGCGCAGCTGCGCCGGCAGCGGGCCAAGCGGCGTATCGGGGAAGAGGAATTCCTGTTTTGTGCTGAGAACGCCAAGCATGGCAAGAACCTCCTGATGAAAGGGATAAGGGGACCGCCCTCTATTGTAAGGGGTTCTGCGGGAAGAATCAAGCGCAATCGCGGAACCGGCAGGGGAGCCGCCCTGCTACTTTGTGCCAATGCCTTGAAAGGCAAGTTCCTCCTGTGCTACAATACATGGGAGCCACGCGAGAGGAGAAGGATGCGCATGAAAGAGAAGATCATCGGCGCGGCCGCGCTGATGCTGACGGCGGTGCTGCTGGCGGCGACCGCGTATGCGGCCTGCCCGTCGGACGAGGATCACCGGTATGGCCCCTGGAGGACGAAGACGTCGGCGACCTGCACGCGCCAGGGCCACCAGTTCAGGTACTGCCAGAAATGCGACCACTGGGAGCAGCGCTATACGCCGAAGCTGCCGCACACGGTCGAAGAAATGACGGTCACCAAGGAGCCGACCTGCACGGAGACGGGCAGGAAGGAGGGCGTCTGCTCGGTGTGCGGCAACACGGTGCGAAAGACCATCGACAAGCTGCCGCACGAGTACGGGGATATGACGGTCGTCAAGGAGCCAACCTGCACCCAGGACGGCAAGGGCGAACGCAGCTGCACCGTCTGCGGCCGCGTGACGAGCGAGACGATCCCCAGCCTGGGCCACGACTGGGGGAAGAATGCCGTCACCAAGGAACCGACCTGCACGGCCTCGGGCACCAGCACGGCGGCCTGCACCCGCTGCGGGCAGACGCAGACGGAGAAGATCGCCCCGCTTGTGCACGTCTTCGGCGCGTGGACGGTCACGCAGGAGCCGGAGGGCAAGCAGAAGGGCGTTCGCGAGCACGCGTGCACGCTCTGCGGCCTGGTCAGGAGCGAGCGCTTCTATGCCGAGGGCACGCTCTATGAGGACATGGAGCCGTGCAAAGAGGTCATCGTCCTGCAGGAGCGCCTCAGGGATCTGGGCTATTACAGCGGCAGCATCCGCTCCGGCACGTTCGGCAGCCTGACGGCGAAGGCGGTCATGCGCTTCCAGCAGGAGCACGGCCTCGGGGAGACCGGCCTGGCGGACACGGCCACGCGGCAGGCCATCGACGATGCCTGGGAGCAGGCCACCGGCAAGCGCGCGACGGTGACGCTGGACGCCGCGGAGATGGAAAACGCCGCGCAGGCGCAGACGATGGACGAGTGAAGCGAACAGAGGCTTTGGCGAAGGCCGCGGGCGACAGGCCCGCGGCCTTTTGGCGTATTGCCGTCCGCAGCTGACGAGGAGCAAAACGCCCGGCTGCCTGACTGACCGGCGGGAAAATCGATCGATATCACATAAATTTGGAACGGAACTTCGGGATAAGTGAATAAATCGATTGATTTTCCGTTTAGAAAACTGTATAATAAATCCTAAACAGGAAGGGGAAAAACGCCTTCTGAAAAAGGAGAGGACACTCATGAAAAAGATCGTTGCTCTGATGCTGGCGCTTGTGTTCGTGCTCGCGCTCGCCGCCACTGCGATGGCCGCGGAACTCACGCTGATCATCGCCTCCAACCAGACCAGCCCGGAGAACCCGTACCACTTCGGCCTGGCCAAGTTCAAGGAAGTCGCCGAGGAGATCTCCGGCGGCAAGATCGAAGTCATCTGCCACGACGGCACCCTGGGCGAGAACGAGAACGAGCTCGTTGAGAAGCTCGACCTCGGTGCTGCGCACATGGTCGTCGCTTCTCCGGGCTTCATGACCGCCATCGGCGTGCCGGAGGTCGACATGCTGTCCCTGCTGTACCTGTTTGACAGCTTCGATCACTGGGAGGCGGCCATGGACGGCGAGTTCGGCGCGACGATGAGGGACCTCATCCTCGACAAGACCGGCAACAACTTCCGCATCATGGGCTACTGGACCTCCTCCGTGCGCGACTACTACGGCAAGAAGGAAGTCCGCACCGCCGCCGACATGAAGGGCATGTCCATCCGCACCCAGACCTCCGGCGTCGTCGCCGACTTCTGGACCAAGCTGGGCGCGACCCCGTCCAACGTCGCCTGGGGCGAGCTGTATCAGGCGCTGCAGCAGGGCGTCGTCGATTCCGCTGAGAACGACTACACCAACTTCTACCTCAAGGAGCATCACAAGACCGCGAACGGCCACTACATCTCCGAGACCCATCACGACTACACCACCCGCCTGTTCCTGATGAACGGCAACTTCTACGACAGCCTGAGCGACGAGATGCGCGGCTGGATCGACGAGGCTGCCAAGGCCGCGACCGCCGAAGAGCGCAGCGTGACCTACGGCATGATGGAGAGCTCCAAGCAGGCTGTCATCGCCGACGGCGCCGAGGTGATCAACTACGAGGATCTGGACATCGAGTCCTTCAAGTCCGTGGCGATCCCGATCCAGGACGAGTTTGCTGCCAAGAACGGCATGACCGAGCTGCTGGAGATGGTCCGCAACGCCAAGTAATTCCCCTGACCAGGCAGAGGGAAGACGGGCAGCCGTCTTCCCTTTTCAGGTTGATTGCGACATAAAGAAAGGTTAACACATATGGAAAAGCTTGGAAAGGCCGTCACGAAGGTCATCGACCTTTGGGCGAAGGCGCTGGCGGTGATTGGCAGCATCACGCTGACGATCTTCTTCTTCGCCGTGCTCGCGCAGATGTTCTGCCGCTATCTGGGCATCGTTGCGCTGTGGACGGAGGAGGTCTCCACCTACGCCTTCATCTTCACGGTGTTCATGGGCGCGGCCGCGCTCGTGCGGGAGAACAAGCACTTCGCCTTCACCGCCATTGCCGACGGCTTCAAAAATCCTCTGTTCAAGAAGCTCATCTCCATCCTGATTTCCTGCATCATTCTGGTCTTCGCGTACTTCATGTTCGTCTACGGCAAGCAGCTGATGCAGAAGTTCTGGAACTACAAGTGGGTGTCCCTGCCGACCATGAAACGCGGCTACACCTGGCTGTGCATGCCCATCAGCGCCGTGAGCATGATGGTCTTCTCCATTGAGAGCATCATCAGGCAGGTCTGGGGCCTCGTGAAGGGAGGCAAGGCGTAATGTTTGCTGCGTTTCTGGTGATTCTGTTCATCGGCTTCATCCTGCTGGGCGTGCCGATCGCGTTCTCCCTGGGCTTCGTGTCCTTCGTGGGCATCGCCGCCCTGCCGTCCATTCCGAACATCGTCGTCTTCCAGAAGATGTTCAACGGCCTCAACAGCTTTACGCTGCTGGCGGTGCCGCTGTTCATCCTCGCGGCGAACCTGATGAACCACGGCGCGATCACCGCCAAGCTCATCGAGGTCTGCGTCGCGCTGGTGGGCCATATCCGCGGCGGCCTGGCGCATGCCAACATCCTCATCTCCATGATCTTCGCGGGCATTTCCGGCTCCTCGCAGGCGGATACCGCGGGCGTGGGCAAGATCCTGATCCCGGCGATGCTCGACCAGGGCTATGACAAGGAGACCGCCGTGGGCGTGACCGCCGCGTCCTCCACGCTCGGCTCGATCATCCCGCCGTCCATCCTGATGGTCGTCTACTCGGGCATCGCCTCGGTCTCCACCGGCGCGCTGTTCCTGTGCGGCATGATCCCGGGCATCATGCTGGGCCTGGCGATGATGACGGTCGTCGTGATCGTGGGCAGAAAGAAGAACTTCCCCAAGAGCGAGCGCGTGCCGCTCAAAAAGACCGCGAAGCTCGTGCTGCAGTCCCTGCCGGCGCTGCTCACCCCGATCATCCTGATCGGCGGCATCGTCACGGGCCTGTTCACGCCCACGGAGTCCGCGGCGTTCGCGTGCCTGTATGCGCTGCTGATCGGCATCTTCTTCTATCACACCATCCAGGTGAAGGACCTGCCGGGCATCATCATGGACACCATGAAGCAGAGCTGTCTGTCGCTGTTCGCGCTGGCCGCCGCGTGCGCGCTGGGCGAGCTGATGAGCTACTATCAGCTCAACGTGATCGTGCAGAGCTTCTTCATGACGCTGCCGGGCGGCTACCTGGTGTTCATCCTGGTGACGGTGCTGTTCTTCCTGTTCGTGGGCACGTTCATGGACGCTGTGCCGGCGATGATCCTGTTTGTGCCGATCATCCTGCCGTGCGCGACCTCCCTGGGCATGAGCCCCCTGATGCTGGGCCTGATCATCGTCATCACGCTGGCGCTGGGCCTGACGACCCCGCCGTACGGCCTGTGCCTGCTGATCGCCTCCTCCATCGCGGACCTGTCCGTGGAGCGCTCCTTCAAGGGCGTTCTGCCGTACTTCCTGGTGGCGCTGGGCGTTCTGCTGGTCCTGGTGCTCTTCCCGAATGTGTTCATCGCGATTCCGAAGGCGCTGTTCCCGGCGGTCTTCTGATGCGCTCCTGTCTGATAAGAAGCCGCCCGCTCCGGCGGGCCGTATCACCGGAAAGCTCCCGCAGCCTGCGGGAGCTTTTCAGCTGCCTGGAAATTAAGCAAAACCGCGGAAAGTCTCTTGCCAAAAAGGGAAAAAGACAGTATAATGAACCATGTTCATGTTGAAGGAGGCGCACGATGAATCCGGGAGCGACGTCAAAAGAGGCCATCATGCAGGTGTGCAGGCGCATTGCGGCGCAGGAGGGGCTTTCGGCGCTGAATATGCGCGCTGTGGCGCGGGAATGCGGTGTTGCGCTGGGAACGCTCTACAATTACTATGCCGACAAGGACGCGCTGCTCATCGCGACCGTGGAGAGCATCTGGAGGGAGATCTTCCATATGGACGGAAACGGCCTGATTGAGCGCCCGTTTCCCGAGCGCATCGCGCATCTCTTTGACTGCATCCAGCGGGGCGCGGACAGGTATCCGGGCTTTCTGGGCGCGCATTCCGTCGTGATCGCCGGCGCGAGAAGGGCCGAGGCCAGGCAGGCGATGGAGGCCTGCTTTGCGCACATGCGAGCCGGCCTGCTGGCCGGGCTGGACGCCGATCCCGCCGTGAATCCGGCGGCGTTTTCGGATGCGTTCACCCCGGAGGGGCTCGTGGACTTCGCGCTGGATCACCTCCTGCTTCTGCTGATGAAGGGGGAGGGGGACTGCGCGTTCCTGACGGAAATGCTCCGCCGGGCGCTCCGGTAAGCGCGCCGGGAAGAGACATGAATTTGATTCACACAGGAGGCTGATTTCATGCAGGCAATCTTTGAAACGCTGTTTGACGTCGTGTATCTCACGGCGGTCATCACGCTGGGCGTCATGATGATCCGGCAAAGCCGGGGACGGCGGCAGTTTCTGCTCTATGGCGCGATGGCGGTGACGCTGGGCTGCGGCGACGCGTTCCACCTCATTCCCCGGGCCGTGGCGCTGTGCACGACCGGGCTGCAGAATTACACGGCGGCGCTGGGCATCGGCAAGCTGGTCACGTCCGTCACGATGACGGCGTTCTATGTGCTGCTGTACTACGTCTGGCGCAGCCGCTATGCGGTCGAGGGGAAGAAGGAGATCACCGCCGCCGTCTGGGTGCTGGCGATCGCGCGCGTCGCGCTCTGCCTCATGCCGCAGAACACCTGGACGAGCGCAACCCCGCCCCTCTCCTGGGGCATCCTGCGCAACGTGCCCTTCACCATCCTCGGCGCGCTGATCGTCGTGCTCTTCTACCGCAGCGCGAAGGAGCAGCAGGACAGGGCCTTCCGCTGGCTCTGGCTGACGGTGGTGCTGAGCTTTGCCTGCTACATCCCGGTCGTGCTGTTCGCGGACACGGTGCCGGCGGTGGGCATGCTGATGATTCCCAAGACCTGCGCGTATGTCTGGACCGTGCTGATCGGCTTTAACGCCATGAAAAAGGAGTGACAAACGATGAAGAAGTATCTGAATCTTTCCCTGGTCTACGCCGTGGCCGCGATGGTGGGTGGCGTGTTCTACCGCGAGTTCACGAAGTTGAGCGGCTTTGAGGGCGTGACGGCGCTGGGCAAGGTGCACACCCATCTGTTCCTGCTGGGCATGGTGATGTTCCTGCTGGTGGCGCTGTTCGCGGCGCAGGGCGATCTTGAGAAGCAGAAGACCTTCCGCGTCTTCCTGCGCGTCTACAACGTCGGCGTGCCGCTGACCGCTGTGATGATGGCCGTGCGCGGCGTGACGCAGGTGCTGGGCATGAGCCTGTCCGCCGGGGCGAGCGCTTCGATTTCCGGCATCGCGGGCATCGGCCATATCCTCACCGGCGTGGGCATCATCCTGCTGCTGCTGTCCCTCAGAAGGCTGGAGAAAAGCGGAGATTGAGCGCATGGGCAAGCGTCCTGTTTTTCATGTGAAAAAGCGGACTCTGCTGGCCGTGGCCGGATGCGTATGGCTGCTGGCGGGGCTAAATGTCGCCCGACTGGGCGTCCTCTCCTATGCAAGGCTCCCGCAGATCGGTGCCGTTCATGTCCTGCTGTCCGCCGCGGTCTTCGCCGCGTTTGGCCTGATGTTTTTCAAAATGAGCATCAAGCACACCGGGAGAATCAAGGGCTACGAGGAAGAATTCCGCCCGGTCTGGCACTTTTTCGACCTGAAGGCCTACGTCATCATGGCCGTCATGATGGGAGGCGGCATCTGGCTGCGCGCCTCCGGACTTGCGCCCGAGGTGTTCATCGCCGTGTTCTACACGGGCCTCGGCTGTGCGCTGGCCCTTGCGGGCGTGCTGTTCGGCGTCATGTTTTTGAAATATAATGGAAAAGCCGCCTGAAACAGAAGCTTGAATAGAAAAGCCCCGCGGAGACTGCCTGCATCAGCAGATGGCTCCGCGGGGCTTCGTGTTGTCTGGCCTTTGAACGGCTTTTTCATGGATGGGCCGCCGGCAATGCGTGCCCGGAATCATGGGAATCCGCCTTCGTCAAGTGCGATTCGGCTTGACCGGAACGGCCGCTTACGCGCTGCGTCTGCGCCATATCACGGCCAGCAAGGCCATGGAGACCGCCAGTACGCCTATCAGTCCTTCCAGATGCGACTTGTCGCCCGTCTGGGGCAGATCGATTTCAGGCGCATCGGCGGATCCTGCGGCATCCTGCGGGCCCTTGCTCCATGTGAGGACGAACGGACTCAGGTGATCCTCCACAAACCGCAGTCCGTAAGGCGTCGGAACGAGCTCCACGACGGTATAGGACTGGTAGGTGTCGTCGTAATGATACAGCTGATAGGTGACATCCTCGTCCCCATAGGCGCATCCCTCGGGGTAGGGAATGTAAAACACGGTATCCCCGTTCAGGCTGTAGGAAACGCGGCGCGCATCCTCCATCTGAAGGTCGTAGTGGATGGCGTTCTCTCCGCTCTGCGGGTCGTGGCGTACGACCAGCTCCCAGGCGTTTCCGGAAACCGCCGTGACCTCCTGTACGGCCCTGACGATGTCCTGCTCCGTATCCACGACCGCATTGCGGACCGTTTCGCTGAACGTGTCATGCGTGATGGAGAGGTACTCGACGAGGCGCGGCGTTTTGTCGCTGATGTCGTCATACCAGCTGATGACGTACACATATCCGCCGTAGCGGGCGGTGATGCCGTCCTGCAGATAGACGAGGACTTGGCCCGTCTGCACCGTCCTGAAAAACGGCAGGTCGTATACGGATACGGTTTCGCCGGACGAAATGGGATGCTTGTCGCTGCTGATGTACAGCCCCCAGTCGTTTTGATAGATGAAGTCGCCGCCCGATCCGCTGAGGCCATACGCAGCTGCCCACGACGGCGCTGTGACCTCCAGGCGGACGTTCCCGCTGCTGCTTGCCGAGAAGTCCAGCGCAGCCTTGCTCAGATGGGCGTTTCCGTAGGTTTCCCGATAGACGGCCTCGTTGCTGATCTGCGTCGCCCCCTGCCGGATCGTCAGCCGCTCGCTCTCCACCGGCCTGGCCCCCTGCTGATTGTAATACGGATACGGCACCTTTTCCTTGGCGAGCAGCCATACGCTGAACGCGCCGAAGTCAAGCAGGGTCATTTCCGGTTCGTCCCCGGTCACAAAGGCGATGCTGTAATCCAGCTGCGCAGGCCCGATCCGGTCCCTGAACGTCGTATGGGAGCTTGGGGTGATGGTCAGGCGTACGGTGCCGCCATGGACCTCGACGGTCTCCTCGACGGTCTCCTTTCCGTTGTACGCATAGACCACCGCAGCGGTTGCGCCTTCCGGCGCATGGATGACGATGGGCAGGCTGGAAAGGGCGGAGAAATCCTCCACCGTGCAGGTGACGCCGCCCGGCTCGATTTCAGCCTTTACCCCGGCAGGAAGCGCAGCGGGCACGGAGGAAAGCGTATCCGTGGTCAGCAGAGGCTTCTGCACCTCGCGTGCGTCCGGATTGCTGTGATGGATTTCCCACTGCACATATTCATACTGCCTCTGCCCGTCGCTGCTTTTCCACGCGAGCACCGTGCCCGCGCCGCTGGCGGAGACGGGCTCAACATAGAATGCAGGCTGTCCGAACTGGACTTCCGCGAACACCGCGGAGCCATCCAGGCTGCTTTGGGCGAGCGGACCAGGGCTGTAGTCTGCAAACCAGTCGGGTACCGTGCCCTGAGAGATGGCGGACAGCGTTTCTGGATCGCCGGCGCCGAAGTTCTCCCGCGTGCCCGCGACGGCCCCCTCAGGCGCATCGACGGTCAGCGTCGCAGCGAGCATGTTGCTTGCGGCGGCTTTCAGCAGCACCTCGGTCCAGTTGGTCTTGTCATCATCCACATAAACGACGACCTTGCCATCCCTGATTACGGGCTCGCCGACCATCACAACCCCTGCCGGAAGCGCGACGCTGCGAATCCTGTCCGCAGGCACGGCCGTCATGCTCTCGGCGATCGCCTGCGCGCCGCACAGCAGCATAAGCACCGCAGCAAGCAGCACAGGAAGCCGCATCCTTTTGTAACCCATTCCGTTTTCCTCCCTTTTGAACCTGCCGAGACGCCATGGCGCCATGATGGCATGCAAATGGACAAAAAGCCAAGCCAACACCTGTCACGGCATTCGATCAGATGCACCCCTGAGCCCTTCCCGGAACAGGGGCACAAGAAAATTCTACCACAGTTCTTTGCGCTGCAATCAAAAGAAGCAATCGTTTTCATCTCGGCCCTCGAAAAACGCAGGGGGGTATCAGGGGAAATGAGAGGTTGCATGATCGTTGGTGTGACAAGATTTGTGATCATGGGTCTGACGACCTTAAAAAGAAGCAATAACAATATAACAAATTTCCGCCCCGCGACCCATCCAATACAGGCCGCGAAGCGGGTTGACGGGTTAAGACGCACGGGACAGAATTCGAATCTGTGGCCTTCTGATTTGTAGGCTTTCTTTGACCTTCATAAACGAGAACGGATGTGCCTGTATGGGATGCGTGTGAAGTGGGAAGGAGATGCGGTTCGTAGAGGATACTCTCTGAGCCAACGATGACATGCAGGAGGACAGAACAATGAAACAGATGACAGCAAACGCACTTCCTATGAATATTCATGATGAGCGAAACGGGCTTGATTACACCCTGCACGGAGATTATTATCTGCCGGACTTGGAAGTACCGAAAACTCCACCGCTTAACCACTGGGGTAGCATGACCTTCGACAGGTTACAAAAGCAGCATCCCGTTCGATTCACCCGGATGCTGCTGGACGGCACGCTGTACCTGTATTGCTACGACATCGGGCAGCAGGCGCAGGAACGGTTCGATGCGCTCATGCAGGGCTATCAGCGCTGCTGGGGGATCGACGAAGCGCTCAAGAGCAGCGATCCGATGAAGTGGGTTGGGCTGATGACTCTGACACGGGCGGAGGCAGAGCAGAACATCTTCGAGGAAATCCTTTCTCTTTCCTGAACCATACAAAAGGAGCACGGCAGCATAGATCGCTTTCGTGCTCCTTGATTCATTCCCGGAGGCGGGTATATCCGTGAAGACTTCATCATCCCGCATATATATCATTGAGTTTCTGCATCCTGATGCTCGTTTGCGTGGCTGCTGTTTGAATGGTCAAAATCACCGCAAACCATACGTTTCCTTTACGCAGCCGATCACCTGCTCCACCGGCACGACGCTGGAAATGCCGCCGTGCTTCTGCGTGGACAGGCTCGCGGCGCAGCAGGCGAAGCGCACGATCTCCGTCATCTCCGCAACGCTCAGCTCGTCGGGCCGCTTGCCGAGCGCAAGGAAACGGCTCATGGCGCTGCCGCCGAAGATGTCGCCCGCGCCGGTGGTGTCCACGACGTGAATGCCCTTCGGGGAATCGACCGTGGCTGTGCCGTTCCGGTTTGCAACGTGGCAGCCCTTCGGGCCGAGCGTGGCATAGACGAGCGAAACGCCATATTCAGAGAGCAGCTTCTGCGCGCCGTCCTCCGGCGAGAGACCCCAGAGGAAGTCGATTTCCTCGTCGCTGATCTTCACGATGTCCGCCTGACGCAGGCTCCATTCAATTTGTTCGCGAGCTTCGTCCTCGCTCCTCCAGAGGGGCTTGCGCAGGTTCGGGTCGAGGCTGATGAGCTTGCCCTGTGCCTTGGCACAGGCGACAGCGGCGCGCGTGGCGCTGCGCACCGGCTCGTCCGTTAGGCTCAGCGTGCCGAAGTGGAAGACGCGGCAATCGTCGATCAGTCCGGCACCGAGCGTCTCCTGCTCGGTCAGGCGCGTGTCCGCGCCCGGCTTGCGGGCGAAGCTGAACTCCCGGTTGCCGGTGTCGTCGAGCGTGACGAAGGCCAGCGTGGTGAACACATCCCTATCCATCACGATGCCGCGGGTGTCGATGCCGCGGCTCTCCAGCGTGCCGACGAGCA